>JBEQBV010000057.1:0-14344 GCA_041639635.1 Novosphingobium sp.
CCGCCGCCCACATTGTTGACGAGGATCGAGACAGAGCCGAAATCCGCCGCGGCCCCGGCAAGCCGTGCAACGTCGCTCTCGTCGGTCACGTCGCAAGCCATTGGCAGAACTTCAGCGCCGAGCGCGGCGGCATCGCGGGCAATATCGGCAAGGCGCGATGCGTCGCGTTCGGCCAGAACCAGCCGCGCGCCCTCTTCGGCAAAGCGCAAGGCGGTGGCACGGCCTATGCCAAGCCCCGCCCCGGTGATAGCCGCGACCTGCCCCGAAAGCCGCATCGCGCGCCTCAGGCCTTCAGCGTTGCAAGAAATGCCAGCGTTTCTGCCTCGCTCACCACATCGGCATACTTGGCGTTCATGTCGAACAGGTTGGCCTCGTGCGGCCCGGCATGGCGATCACCGCAAGCGTCTGAAACCACAGCGGTGCGGAAGCCGTGGCTCATCGCATCCACACAGCTTGCGCGCACGCAACCCGATGTGGTGAGGCCGGTCAGAATTACGCTGTCCACCCCGGCGGCGGTCAGCGTCGATGCCAGCGATGTGCCGAAGAACGCGCTTGGATATTGCTTTGATACCACCAGTTCGTCGTCAAACGGCTCCAGCCCCGGTCCCCATGCGCCCATGGGGCTGCCTTTGATGAAGTTTTTCAGCGGCATGGCCTTTTCGAAAAACCGCCCGCCGTCAAAGCCGGTGGGATGATAGACCACGTTGGTCAGGATCACCGGCACCCCTGCTGCCCGCGCCGCTGCGCGCACGCGCAGGGCCGATGCGATGGCATCGTCCACTTCGGAATAGAGCGCGTTGCCCGGTTCGAAATAGGCCTGACAGAAATCGATCAGCAGCAGCGCAGGCCGCGAACCGAAGCCAACGCGGTTGTCATAGGCCTTCTTGTAGTTGGCCAACAGGTCTTCTTCGGTGCTCATCACACGGGTTCCTCGGCATAGAGCCACGGTTGGGTCTGGCGCTGGCGGACCTCGAAAGCATCAATATCCGCGCTGTGCTGGTTGACGATCTGGTCCGTCTCGTCCCAACCGTTCAGCAGGGCAAGGCGGCGCTCTGCCGGTATCGCGAAGGCGATGGGTTGCAAACCCTCTACCTGCAATTCCTGCACTTGCAGATTGACGCAGAAGGTCGCGCCTTGTTCGGCCAGGTCCATCAGCGTTGCCACTTGCGCTTCGGGCAGGACGATCGGCACAATGCCGTTGCGCATGCAGTTTGACTGGAAAATCTCGCCAAAACTGGCAGAGATCACCGCCCGCGTGCCAAGGCCCAGCAGCGCCCAGACCGCCTGTTCGCGGCTTGATCCCGAACCGAAATTGGCACCCGCCACGATGACCGGCGCATCGGCAAAGCGCGGATCATTGAGCACATAGCCTGCGATTTTGCTGCCATCGGCGGCAAAGCGGCGGTCGTGAAACGCATAATCGCCAAGGCCGGCGCGCGCGGTGATCAGCAGGAAGCGGGCGGGGAAGATGATATCGGTATCGATATTGTCTTCGCGCATCGCGGCGGCGCGGCCCGTTACGGTGGTGAAGGGCTGGGCGGGCATCAGGCAAGTGTCCTTACATCGGCAAGGTGGCCGGAAACGGCGGCGGCCGCAGCCATCGCCGGGCTGACAAGGTGCGTGCGACCGCCCGGTCCCTGCCGTCCTTCAAAATTGCGGTTCGATGTGCTGGCGCAGCGCTGGCCGGGGGAAAGGCGATCATCGTTCATCGCCACGCACATTGAACATCCGGCAAAGCGCCATTCGAACCCGGCATCGGTGAACACGCGGTCCAGCCCTTCGGCTTCGGCCTGCTTGCGCGTGGCGGCGCTGCCGGGCACGACAATGGCCTTTACGCCCTCGGCCACCTTGCGGCCCTTCGCGATGGCGGCGGCTGCGCGTAAATCCTCGATCCGGCCATTGGTGCAGGAACCTATGAAAACGTGATCGATCGCCACGTCCTGCAAAGCCTGGCCCGGTGTCAATCCCATGTAGGACAGCGCTTTTTCTGTTTCGCGCCGCTCGGTCGGGTCGGCAATCGTGGCGGGATCGGGCACATTGGCACCGATGGGCAGGGTCTGGTTCGGGCTGGTGCCCCAGCTTACCTGAGGTTCAATTGTGGCAAGATCGATGGTCACCACCTTGTCGAACATGGCGCCCGCATCGCTGGCCAGGCCGCGCCAATAGGCAACGGCAGCGTCCCACAGCGCGCCCTTGGGGGCCAGCCTTCGACCTTTCAGGAACGCAAAGGTCGTCTCGTCCGGCGCGACAAGGCCGATGCGGCTGCCGGCTTCGATGGTCATGTTGCACAGTGTCATGCGCTGCGCCATCGACATGGCCTGCACCGCCGTGCCCGTATATTCCACCGCATGCCCCACCGCCCCATGCGCGCCAATGCGGGCGATAAGGGCAAGCGCAATGTCCTTGGCATCCACCCCCGATGGCAGCGTGCCTACCAGTTCGACCTTCATCGTTTTCGCGCGGGTCTGCGGCAGAACTTGCGCCGCCATGACCGTGCCCTGTTCGCTCGCGCCAATGCCAAAGGCCAGCGCACCAAAAGCGCCGTGGGTGGTGGTATGGCTATCGCCGCAGACGATGGTCGTGCCGGGCAGGGTGAAGCCGGTTTCCGGGCCGATGACGTGGACAATGCCCTGTTCATCGCCATCCAGCGCCGCATAGGGCACGGCAAACTCGGCCACGTTGGCTTCCAGTTCGGCCACTTGTGCACGCGCTTGCGGATCGGCGATGGCACCTGTGCGAGTGCGGGTGGGCACGGCATGATCGGCCACGGCAATGTGCGTTTCCGGGCGACGCAGCTTGCGGCCTGCATCGCGCATGGCAACGAAGGCCTGCGGGCTGCTCACCTCGTGCAGGATCTGGCGGTCGATATAGAGCAGCGTTGCGCCGCCGGGCAATTCGGCAACGGCGTGGCTGTCCCAGAGCTTGTCATAGAGCGTGCGGGCGTTTGTCATGGGTGCGGCCTAGGCAGGGCAGGGCCGATACAGAACCGGCCGATGCGCATTTCTCCGAATGGCGGGCAGTCTATTGCTCGGCGGGCAGAATGGGCGTCGCCGCCTCGACATAAGCCGCAATCATTTGCGCGAACCGTTCGGGCACTTCCAGCGGCGGATAGTGCCCGACATCAGGCATCGACACTTTGGATATCTGCGCGTTCGAAAGGTAGCGGCCAATCGCATTGAGCGCCGATTCCGGCAGGAGCGGGTCCGCCGTGCCCCATAGCAGCAGCACTGGCTTGCGCACTTTGGCCATTTCGATGGCGGCTTGCTTGCCATCGCCGATGCGGGCGATCAGGCCGATCAGGTTCTTTTCGGGCACGCGGCGATAGAAATCCCAGTATTCGCGATGTGTCCTTGCCGACATGCGTTTTGCATCACCTGCAAAGAAGTTCAGGAATTGCACCCAGAAATCCTGATCCCGAAAACCGGTCTCTTTGGCCCGCGCCATGGCATCAACCAGCCCCTGCGACAATTTGAGATGGCTGGTATCGACCGGATCGGAAGGCGTGTTCGACAGGATCAGCCTCTCCACCATATCGGGCCGCCGCGCTGCCAGATACATCCCCATCGTGCCGCCGCTGGAAACGCCGACATAGGTGACCTTCTTCACGTTCAGATGATTGAGCAGACCGATGGGCACATCGGTGGGCATCAGCACTTTCAGCGCCTCGTCGGTCGGCCCGTCGGACAGGCCGTAGCTTGGCAGATCGAGCCGGACCACGCGATAACGGCTCTTCAGCTTCTGCGTGATCACGTCCCAAGTGCGCAGTGAGCTTTCCGATCCGTGGACCATCAGCAGCACCGGGGCATTGCGTGGGCCTTCGTCCTTGTAATGGATTTTCAGCCCGCCGATGGTCACATAGCGGCTCTGCCTGTCTTCATAGAGCTTCCGCAGTTGGGCCACGGTGAGGTAGGGATGGGCGGCGGTTGCAGCAGTGGCGGTCTGCGTCTGAGCAATGGCGACGCAGGGCAGGTTGGCTGCGGCCAGCATAAGGCATCCGGCCAGCGCAGTGCAGCCCTTTTTCAGAATCGAATCCATAGGCATCGCTCTGGCCAGCCTTTCGTTACGTGGCAAATCCCTGATGGGCGCAGACTATAGGCCCGCCCCCGATTTTCCGATTCCTGCGCGCAAATATCCGACTGGTGGCGAGCGCGCTTGAACGGATAGGTTGCGCGAAGATCGCCGGTCATCAAAGAGGCTGACGATCACGGACTTCATCAAGGCGGAACGGCTTCATGAGCATGGACAGGCGCAGCTTCACAGGCAGCATGGCTCTTGCCGGTATTGGCGCGATGACGGGAATCCCCGGATCGGCACCCGCCAGCGCTGCCGCATCCCGCAAAAAGGCACCCAAGGCCGCACCAGCTGCTACCTCTACCCAGCTTGATGTCATCATCCTCGGCGCAGGCATTTCGGGCCTTCACGCCGCGCACCTGCTGGAAGAACAGGGCAAGAAGGTCCGTATCCTCGAAGCGCGGGACCGCGTGGGCGGGCGGATCATGACCCTGCTGGATCAGCCGGGCTACCCCGAAATGGGCTTCAATTCGATGGCGGCGGCCTATGGCCGGGGGATCGATGCCGCCAACCGGGCCAGGGTGGAACTGCACGAAGTGGGTTCCCGCTGGCGCATGGGCCCGCCGCCGCTGCTTTATATCGGCGACAAGGCCATGACGCGCGAGGAATGGGCGCGCTTTCCCGGCAATCCGCTGCCCGAACAGTACCGCAGCCTGATGCCGGGCGAAGTGGTGGGCGCGCTGGTGGCAAAGAACAATCGCCTTGCCGACTGGACAGATTGGAACGCGCCGCAAAACGCCCCGCTCGACATTTCGCTCCATGCGCGGCTTCGCGAACTCGGCCTGTCCGATGCGGCAATCCATCTGTGCAATGATATCGCGCCCTATTACGGCACCAATGCCTATGGCCTGTCGGCGCTGATGATGGAATACAACGATGGCTTCGTGAAAACGATGGGTGCTGCCGGGCCGGAATCGCTCGCGGTAAAGGGCGGGAATCTGCTGCTGCCGATGGCACTGGCAAAGCAGATCAAGGGCGATGTCCTGCTGGGTACTGAAGTGCGCGCGATTGTGCAGAACGCGGGCAGCGTGACCGTTCATTGCGCCGATGGCACGACCCATACTGCGCGCAAGGTCATCTGCAGCCTGCCATTTTCGGCGCTGCGCCATGTGGCCATAGCGCCGGGCCTGACCGGGCTTCAGGCCGAAGCCGTCGCGCAGCTGGGTTATCAGGCGATTTCCATGGTCTTCGTCACCGCCGAAACGCCGTTCTGGGAGCAGGACGGCCTTTCTCCAGCGATGTGGACCGATGGCCTGCTTGGCAATGTGATGATCCAGCGCTTTGGCGATGATCCGGCGCAGATCACCGGCCTTCTGGTGCAGGCCCGCGGCACATTGGCGCAATACTGGGATGCCATGGCACCCGAAACAGTCAAGGCGATGGTCGTCTCTCGAATTGGGGCGCTGCGCCCTGCTGCGAAGGGCAAGATCCGCGCGCATTCGTTCTTTTCGTGGGCACAGGAACGCTTCAATGGCGGGGACGTGTCGTTCCTTGCGCCGGGGCAGGTGCGTTTGGTGAACGACATGGCCAAACCCGCAGGCGCGATCCACTTCTGCGGTGAACACACCGCCATCAATGCGCGCGGGCTTGAAGGCGCGATGGAATCGGCAGAACGGGCGGCGTTCGAAGTGCTGGACGCCTGATCCGATATCTGCCTCGGCGATTTGAAAAGCGAGAGTGTCAATGGAATACGATTATATCCCCCTGCCGCACCGCAAGCCGCTGATCTGGCCGAATGGTGCGCGCGTGGCGCTGATCCTTACGTTCAATCTGGAAACGTGGGATCTGACGAAGGACACCGACAAGCCCTATTACGCAGGCGGCCCGGCGATCCTGCCCGATGTGCTGCCCGGCAACACGCCCGATTTCCCGAACTTCACCTGGCGCGAATATGGCCAGCGGGTGGGCCTGTGGCGGTTGATCGACCTGTTTGACGAACTGGGTGTCAAGGCCAGCTGCACGACCAATGCCGTCACCTTCGAACGGCGCAAGGCAATGACCGATGCCGTGCTCGAACGCGGTTGGGAACTGCTCACGCACAATTGGGAACAGGGCGAGCTGCTTTCGAGTTTCGCACACGAACCGGCCAAGGAGCGCGACATTATCCTGCGGAGTCTTGAGCAGTTCGAAAAGTTCACCGGGCGCAAGTCCAAGGGCTGGCTCTCGTCCTCGCTGCGCGGCACGATGCAGACTGCCGATATCCTCGCCGAATATGGCTGCACGTTCTACTGCGACATCATGAACGACGATCAGCCCTATCTGCTACGCACGCCGCACGGGCCGATTGTATCAGTGCCCTACAGCAATGAAATCAACGATTTCACCTTCATCACCCGCAAGAACTACACGACGAACGAGTATCGCGATGCGCTGATCGAGGAACTCGACGTGCTCTATGCCGAAGGGGCTAAGACCGGGCGCATCATGAACCTTGGCCTGCATCCCCACGTTTCGGGCCGTGCGCATCGCGTGCGGGCGCTGCGCGAATTCATCGAACACGCAAAGTCGCTGCCCGGCGTGTGGTGGGCCACGCGCGAGGAGATCGCGGAGTGGTATCTGGTCAACCATGAATCGCATATTCCGGGACAATTGAAGTGAGCAAGCCCGAAACCATCCTGATCGTCGGCGGCGGCGTAGCGGGGATGACCGCCTCGGCCGCGCTTGCCCAGCAGGGCTTCAAGGTGACGCTGCTTGAGTCTGCGCCGCAGTTTGGCGAAATCGGCGCGGGGCTGACGCTGACGCCCAACGCGATGAAGGGCCTCGATTTTATCGGCATCTGCGAGGAGGCAGCGTCAGTTGCGGTGGAACCCACCTGCCAGCGCATCCAGCACTGGCAGGATGGGCGCACGCTGGTGGCGATGGACCGTTCCACCCAGCGCAAAAAGTACGGCGCACCCTACATCACCGTCCACCGCGCCGATCTGCACGGCGTCATGACCCGCGCGGCAGAGCGTGCGGGTGTGGAAATGATCGCGGGCGCGCAAGTCGTCTCCAGCGAGGGCACTACGGTGACGCTGGCCGATGGCCGCACGTTCTCTGCCGATGTGCTGATCGGGGCTGATGGTGTCAAAAGCGTGATCCGCCAGCGCTTTGGTGATGATGCACCGCATTTCACCGGCCATGTCGCATGGCGCTGTCTGGTCCCGGTCACGCCGGAAATTCAGGATCTTTCGGACTTCCCCGGCATCATCATTGGCCCCGGCGCGATGCTCAACCGGTATAACGTGCGCGGATCGAAGGTGATGAACTTCGTGTTCTTCGCCCGGCAGGAAGGCTGGAACGAGGAAGGCTGGATGACCCCTGCCGACCCGGACGAGCTGCAATCGATCTATGGCGCATGGTGCGACGATGCGCAGCGGATGCTGGCCGCCGCCGTGCAACAGCCGATGTTCAAGTGGGCGATCAACGCGCGCAAGCCGATGGACACATGGGTGCTGGATGGCAACGTCACGTTGATCGGCGATGCCGCCCACGCGATGACGCCGTTCCTCGGCCACGGCGCGGCTTGCGGGATTGAAGACGCGGTGGTGTTGGCGCGTGCGCTGGCAGCTTCGCATTCCGCGGCCGAAGGTCTTGCCCGCTATGAAAAGGCGCGGCACGAACGCGCCACTTTCATTCAGCAGGAATCGAACGCCAATGCCGATCGGATGCAGGGGCAGGACACCGACCTGTTCGGCCTTGGCCAGATGAAGGACGAGGAATCGCTTGGCCTGTTCACTTATGACCCAAGGACTGTCGAGGTATGAGCGCGCAGCCACTCGCGTTTGACGGCAACCCGATATCGCCCGAGACGGAAGGTTTCCTCGGGGAAACGCACCGCCTGTTGATCGGCGGCGAATGGGTTGAAGGTTCGGGCGAACTGGAAACGCGCGATCCGGCCACGGGGCTGGTGCTGGCCAGGTTCCAGACCGGCGGCGCAGCGGAAATCGACCGCGCGGTTCGGGCCGCGCGCGCTGCGTTCGAAGGGCCGTGGGGCCGCATGACCGTGGCGGAACGCACCGCGCTGCTGCACAAGCTGGCGCGCGTGATGGATGCCAATGCCACGCTGCTGACCGAGCTTGACGTGATCGACAACGGCATGCCGCGCTTCATCGCGGGCCTCACCACTGCCAACTGCGTTGAAATGATCGATTACTATGCCGGCGCGGTGATGCGGATCGAAGGCACCACCATCGCCCCGCCGCGCCACATCGCGGCAGAAACCGATGCGCTGACTTACACCCTGCGTGAGCCTGTCGGCGTGGCGGGCCAGATCGTGCCGTGGAACGTGCCGCTTTCTACTGCGATCCTGAAGCTGGCACCGGCGCTGGCAGCGGGCTGCACTGTGGTGATGAAGCCGTCAGAGGAGACGCCGCTGTCCGCACTGGCATTGGGGCGGATGATCCTTGAAGCTGGCATTCCGGCAGGCGTAGTCAACATCGTCAACGGGCTGGGCGCGCAAGCGGGGCAGGCGCTGGCCGAACATCCGGGCGTGGACAAGATCTCGTTCACCGGTTCCACCGCCACCGGCCGCAAGATCGTGATGGCGGCGCTGGGCAACTTGAAGAAGGTCAGCCTTGAACTGGGCGGCAAAAGTCCGGTTGTGGTCATGCCCGATGCAGACCTTTCGCTGGCCATTCCCGGCGTGGCGATGGCCACCTTCTTCCTGCAGGGCCAGAACTGCATGGCTGGCACGCGCATTTTTGCCCATGCGGCCATTCATGATGCGCTGATGGAAGGCCTTGCCACCTTTGCCGGGCAGATGACTCTTGGCCACGGCCTCGATTTCGCCACGATGCAAGGCCCGATGATTTCGGATGCCCACGCCGCCAAGGTCATGGGCTATATCGATCGCGCCAAGGCCGATGGCCTGACGCTGGTAGCAGGCGGCGAAAAGCTCGACCGCCCCGGCAACTTCATCCAGCCCACGATTTTCACCGGCTGCAACAACACCATGCCACTGATGCGCGAAGAGATATTCGGTCCGGTCATGGCGGTGCAGAAGATCGAGACCGACGATCTGGACGCCATCGCCGCGCTGGCCAACGATACGCCCTATGGCCTGTCTGGCAGCGTATGGACCCGCGATCTGTCCACCGCGCACCGGCTGGTAAAGCGTATCCGTGCCGGGCACGTTTCGATCAACTGCCACGGCGCGGTTGGCACCAATATTCCGTTCGGCGGCTATGGCCAATCGGGCTGGGGCCGTGAATTCGGGAACGAGGGGCTGGACGCCTATCTTGAGACAAAAGCTGTAACGGCGCGGCTGTAGGGCCGCGCCGCAATCGGATCAGGCGCTGCCCATCGGCACGTTCGACAAATCGTGGCTGATGGCGGAGGCTGTGGCTTTCAGGTCGTCCAGATACATTTCGAGCGCGGCGGACAGCTTCATTGCGGCCACGAAGAAAACCATTGTCATTGCCGCTTCGAAATGGCCGTTACGGAAGATTGGCACGGCGATGGACGAGGTTTTGCCCGGCGTCAGGTTGAAGTGGTTGCGGCCCTGCATGGCATAGCCATCGGCACGGATGCGTTCGACATCGAGGCTGACTTCAGCGGTGGCGAGGTAATTGAGGTCGATGTCCTGCGAAACGCGCATGAAGCGCAGGATCATTTCGCGCTCTTCATCATCGGCAAAGGCCATCGATACCTTGCCTGAAGCGCTATCCAGGATCGGCAGGGTGAATCCGGGATAATAATGCTCGAACGTCAGCGAGGAATTGGCGTGCGTGCTGTCGCGCAGCATCATTTCGCGGCCAACGCGGATGGCGATGGATACCGGCCAGCCCACGCGCGCGGTCAACGCCACGATATGCGGGCGTGCGATGCGCACCAGTTCATCGTCATGCTGGAACCCTGTGGCCAGCGTTTGCACCAGCGCGGTGGGGCGATAGCGTTTGCGCGCCGGTTCCTGTTCGATCAGGCCTTCATACAGCAGCGTCTGCACGATGCGGCAGGCAGTGGGGTAGGGGACTTCGGCCGATTTGGCGATTTCCATCATCGACAGCGAGCCGTGACGGTTGATCGCCTTCAGCGCGGCGATTGATCGGGTGATCGAACGGATCGGTACGCCTTTTTCCATGTCAACGACTCCCCTTGGCATCTGTGCTTTCACGCAGACTGCCAAGAGAATGTCATATCTCCGAATTGTTCAAGCGATTATCCGACAGTCGGATAAAAATCGGCCAAAAACGGAAATCCTGTCACCAAGCGGGAACAATGACCTGCCGCACGGCCTTCCCCTGCGCCAGCTTGTCCATCAGTTCGTTGATTTCCTCCAGCGGGCTTACCGACGTGAGCAGCTTTTCCACCGGCAACCGCCCGGCGCGCCACAGCGCGATATAGCGCGGGATATCGCGCGAGGGGATGGAGGAGCCCATATAGCTGCCCATCAGCGTCTTGCCCTCTGCCACTAATGAAAGTGCATTGATTTCAAGCATTTCAGCAGGATTTGGCAGGCCAACGGTAACGATCCGCCCGCCACGCCGTGCAGCCTTGTAAGCCTGCGCCAGCACAGCCGCCTTGCCCACGGTTTCAATCACCACTTCGGTGCCGAACAACGCGGCATCCTCACCCGGCGCTACCGCAGCCGCCGCCCCCAGTTCCAGCGCCAAGGCGCGCTTTTCGGGTGAAGGATCAACCGCCACAACCGGCTGTGCGCCTGCCGCCAGCGCACCAAGCAGCGCGGCAAGGCCAACGCCGCCAAGGCCATAGATCAGCACGGATTCGCCCGGGCGGACGGCGGCCGTGTTCATCACCGCGCCCACGCCCGTCAGCACCGCGCAGCCGAACAGCGCCGCAGTTTCGGGCGGAATGTCGCTATCGATCTTCACGACAGAGCGGCGATCGACAACGGCCTGCGTGGCGAAGGCCGAAACGCCCAAGTGATGATGAACGTCCTGTCCGTCACACGACAGCCGCGTTCCGCCCTTCATCAATTCGCCCTTGCCGTTGGCGGCGGCACCGTTGGCGCAAAGGTAGCCTTGCCCGGATGTACAGGCCACGCAGTGCCCGCACGAAGGCAGGAACACCAGCACTACCCGGTCGCCCACGGCGAGCGACCCATCACCCGCGTCGCCCAGTGCCAGCACAGTGGCGGCAGCCTCATGCCCCAGCGCCATCGGCATGGGGCGGGGCCGGTCACCGTTGATGACCGAAAGATCCGAATGGCACAGCCCTGCCGCATCGATCCGTACCAGCACTTCACCCGGTTTGGGATCGGCAAGATCCAGCGTCTTCACCTCAAGCGGCTTGTTTGCCGCATAGGGCGCGGGATTGTTGCCGCTTTGCGCGAGGACGGCGGCGGCGATGCGGCGGGTCGTGGTCATGCGGGAACCTTGCCCCACTTCTTTTCAAAGGCCCACACGTCTTCAAAGCCGATTAGCGAACAGAACTCGCTGAAATCGAACAGACCATCGGGCTGCCCCACGCCGTTGTCCTTCAGATCACGCAGCACCTTTTCCATTGCGGCGCAGGCGGCAAGGCTGGTGAGCGAGGGGTAAATGGCATAGCCATAGCCGATCTCGGCCAGCACATCGGCGGGCGGCACCGGCGTTTTGCCGTGGTTCGACATGTTGGCCATGCAGGGCTTGTCGAGCGCGGCGCAAGCCTTGCGCATTTCCTCTTCGCTGTGCAGCGCTTCGGGGAACAGCACGTCTGCGCCCGCCTTCGAATAGGCTTCCATGCGGCGCAGCACGCCATCCAGCCCTTCGCTTTCGCGCGCATCGGTGCGGGCGATCACCACGAAGTCTTCACTGTCGCGCGAATCGACGGCGACCTGGATTTTCTCGACCATGTCTTCGGTGGAAATCAGACGCTTGAAGGGGGTGTGGCCGCACTTCTTGGGGAATTCCTGATCCTCAATCTGGATCGCCGTCACGCCCGCCGCTTCATAGCCTTTTACCGTGTGATGCACGTTCAGCAGCCCGCCGTACCCGGTATCGCCATCGGCAATCACCGCCGCGTTGCTGGTGCGCACCAGCGTGGCCATGCGGTCGCGCATTTCGGTGTAAGTGGCGATTCCGGCATCGGGCAGGCCATAGGCCGAAGCAGTCAGCCAGTATCCGGTGCCATAGACGATATCGAACCCGACCTTGTTGGCGATCACCGCAGTGATCATGTCCTGAATGCCGGGAATGACGAAGAATTTGCCCGCGTTCAGCTTCTCGCGGAGGATGGGATTGGCCACTGTTTTGGTCCTTATGCGCTGACCTCTTATCGTCATCCCGGACTTGATCCGGGATCCATCTATCCACGCGCACGGCGGTTCGTGGGGAGAAATGGATGCTGAAACAAGTTCAGCATGACGAATTTGGTAGTTTATGGTGCGGATGAGAAAGAAGGGAGAGTGTTAGGCGGTTGCCCTTATACGTTCGCCCAGCGCGGAGCCTTGGGCGCGGGTAGTCCGGTTTCGGCAAGGCAATTGGCGCGCAGCGTTTCAATATCGGGGCCGAAGTTGAACACGCCCACGTCGCCCCGCTCGGCGCGCATCTTTGCCCGCAGGGCTTCGGTGGCAGCAGCATCCACCGCGCCGTCCTTCAGCACCACGCCATAGCGCAGCGCGCCCTTTTCGGTGACCAACCCCTGCTTCAACTCCTTGGCCAACAGTTCCGGGTCGCGCTCCAGCGGATCGCCCCAGCCACCGCCACCCCAGGTGATGAAGTGCAGGCGGTCGCCCGGCTCCACCGGATAGTCCTCGATCTTGTTGCCGACGACAATCTCGGTGCCATCGGCCTTGATCAGCACCTTGCGCGCGCGCGCGCCGGGTTCACCACCGTTCACGCCCCACGGCGGCACGAACCAGCGGTCATCGTGGATGGCGATGGTGCCGGGTTCAAGGAACTTGTAGACCATGTCGATCCCGTTGCCGCCACGGTGCAAGCCCGCACCGCCACTGTCAGCCACAGTTTCATAACGCTCGATCACCAGCGGGAAGTAGCGTTCAAGGAACTCGTTCGGCACGTTGGTAAAGCCGGGGAACAGCGAGTGCCCGTCAGGCCCGTCGCCCAGCGGACGTCCGGGAATGCCGCCAAAGCCGATCTGGAACAGCTGGAACCACTTTCCGTTCTTGTCGGTGCCCGCATAAAACAGGTGGGGGCTGGACGAGAAGCCCGCAGCGTTCAGGAACTCCGGCGTCTTCTGGCCCAGCAGCCCGCCCAGAATGTCGAACAGGCGGCCCAGAACGTGGGTGCGGCCGGAAAGTGCGGCGGGGAACTTCGGCTTCAGCAGCGATCCTTCGGGGATGCGTACATCGATCAGGTCGTAATAGCCATCGTTGAACAGGATCTGCGGATCGAAGATCATGATCATGTAGATGCCAAAGAACATGCGCATCATGTTCTCGTTCAGCAGCATGTTGATCGATGCCTGACTCTGCGGATCGGTGCCCGCAAAATCCAGCACCACGCGGCCATTTTCGCGCCACATCGTGCATTTGATCTTGTACGGGCCATAGCCCATGCCATCATCGCAGATGTAGTCCTCGAAGCTGACCTTGTCTTCGCTGATCGAACTTGCGATCAGCTGCTTCATCGCGCGGTGGTTGCGTTCCAGCAGCATGGTCGTGGCCGATGTGAACACATCGTCGCCAAAACGCTCGGCCATTTCATATACCCGGCGCGCAGCCACGCGGCATGATGCGATAAGGGCGTTGAGATCGGCCTTGCACCAGTCCGGCGTGCGGGTCTGGTGCATCACCAGCTTGATCAGGTCTTCGTTGTATTCGCCCTTCTTCCAGATCTTTACTGGAGGAATGCGCACGCCTTCCTGAAAGATGCTGGTGGCGTGGATCGGCATCGATCCGGGCACCATGCCGCCGATGTCGCTCTGGTGGCCGAACATCGATGTATAGGCGATCAGGCGGCCATCCTTGAACACCGGCAGCAGCACCAGCCAGTCGTTGGAATGGCTGATCGCGCCCTGCACCGAATAGGGATCGGACAGGAAGATCAGATCACCGTCCTCTACCGTTCCGTCATAGCCATCGAGGAACGGACCGATATACGATCCGAACTGGCCGACGATCATCTTGCCGGTGTGATCGGCGATCAGCGGGAACGCGTCTCCCTGCTCGCGTATGCCGGGCGACATCGCAGTGCGGACAAGCGTTGCGTCCATTTCGATGCGCGCGTTGCGCAGCGCGTTTTCGATGATGTCGAGCGTTACCGGATCGACGGCAACGGTGTTGAAAGGCGTTTCATTGGCCTGGATGATTTGTGCGGGCATCAGCGTGCTCCAAAAAAATTGCCCCCAACCCGTTCGTGTCGAGCGAAGTCGAGACACTGCGCGCATGGTG
>JBEQBV010000057.1:14354-16567 GCA_041639635.1 Novosphingobium sp.
GACTTCGCTCGACACGAACGGGGAAGGGGAAAGGGCGGTCACTTGTGGGTGATCAATTGAGCGTAATCAGGATGTTGCCGACATGGTCGACGGTGCCGGTGCAACCGGCTTCGATAAGCGTGGTCGAATCCATTTCCGTCACGATGGCAGGGCCGGGGATAATGTCCCCTGCACGCAGCTTCGAACGGTCATAGATTACCGCAGGCACCATTGCCCCATCGGCCCACAGTTCATGGTCGCGGACCTTGGCGGCAATGGGGTTGCCATCGCCCTGTTCCAGCGCGGGGGCGGGCAGATCGAGCGCAGGCCCCATTGCCACCGCGCGCAGGTTCACCAGTTCGTGCGCCGAATCCATGTTGAACGTGAACAGGCGCTTGTGTTCGGCGTCGAAACGGTCGGTCACGCCCTTCAAGCCATCGCGGCGCAGCACTTCGGCGTCGATCGAAAGCGGCACTTCGAAGGCCTGACCTTCATAACGGATGTCGAGTTCGAACTGGCTGGTCACATCGGCATCCGAAATGCCTTCTGCGGTCAGTTCCGAACGGGTCTGCGCGGCCATTTCATCCAGCAGCGCCATGACTTCGGCCTCGTCCGTCCCGTCCACCCGGCGGCTGAACGAACGTGCAGTTTCGGTGCGCATTCGGGTGGTGGCATCGCCCAGCGCGCACAGTACGCCCGGCGAAACCGGTGATACCGCAGGCCACGAACCCATCAGCTTGGCCACAGCATTCACGTGCAGCGGGCCAGCCCCGCCAAAGCCCATTACCGCAAAGTCGCGCGGGTCATAGCCTTGCTGGACCGAGATCATGCGCAGCGCGCCGAACATGTTCTCGTTCACAATGTCGATGATGCCGCGCGCCGCTTCCATCAGTCCGATGCCCAATGCGTCGGCGATAGTCTGCACAGCAACCTTGGCGCCTTCGCGGTCCAGCTTGAACGTGCCGCCGAGCAGGTTTTCCGGCAAATAACCCAGCACCACGTTGGCGTCGGTCACGGTCGGCAGCGTGCCGCCCTTGCTATAGGCCACCGGGCCGGGAACAGCGCCCGCCGATTGCGGCCCCACGCGCAAAGCGCCGGTCAGTTCGGGCACGTAGGCAATAGAACCGCCGCCTGCACCCACGGTCTTCACGTCCAGAGCCGAAGCGCGGACCGAAAGATGGCCCACTTCCGTCGTGCGCTGGCGGCGCGCTTCAAGGTTTTCGATCAAGGCAACGTCGGTGGATGTGCCACCCACGTCCAGCGTCAGGATGTTCTTGATCCCGGCATTGCGGCCCACCCAGATCGCGCCGGTCACGCCGCCCGCAGGCCCGGACATCAGCAGCGAAACGGGGTGCTCTTCCGACTTTTCGGACGACATCAGCCCGCCGTCAGACCGCAGCAGCGAAAGCGAACCGGCCATGCCGGCCCCGCGCAGGCGGTCACGCAGATTGCGCACATATTTGCCCACAACCGGGCGCACGGCGGCATTGGCCACGGTCGTAAGCGTGCGCTCGTATTCCTGCATTTCGGGCAGGACTTCGTGGGAAAGCGACATCGGCACGCCCGGCATGATTTCCGCAGCCAGCTCGCCAATGCGCTTTTCGTGCGCGCCGTTCAGGTAAGCGTTCATCAGGCTGATCGTCAGCGCTTTCACGCCGCTGTCGCGCAGCGCGGTCAGCGCTTCGCGCACTTGCGCTTCGTCCAGCGGGGCAATCTCGTTGCCTTGCGCATCCATGCGCCCGCGCACTTCGATGGTGTCTTCCAGCGCGGCCAGCGGCACGGGCTTTGGCCAAACGATCCACCCGGCAAGGCCGCCGGGCACAAAGCTGCGGGCGATCTGCATGACCTGACGGTAACCGTCAGACGTGATCAGGCCCACGCGCGCGCCCTTGCCTTCCAGCACGGCGTTGGTGGCCACGGTTGTGCCGTGCAGGAAGAACTCCACATCGGCCGGACTGATTCCCGCCCTTTCGCAAATCGCGGTCACCCCGTTCAGGATGCCTTCCGAACTGTCGTGCGGGGTCGATGGCGTCTTGTTGCGCCAGAACGCACCGGTTTCCTGATTGAAAAGAAGCAGATCGGTGAACGTCCCGCCGACGTCCACACCCAAACGATAGGTCATGTTGTCCCCATCTGGCTGTGCCAATGTTATGTCCGGCTCTGACGAGTCGGCGCGATTTCCCGGATAACGGCCACGCATGGCCCCTTCGCGCTGTTTGGCTATCGCGCGTTGG
>JBEQBV010000058.1:0-16414 GCA_041639635.1 Novosphingobium sp.
CGACGACGACCGCGCGTTCACCCGGTTTGGGCATGTGTTCCATGCCGTTGACTTCGACGCGGTAAAGCAGGCGCAGGGTGAGGCGGATCACGTCCTTGAACAGCGTTTCGGGCAGGAGCCAGACGCTCGCCAGCGCGACGAACAGCGTGGCGAAACCGAGCGCGCCGATCAGGCCGGGGACGTCTACGCCCGCAGCGAGCAAGCCGGTGATGGCAAGCACCGCTAGCACGGTGAGGCCTGCGTTGATGACGTTGTTGGCGGCGATGATTTGCGAGCGCTTGTCTTCCGGGCTGGCGACCTGGAGGATCGCATAGAGCGGCACGATGAACATGCCGCCTGCCAGCGCGATGACGGCAAGGTCGATCAGGATGTGCCATGCGCCCGGCGTGGCAAGGAATTGCGCGGTAGACGCGCCTGCGGTGCGGACTTCGAACCCGCTGGTGGCGATCCACAGGTCGATCAGACCGAAAGCGAGGATCAGTGCAGACAGCGGCACCCAGCGGGCCGAAACCTCGCCCTTCAACAGCCGGTTCACGATCAGCGAGCCGATGGCGATGGCGACGGAGAACACGACGAGGAACAGGGTGGCGACTTCCTGCCGTGCCGCCAGCGTGCCCGAGACGAGCGGGGCAAATTCGCTGACCAGCACGGCCCCTGCGGCGAAGAACCACGAAATGCCGATGATCGACAGCCACACGCCGCGTCCGGTGCGGGCGGTGGCGAGGATGTCCTTCGTGCCGCGCCACAGGTTCCAGTCAATGTGGTGGAGCGTGCCGCTGGGCGGGGCCTGGGGCACGGCGAGGCTGGCGAGGAAGCCAACGACCGCGAGGCCCATCGCGGCGATGCCAGCCTCCCACGGTGGGATCATGCCAGCCAGCAATTGGCCGCCAAGAATGGCAAGGAACGTGCCGCCTTCGATCAACCCGGTGCCGCCCATGACTTCACCTTCACGCAAGTGCTGCGGAAGTATCGAATACTTGACCGGGCCGAACAGGGTGGAATGCAGGCCCATCAGGAACAGGCTGGTAAGCAGCAACGGGATCGACAACTGCCAGAAACCGGCCAGCGCCAGCCCCATGATCGCCACTTCCGCGCCCTTGATCCAGCGGATCAGCCGCGCCTTGTCCATCGCATCGGCGAGCTGTCCGGCAAGGGCGGAGAACAGGAAGTATGGCAGGATGAATAGGCCGGTGGCGACGGCGGCTAGCAGCTTGGCGTTTTCAGGGTCAGTTGCGAAGATGCCGAAGTTGGCGAGGAACAGCATCGCGAACTTGAGCAGGTTGTCGTTGAACGCGCCAAGGAACTGGACCGTGAAGATCGGGCCAAAGCGGCGCTTGGTCAGCAGGCTGAGATCAGGAGCAGACATGGACAACCTTTCGCACTGAAAGCCGGTTTAACCGCATCTTCTTCCGGTGAAGTTAACCCGGAAGCCGCAGCGGCGAATCGTTTGATACGGAAAAATTAGACGGTGTTCAATAAAATATTAGACAGCGTTCAATTAATTTGGCAGATCACGGACATCCTTGGACGGGGAGTGTGCGAATCATGAGTGCGAAGCGGGGTTTCTGGGGCAATCTGATGCGCGATCTGGAAGCGCCGGTTGCCGCGCGCGGGTTCGGGACGGGGTGGTTTTCAGGGTTCTTTGCCATCCTGCTGGCGGTAGTGGGGCTGTGCTTCGTGGCCGCGCTGCGCTGGCCGAGCCTTGCTTCGATGCCCGAACTGGAAGTGGTGCGCGGCTGGAGCGGGTTTCGCCCGCTGGTCCATGCCACGCTTTTGAGCGCCTATGCGCTGGCGCTGGTCAGCCTGATGCTGCGCCCGCGCAAGGCGCTGGGGATGACCGCGCTGATGCTGGCGCTGACAGCCACGATTCTGGGCGGGGCGGCGGTGCAGCCGCATGAGACGCATGACTGGGGCATCTTCTTCGGCATCGATTTCTTTGCGGTGAACATGATCGCCACGGGGCTGATGATGGCACCGCTGGAACGGTTGGTGCCGCACAAGGCCGACCAGCGCCTGTTCCGAACCGAATGGCGCGAGGATCTGTTCTACTTCCTTGTCAGTTCGATGATGGTGCAGGTCATCACGTTTCTAGCGCTGGCCCCATCAAGCTATATCAATGCCAAGTTCGGCTGGATGGACGGGGTGCAGTCCACTGTGGGTGGTCTGCCGTGGATCGTGCAGTTTGCGCTGGCGATGCTGTTGACCGATCTGGCGCAATACTGGTTCCACCGCCTGTTCCACACCGTGCCCTTCCTGTGGGGCTTCCACGCGGTGCACCACAGCGCGAAGACGATGGATTGGCTTGCCGGTGCGCGGATGCACTTTGTGGAGATCATCGCGCTGCGCGGGATCACCTCGCTGCCGCTGCTGACGCTGGGCTTTGCGCCTTCGGTCATGCAGGCCTATGTCGGGATGGTCTATGTCTATGCCTCGCTGGTCCATGCCAATGTGCGCGGGGATTTTGACGTGCTGGGCAAGTTTGTGGTCGTGCCGCGCTTTCACCACTGGCACCATGCGATCGAGCCGGAAGCCATCGACAAGAACTTTGCGATCCACTTCCCTTGGCTGGACAAGCTGTTTGGCACCTATCACCTGCCTGAAGGCCGCTGGCCGACGGGGTATGGCGTGCCGGAAAAGGTGCCCGATGGATACCTTGCCCAGTTCAGATATCCATTCGTGCGGAAGCAGGCCTGAGCCATGGCGCGCCGATCAGACCACAGCCGTGCCGAACTGCGCGAAATCATCATCGCCACCGGGCTGCGGCACATGGAGGAGGTGGGCTTTGCGCACTTCTCCGCGCGCGAGGTGGCCAAGCGGATCGGCTATTCCATCGGCACGATCTACAACGTGTTCGGCAGTTATGACGGGCTGATCCTGGCGATCAACGGGCGCACATTGGCGCTGTGGCGCGATCATCTGGTGCGGCGGCTGGCGGCTGCCAGCGATGAACGCCTTGCGGCTGCGATCACCGCCTATTTTGAGTTCGCGATGCGGCACCGCCATGCCTGGGCGGCGATCTATGATTTTCGCCTGCCCGAAGATACTGCGCCCGACGAGGCTTATCAGGCCGAAGTGCGCGCGATCTTTGATACCGTGGTGGCCGAAGTGCGCGCCGCGCTGCCCCTTTCGCGCAAGGATGAGGCCGAGGGGCTGACGCGATCCTTGCTGGCCACGGTCCACGGGCACTGCGTCTTTGCGATGAACCGCACATTTGCAATGCTGGGCGGGGCGGACCCGGTGGAGGCTGCGCTGGCCCGTGTGCGCGAGGCAGTGGCGGGATAGGCTTTCGCTGACACGTTGCAACTGCAGCGCGATTGCCCGATAGCCAAAAGCATGAGGGACTTGTGGCAACTGATGCGCGAGGCGCTGCCGTGGCGGCGGGCGGTGATCGTGCTGGTGCTGCTGGCGCTGGTGCAATCGGCGGCTGCGCTGGCGCTGCCGTGGCTGGGCGCGCGGGTGCTGGGGCTGTTGCTGCAGTCACAGGAATTGGCGCAAGGCTCATTGGTGGCGGGCATCTTTGCGCTGCTGGTGGGGAGCACGGCGGCGACGGTGTTGGCGGGCAGACTTTCGGCGCGGACCGGGGCGGAGATTCTGGCGGGCCTGCGCCAGCGCATGTATGCGCACCTGCAGGCGCTGCCGCTGGCCTGGCATGATGCGCAGAGCCATGGCAGCATTCTGGCGCTTGTGACCGAAGAGGTCGGCCATCTGGGCACGTTCATCACCGGGCCGATGGTGCGCGTGCTGCCAATGCTGGTGACGGTGGCCGGGGCCTTCGTGCTGATCGTGGGCATCGATCCAGTGCTGGGGCTGATCTTCCCGATTCTGGTGCCCGCATATTATGTGGTGGCGCGGCTGACGGGGCGGGCGATGCGGCGGCTGGCCGAGCAGGAGCAGGAGGCCGAGGCGCAGTGCGTGGCACTGGCCGATGAAAATCTGGCCACGATCTTTGCGCTCAAATCCTATGCGCGCGAGGAGATCGAGGCGGCGCGCCATGCCGCGCGGGTGGCCCACGCGCGCGATCTTTCAGTGCGGATACAAAGCCTTTCGGCCACGGTCGGGCCGGTGCTGGGCTGCGTGGCGGCGATGGTGACGATTGCCCTACTGCTGGTGGCGGGCAAGCGGCTGCAAGATGGCGCGATGGGCCTGCAGGAGTTCATCGCGCTCCTGCTTTATACCGCTGCGCTGGTGCGCCCGGTGGGGGAGCTGGTGAACGTGTGGGGCCAGTTGCAGACCACGTTGGGCACGCTGCGGCGGCTGCGCGCGGTGCTCGAAACGCCAGTGGAGGCGGGATATGCTGGCGGTGAGGCGCTCAAGCCCGGCGGCGGCGAAGTGCGCTTTGAAGGCGTTTCGTTCGGCTATGCCGGGCGGGGGCGCGTGGTGGAGGACTTTTCATGCACGATTGCGGCGGGCGAGGCGGTTTCGCTGAGCGGCAGCAATGGTGCGGGAAAATCGACGCTGATCGCGCTGCTGCTGCGGCTGCACGAGCCGGATGGCGGGCGCATCCTGATCGATGGGCAGGATATTGCGGGTCTTCAGGTGCAGGACTTGCGGCGGCAGGTGGCGCTGGTGCCGCAGCGGCCGCAATTGCTGAACGCCACGATCCGCGACAACATCGCTTATGGCATGGCAGGCGCGAGCGAGGCGCAAATCGTCCATGCCGCGCAGCAGGCCGATGCGATGGCGTTCATCAGCGCCCTGCCCGAGGGGCTGGACACGGTGATCGGCGACCGAGGCGTGCGGCTATCGGGCGGGCAGGGGCAGCGCATAGCCCTTGCCCGCGCGCTGCTGAAAGACGCGCGGATCTATGTGCTGGATGAAGCCACATCGATGTACGATGCGGCGGGGGAGCAGCGCTTTGTGGAGCGGTGTGCGGAAGCGCTGGCCGGGCGGACGCTCATCATCATCGCGCACCGGCCCGTAAGTCTGGGGCTGGTGAGCCGCACGATTACCCTTTGAGCGGCATTATCCCAGCCACCTGATCGCCAGCGTCATCGCCGGGCTGAAGAGATTGACGAACAGCGTGCTGCCATCGGGTGCGAAGCACGCACCGGCCAGTTCGGTCTGGCGGCGGCAGCGGGCAAGGGCATAGGCGGTGCCATCGGGCGTGATGCCGCGCAGGTGATTGTCGGTGATGGCGGTATACTGGTCTTCGCACACGATCAGGTGGCCGTTGGGGGCAATGGTCAGATTGTCGCCAAAGTTGAAGGCGGCGGGATCGGTCGATTCATAGAACAGGTCGAGCGTTTCATCTTGCGGGCGGTAGCGGAACACTTGTCCCAGCCCGGATGCGCCGCCCGAGGTGCAGACGAAGTAAAACTCGCCCGCGCCGGTTGCATCAAGGCCGAAGTGAATGCCTTCGCCGCGTGCAAACAGCGCCGCGCCTGCGGCGTGGCCGCGCTGGCGCAGATCGTCGTTGGCAGAATCGGTGCCGTCCAGATCGATCCAGCGCACTTTCAGCGGTTCGCCGCGCGCGACAGAGACCGCAGCCTTGTTGCGCGTGTCGGCAAGGCCCGAGGCTAGGCCGAGCGCTTGCAGCTTGCCGGGGGCGCGCAAATCTCCGGGGCGGGAGGGCACGAAGCGGTAAAGCAGGCCGTCTTCGCGGTCTTCGGTGAGGTGGACCGCGCCGGTGCGCGGATCGACGGCGGCGGCTTCGTGGTTGAAGCGGCCAAGGCCTTTGAGCGGGACGGGATCGACCAGCCCGCGCGCGGTGGCGGGCACTTCGAATACCCAGCCATGATCCTGCGACAGGCCTTTGCCTGCGCGCGAGACGTTCTCTTCGCAGCTGAGCCATGTGCCCCACGGCGTGACGCCGCCCGCGCAATTGCGGATCGTGCCCGCCAGCGAGGCGTATTGCGCCTCAACCCGGCCTGATTTCAGATCATAGACCAGCGTTGATGTGCCGCCGGGCAGCGCGCGCCCGCCTTGCCAGCGGTCAAACGTGCGCTCCACCGTGCGATCGGCAAAGGGGCCGCGCGCGCCATCGGTGGCGCCAAGTTCGTGATTGCGCACCAGCGCGACTTTGCCCGGAGCAATGGCAAAGCATCCCATGCCATCGGCCTTGTCGGCCACCACATGGCCATCGTCCATCGCATCGCCCATGCGCGAGATCACGGTATAGGACCAGCCCTGCGGCAGATCGAGAATGCCGGCGGGATCGGGCACCAGCGGACCGACCGGGCGCTGTGGCGCTGCGGCGGTCTTCATGGCTGCACCGGTGCAGCCGCCGAGCATGGCGGCAAGCCCGCCAAAGGCCGTGGCGGCAAGATTGCGGTTGAAGGCGCGGCGGTTCATTGGCGAGGCCATATGCAGGAGCTTTCGGTCAATCAGGAAGGCTGAAATGAAACAGTGTTACACGGTGCTCCTATATTGCCCGTTACATTGCAACTCCATGACGCAGCCAAAGGGCTTGCCGTGAAATGATGGCGAGATAGCCCATGCATTACCGCGGCGTTTACCCTAGTTCTCAAAATACCGAGGCTGGCTACCTGAACGACAAGGTGATGCGATGAACGAATTGAGACGCTGGCTGATCGAAACCGGCATGCCGCCGCATGGCTATTGCCTGTTGTGGCAGCCTGATCTGCTGGCGCTGCATGTGATTGCCGATGCGGTGATCGGCCTTGCCTATTTTTCGATACCGGTGGCGATGGCGGTCTATCTGACCCGTCGGCGCGAATTGCAGTTCACCTGGGTGATCTGGCTGTTTGCCACGTTCATCCTGGCCTGCGGGACCACGCACTTCATCTCGATTCTGGTGCTGTGGGTTCCGGCTTATGGACTGGAAGGCGTGGTCAAGGGGATCACGGCGCTGGTCTCTATCGCCACAGCCATCCTGATCTGGCCGCTGCTGCCAAAGTTGCTGGCCCTGCCAACGCCTGCTGAACTGCACCGGCTGAACACCCAATTGATCAAGGAGGCCGAAGAGCGCGCGGTGGTGGAAGGCCAGCTGCGGCAGGCGCAGAAGATGGAGGCACTGGGCCAGCTGACCGGCGGCATTGCGCATGATTTCAACAACCTGCTGATGATCGTATCGGGCAATGTGGAGCGCGCGCTGCGCACGGCACCCGAAGCGGCTCCGGAACGGCGCAATCTGGAGAACGCATTGACGGCCACGGCCCGAGCGGGCGAACTGACCCGGCAATTGCTGGCCTTTGCCCGCAAGAGCACGCTGCTGCTGATCGCGCAGGATGTGCAGGCCATCATACAGGGCATCAACGATTTGCTGATGCGCGCCGCCGGAGAGAAGATTGCGGTGGAAGTGGCGATTGCGCCGGATCTGCCACCGGTGGTGGTGGACCGCAACCAGCTGGAAAACGCGGTGCTCAATCTGGTGATCAATGCGCGCGATGCCATGCCCGATGGGGGCACCATCCGCATTGCCGCCGAGGATATCGGGCGCGAAATCCGGTTCAGCATATCAGACACCGGCACCGGCATGGATGCGCAGACGCTGCAGCGGGCGACCGAGCCGTTTTTTACCACCAAACCGGTTGGTTCGGGCAGTGGCCTTGGCCTTAGTCAGGTGTACGGTTTTGTCGAGCAGATCGGCGGGCGCTTGGAAATTGTTTCGGAACCGGGAACCGGTACGGTCGTTACGCTTTACCTGCCCAAGGAAGCGGGACGTGATGCTGCGGATATTGCTGGTTGAAGATGAATTTCTGGTGCGACAGGTCGCGTTCGATGAACTCGGCGATGCCGGACATTGCGTGGTCGAAGCCGTCAATGGCGATGCCGCAGCGGCGATTCTTGAACGCGACACCGCTTTCGATCTGATCTGCACCGATATCCGCATGCCCGGCATGCTGGATGGCTGGCAACTGGGAGCGGCTGCGCGCAGCCTGATCCCCGGTATCAAGGTGCTCTACCTCTCCGGCTATTGCGAAACGCGCCGGTCGCTGGAACCGGGCGAGGCATTTCTGCCCAAACCCTATCGCTTGTCCGAATTGCTGGCATCTGTGGATAGCCTGACAAGCATGCCTTCCGACGCGCGATAGACCTGCACTTCGCGCGGACGTTCCACCCGGTACGCCTGCGCGGGGCTGCGCTGGGTTTTATTTGGTGGTTTGGGATCACATACCGTCTTGGCGCACCTTTTGCGCATTGCCCTGCGCCGGGCGCGTCCCCATATGCCTGTGATGCCCGAACCCCATGTCATTGCCGCATTCCTCTGGGCCGTCATTCTGGGAGGAGCGGGCGGGCTGTTGACCGATATCGGGCCGTGGTATCGCAATCTGAAAAAGCCTTCGTGGCAGCCACCCGATTGGCTGTTTGGTCCGGCCTGGACGGTTATTCTGGGTTTGGCAGGTTGGGCCGCCGTGCTGGCATGGGATGGCGCGGTGGATGAAGCCGGGCGGATGCGCGTGATCACGCTGTTTGCGGTGAACTTTGTTTTCCACTTCCTGTGGTCGCCGCTGTTCTTTGCGCGGCAAAGGCCCGACTGGGCGCTGGGCGAAGTGCCGTTCCTGTGGGGGTCGGTGCTGGCGCTGGCCATCGGCCTGCGCGAGTTTTCGGTGCTCGCCAGCTGGCTGGTGGTGCCCTACCTCGTCTGGGTAAGCTTTGCGGCAGTGCTGAACTTGACGATCGTGAGGCTGAACAGGCCGTTCGGGCCGAAGGTGGCCTGAGCCGCCGGACCTCCGCCTACCGTCCTACCACCACGAACGGTGCCCAGAGCGCGGGGTCGCGCAGGGTGGCGTCGCGCGCCTTGGCCATGCCTATCATTGCGCGTTGCAGCGCTGCTGCCGGGTCCTTCCCCTGGGCGTATTGCGAAAGTGTGGCGACCGAAAGCCGCGCAGCCACATCATCGCGCACAGCCCAGTGCGATACCAGCAGGTTGGCTGCGCCGGCATGGAGGAATGCGCGCGCCAATCCGCCAAGGCCGCTGCCATCCACGCCCGATCCGGCAGCGGTGTTGCAGGCGGACAAGACCACCCACGCGCCCGACAGGCGCAAGTCCATGATCTCGTCAGTGGTCAGCAAGCCATCACCATCGCCCACAGGAGTCAGTACCAGCGCCGGTTCGTGCAGCCCGTCCAGTTCGCCCGCCACAAGGCCGTGGGTAGACAGGGCGAGCACATCGATGCCTGCCAGATCGGCGCTGCGCAGCGCAGCTTCGGTGGCCTGTTCGCCAGTCAGCACGGTGCTGCTGCGCGCGCCCAATGCTTGTCCCAAGGCGGCCAGCTCGTTGGCACTGGCAGGCAGTGGGGGAAGATCTGCGAGATGCTGGGCGTTGGCAGCGGAGCGGAAGGGGGTGGCGCTGGCGAGCTGGATCGGCGCGCTGGTGCCGGCGTTCAGCTGCGGCGCGCCCAATGCCAGAAAGCCGCGTGGCTTTTTCTGGGCTTGCGTGCGTTTGGCAGACAGCGTGGTGAGCGCGGGCAGGGTGACCAGCGCGTGATCTTCGATCAGCCAGCGCGGTTGCTTTGGCGTACCATCGGTCAACACCGCAAAGGGAAGCGACGAGAATGACCCGCCAGTAGAGATCAGCAGCCGTTTGCGCTTGCCGATGATGCGCGTGATTGAATCGGGCAAGATCATGGTGCGCAGTTCGGCGCTGGCGGCGTGATCGAAAGTGCCGGGGTTTTCCAACCCCTTGCGCAACTGCTTGACCAGCGCGGTGGCGCGGCGGGTGGGGGCGCTGCGCACCACGGTGGCATCCTTGCCATTGGCGGCGAGGACGACCAGCCCTTGCGGTCCCGGCGCGACGATCAGCAGCGCTTCGTCCTTGGCCAGCAGCGCTTGGGCAGCAAGCAGGGTCAGGCGTTCGCTCGCTTCGCTGCGCACAAGGTCCGGGGCCAGTTCGGCCAGTTGAAGGGTGAGCGCATCGAGCCGGGCTGTGGCGGCGGCGCGTTCGGCATCCACAGCGGCAAGGCGATCGGCGGGCGTGCCAAGGGCCGCAAGGCGCAACTGCTTGTCGAGCAGGGTCTGGACGGCAACGGCGGCATCCTGCCGTTCGCGCAGCAGCGCGGCCTTGACGGGATCGAGCGCGGCCATACGGCGCGCGGCGGCGCGGGCGGCGATTCCGGCAGAACCTTCGACCACTGGCTGTGCCAGCGTAAAGGCGGCAGCGGCATCGCCCGCCACGGCAGCGGCCTCCAGCGCCCAGCCAAAGCCGGTGCGCAATGAGCGGTCCAGCCCTGAACGGCGTGCGCCGGTGGCTTCCATTTCGCGCAGGCGGGCGTCCAGTCCTTCAGCAGCAGTGCGGGCGCGGGCAAGGCCTGCCGGGGCATCGCCGCCAAGCGCTTCGAACGCGGCGAGGCGGGCTTCGCCGACCAGCGCGGCCGTGTCTGCCAGCTGACCGCCTGCCTGGCGCAAATCCTGCGCGCCTTGCTGCACCGTCCGCGCGCGCGCCGCATCGCCTGCTTCAAAAGCGGCTATGGCAAGGCGGTCTTCGCTTTCGATGCGGTCACGGTGGTGGGCGGGATAGCGGCGACTGCGCACTTCTGAAACGGCTGTGTATTCGGCCAGCGCGCGCGTGGCATCACCTTCAGCCGCCAGCGTCATGGCCAGCGTTTCGCGCGCCAGCAGCGCCCGGTCAGCCTCTGGCCCGAGGTCTTGCGCCATCTTGTCTGCCGCAGCGCGGGCAAGGTTCTGCGCTTCGGCGGTCTTGCCATTGGCGGCCAGCACATTGGCCAGCGTGGCCAGATAGCTCAGCGTCTGCTGGCTTTCGCCGAAGCGGGCATAGGCAAGGTCCATCCCTTTGCGCGCGGCGGCTTCGGCCTCGTCCAACCGGCCAAGGTCCATCAGCACGCGCGCCATGGTGTTGAGGTTGACGGCGAGGAACGGGTGGCCTTGGGGCAGGAAGCTTTCCAGCAAGGCTTGCGTTTTGCGGCCTTCTTCGGCGGCTTCCTCCAACTGGCCAGAGGAATAGAGGAAGGTTACCAGATTGGCGAAATGGGGCGCGGCATTGGCGGGGATGGGGGAAAGGCGGCGGTTGATGGCAATGGCTTCACGCACGCTGGCAATGGCCTTGTCCGTCTCACCATTGCGGATCTGGGCATTGGCAAGGTTTGACCATGCCGCCGCCAGATTGGTGCTGGGTTGGCCATTCGATGTGGCGATGCGCCAATCGAGCACTTGCTGGCCCAAGGCGGTTGCCCTGTCGAACTCGCTCAGCGTCAGGTGCATCACGACCTGCGCATTGGCGATCAACATGCGCCGCTCGCGCCATTCAGGCCCGGCGGCATCGAGCACGGCGGCGATGCGGTCAAGCCGTGCGGCCCCGCCCCGGACATCGCCCTGCAGGTAATCGGCGGTGGCCAGTTCGGCCTCTACCCACGCCAGTTCCGGATGCCCTTGCGGATAGAGCGTGCGTGCAAAGGCCAGCACCTGTTCGAAGGCCTTGCGATAGGCGGCGGGATTGGCCGCTTCATCCAGCGCATCGGCGGCGGCGAACATTTCATCCAGCTTTGCGCGCTGCTGTGCGGTGGGTTCGGCCAAGGCAGGGGCGCTGGACAGTGCTAGCGCAACAGCGCCAGCCAGCGCGTGCAACGCTGTTACTGCAATTCTTCCCATGGAGCGAACATTGCCCAAGCACCCCCTGATGGCAAGGGCGAAGGGATCAGGCGTATTGCGGCAGCAGATCGGGCACGCGGGTACGCAGCTGGAAAAAGCCCTTGCGGCAATGCGGCCATGCCTGCCGGTCCCACGCGCGCAGATTTTCGGCAAGGGTCAGGCCTTGCGCACCAAGGACCTTGCTCCATTCGGCCAGCGTGGTGGCGACCGGGCCGACCGGAGCAAAGCCGGTAACGATCTGGGGGCAATCGTTCTGGTGGGCGAGCGCGGCAAGGCTGGCGGCATCTTCCACGGCCACGGCCTCAACACCCCAATGCGCTTGCGCGCGGGCGGCGGCATCGCTCAGCGCGGTGCGGTCTGCCGTGTTGGCGGGGAGGGTGAAGCCAAGTGCGCGCACCTCTGCCAGATCGAGCGCGGCTTCAAGGCTGCAATCCTCAGGCGTGATCAGAACGACGGACGGTGCGGTGCGATCCGGGCGCAGGGCCTCGCGCGGGGGCGTGGGGGCGGGGTGCGCCAGAACATCAGGCACATCGGCGGTAGTGGCAAGGCCGTGGGCGGTCAGCTTGCCGCCGGTCATCGCGGCAATGCGGTCTGCGCTGGCAAGGTAGGTTTTCCCCGGCGTGTGCAGGCCCGCGACCCAGCGCCAGCTTAGCGTGTTGGAGGCAGGATCGGCATCGATCAGCCGGTCAAAAGTCCACTTCGCGCCCAGTTGCCAGGGCAGGCCCAGCGTGAAAGTCCAGATCGAGGCGACCTGCATCCGCGCCCAGTTGTGCAGGTATCCAGTGTCGGCCAGTTCTTGCGCCCAGTGATCGAAGGCGGAAATGCCGGTGCGCCCGGCCATGGCCTTTTCCGCAGCGGTGATCAGGCCGGGCTGGGCCGACAGGCGCGCCACATCGGCAAGGTATTGCTTCCACACGGCGGGGCGCTGTTCCAGCCAGCCTTTCCAGTACGTGCGCCAGAACACTTCGGCGATGAACTTTTCCGCCGCTTCGGCGCGGTGGTGGGCGAGCACCGATTGCACCACTTCGTCTTCCGAAATCAGGCGGCGGCGCAGGGCAGCGGAAAGGCGCGAGACATTATCGTGCTGACCGCTGGCGCTGACCAGATTGCGCCGCGTGCCATAGACGGTCCCGGCGCGCGGGGCGAAAGCGGCGAGCCGGGCCTTCGCATCGGCGCGGGTGAGGGGGAAGTATGCCATGATCGGAACTTACGCCTCGGACCGTGCGCTCACGATGTGGCAAGAGGGCCGTGTTGCCCGCACTTTCGGGAAGGCGCATCGCAGGGTCAACTGCTTGAAGGGAAATTGCGCCCATGTTCCGTTTCAATCTGCCGTTCCCGGTGGTGCTGTTGGGGCTTGCCGGGTGGCTGCCGCAGGCGATCTGCGTGTGGCTGGTGATCGGTGGCGGCCCGCTGGGGTGGAGCGCGCTGGCGGCAGGGTGCTTTTATGCGGCGCTGATCTTGTCGTTCCTTGGCGGGTTGTGGTGGATGGCAGGGCTGCTGGGCGGTGTGCGCAGCGGCGGATTGTATGTCATCGCCGTGCTGCCCAGCCTTGTGGCATGGGCCACGCTGCTGCCGTGGATCGCAGGGTGGCACTGGCCGGGGCCATCGCTGGTGGTGCTGGGGCTGATCCTGCTGTTCAGCCCGGCAGTGGATGCCAAGCTGGCCCGCGCCGTTACGCTGCCGCCCGATTGGCTGAAGCTGCGCGTGTGGATGGCGACCGGGCTGGGGCTGCTGACACTGGCGCTGGCGGCGGTGGAGTAGACAGCTGGAACTTACCCGTCGCCCCTTGCTCGACACGGGGCTTGGCTAGCCTTCGCCGCCAGAAAAAGCCAAGGCCCGTGTCAAGCACGAGCCGATGCAGGTTTATACCCCGGCGATCGGACCTCAATTCCACCGTACAAGGTCTATCTGCCAAAAGCGAACACGAACACGCCCCATGCCACCAGCGGGCCAATGCCGACCATGATGGCGGTATAGCCAAGCAGCTTGTGCAACATGGCGGGGCGATCTGCCTCGGGCGAATTGCTGACGATCAGCGCGCCGTTGGTGGAAAAGGGCGATATGTCGACAATGGTATTGGCCACGCACAACGCCGATATCACCGCCATGATCGAAAGCTGCGATCCGGCAAGGATCGGCAAGGCCAGCGGGATCATCACGCCCAGCAGCGCGGTGGACGAGGCGAAGGTCGAAACGAACCCCGCCAGATAGCACAGCAGCAGCACCGCCAACGCAGGCGAACCGACCGTGCCGATCGTATTGCTGACGGCGGCCAGCGTGCCCAGCCTTTCCATCAGGCTGACATAGATGACGATGCCTGAGATCAGCAGGATCGTGGACCAATCCACGTGTTTCAGCGCGTTTTCCTGCGTGGCAGGTGCGGCAATGGCCAGGGCAATGATCACCAGAAGCGCCATGAAACCGATGTCGATCCTGAACAGCAACGCGCCTGTGGCCAGGGCAGCCAGGCCGGCCAAAGTCCACGCGCCTTCGCGGCCAAGAGGGACGCTGGCTTGCGTTGGAGTGAGGTGCCAGACGCCGGCAGCGGCCTCGCGCCGGGCATAGAATGCCCAGATCATCAGTGCGATGGTGGCGTTGAAGGCGGCGCTGGCAAGGAACAGGTAGATCGGGTCTGGCGCAATGCCACTTTTCGCCAGGACTTTGCTGGCGATGCCGCCATAGATCGATATCGGCGAAAACGATCCGGCCTGCGCGCCGTGGACCACCAGGAGGCCCATCATCAGCGCCGAAAATCCGTGTGTGCGGGCAAGGCGCAGCGCGATGGGCGCCACCACCGCCACCGCTGCCGGGCCAACCGCGCCAAGCGCCGTCAGCGTGCCTGCCACCATGAAGATCAGCGCGGGCAGAAAGGCTGTATGCGTGCCCAGCAGGCTAGCCCCGCGCGCCACCAGCCAATCAATCGCGCCGTTGCGGCTGGCGATGCCGAACAGATAAGTGACGCCCAGCAGCGTCAGGAACAGATCGGCCGGAAAGCCCGCCAGCACATCCTTGACCGAAAGCCCTGCCACAAACACGCCAAGGCCCAGCGCAGCAGCAAAGCCGACCAGCCCCATGTTCACCGGCAACCACATCGCGGCAACGAAAATGGTGACAAGGACGATGATCGACAGAACGATCACTGCGCGAAGAGCCCACCGTAAGTTGCGCGCAGCTGCGCTTTCTGCACTTTGCCCATAGTGTTGCGCGGCAGTTCATCGACGAACATCACTGCGCGGGGCTGTTTGAAGCGGGCGAGGCGATCAGTCAAAGTGGCCAGCACGGCCGATTGATCCAATGCCGCGTCGGTAGCCTTGACCACGGCCACAACGGCCTCACCCAGATCGGCATGAGGCACGCCGATGACGGCAGATTCAGCGATGCCGGGGATTTCGTCCAAAGCGGCTTCGACTTCGGCGGGATAGATGTTGAAGCCGCCCGCGATGATCAGATCCTTGGCGCGGCCAACGATGTGGACATAGCCTTCCGGATCGATGAAGCCCAGATCGCCGGTGATGAAGAAGCCGTCGGCGCGAAATTCCTCGCGCGTTTTTTCGGGCATTTGCCAGTAACCGCCGAACACGTTGGGGCCTTTGACCTCGATCACGCCGATTTCCCCCTGCGGAAGGACGGCGGCGCTTTCGGGATCGGCGATGCGAAGATCCACGCCGGGCAGCGGGAAGCCGACGCTGCCGGGCTTGCGCGTGCCGTCATAGGGGTTTGACGTGTTCATGTTGGTTTCGGTCATGCCATAGCGTTCAAGGATGGCCTGGCCGGTCAGCGCGCTGAATTCGCGGTGGGTTTCGGCAGAAAGCGGGGCAGAGCCGGACACGAACAGGCGCATTTCGCTTGCCAGTTCGCGGGTAAATCCTGCGTGCGCAAGCAGGCGAGTATAGAACGTGGGCACACCCATCAGTACACTGGCCTGCGGCATCAGCCGCACCAGCGCATCGGCATCGAACCGGGGCAGGAAGATCATCGCCGCGCCGCTGGCGATCACGGTGTTGGTGGCCACGAACAGCCCGTGGGTGTGGAAAATCGGCAGCGCGTGGAGCAGGCGGTCCTGCGCCGTAAAGCGCCAGTATTTGTGCAAGGTCAGCGCGTTGGACGCAAGGTTGGCGTGAGAAAGCATCGCGCCCTTGCTGCGTCCGGTAGTCCCCGAGGTGTAGAGGATGGCGGCAAGCCCCGCTGGATCAGCGGGTGTTGTGGCAAACGCCGTTGGCTGGCCTTCAGCGGCATCCACCAGCGAACCGGCGGTGCCGTGGGCAGCGAGCGTGAGCAGTGCGGGCACGCCAAGTTCGGCGCAGAGCGCAGACAGCGCCGCTTCATCTTCCGGGCGGCACAGCACCAGCGCGGGCGAAGCATCGCCAAGGAAATACCGAAGCTCACCGGTGGTATAACCGGTGTTGAGCGGAAGATAGACCGCTCCCGCATGCAGCGCCGCCAGCCAGGTGAGCAGCGCGGTTTGGGACTTTTCCACTTGCACCGCCACGCGATCCCCGGCCTGCACGCCTGCGGCACGGAACGCATGGGCCAGTTGCGCCGCGCGCGCACGGGCGGCGGCATAGGTCAGCACCGTGCCATCTTCGGCAATCAGAAAGGGCGCATCCGGGCTTGCTTCGCAAGTGGTGAGAAACAGCGAAAGCATGTCTTGCGGGGCAATAGCGGGCACGGGCGATCCTTGGGGCTGGTTCCAAAGCTCGCCAGCGCATGCAACACCCGGCCATCCCGCGCAAGGGCGGCCCGACGTTCAGGCCGCCGGTGCTACCCCCAGTGCAACCCCCGGTACCGCCCGCTTCAGGCTGCGGTCTGGTTCAGTTGGACGACGTTCTCTTCTTCTTCCGCCCTGTTTTCATCAGCGTTTTCATCCGGGCGCGGGGGCGGTTCGGCGGATTCAAGGCAGCTTCGG
>JBEQBV010000059.1:0-16377 GCA_041639635.1 Novosphingobium sp.
GCCATTTCCATGCCGATCTGGTTGAAGCGGTCAACCATGTCGGCAATCTCGCGCGCGCCGTCCTTGACGTTTTCAAGCACAGTCTTGCTCTCGTCGAGCTGCGGCTCCTGCTCAAGGTAACCGACGGCAATATTCTCACCGGCCCAGGCTTCGCCGGTATAGTCCTTGTCGATCCCGGCCATGATCTTGATCAGGGTCGATTTACCAGCGCCGTTCGGGCCGACGATGCCGATCTTGGCACCCTGATAGAACTGCAGGCTGATGTCGCTGAGCACCGGCTTCTGTGCGCCGGGGAAGGTCTTCGTCATGTTCTTCATGACGTAGGCATATTGGGCAGCCATGTCGGGTCCTTGGATGAATGGCGGAAAAAGCGTTGCGCTGCCTCTACCGAACCGAACCCGCGCGGGCAAGCGGGGGGCTGATAATCTGTGGCCGGGCAACAAGGGCATTGGCAGCACAACGGGGGAGCGATAGCCTTGGGATCATGATGACCTTGCCCCGCGCCGTCGCGCTCACCGCCGCTCTGCTTTCGTCAACTGCCCATGCCGATGAACCGAAAGGCGATGTGGCTTGGGACATTCTTGCAGGCCTTACCACCGAAGTGGGCCAGCGACTGGCAGGGACCGAAGCCGATGCGAGAGCGCGGGAATGGTCGGTCAAACGGCTGAAAGCGCTGGGTTTCAGAAACGTGGTGGATGAGCCCTTCACGTTCAAAGGTTATATCCGTGGCGAGGACAAGGCCGAACTCCACCTGCCTATTCCGCACAAGTTTGCCGTTTCAGCCCTGGGCTACAGTGGAGCCGGAACAGTGCGCCAAGCCGAACTTGTCTATATCGATTCCTATGAAACGCTGCAGGGCGTTCAGGGCCAGCCGTTCGTCGGCAAGATCGTGTTCATCGATCATGCGATGAAGGCGTCGCAGGATGGCAGCGGTTATGGTCCCTATGGCATCGTGCGGCGCAATGGCCCGCTGCTGGCGGCGCAAAAGGGGGCGGCGGCTGTGCTGATCCGGTCCATCGGAACAGACAGCCATCGCAACCCGCACACCGGGTCCACCACGTTCCCCGAAGGCTTTCCCGCCATTCCGGCAGGTGCCGTATCTTCGCCCGATGCCGATCTGGTCCGCCGCATCGCCAAAAGCCCGGCGCGTCCGGTAATGGCCTCCGTATCGTTCTCGGGCAAGACCACTGAAGGCTTGCCATCGGGCAACGTGATCGGCGAACTGCCGGGTCGCGATCCGTCGCTGCCGCCCATTCTGGTCGCCTGCCATCTGGATAGCTGGGATCTGGGCACCGGCGCTGTTGATGATGCGGCGGGCTGTGCGATCATCACGGCAGCAGCGCTCAAGGCGCAGGAGCAGGGCCGGACGCTGCGCACGATCCGGGTGCTGTGGGCCGGGGCCGAGGAACTCGGCGGCTGGGGCGGGCGGGCCTATGCCGAAAAGCATGCCGAACCGCACGCCCTTGCGATGGAAAGCGATTTCGGGGCGGGGCGCGTTTGGCGCGTTGGCTTTTCGCTTAATAACGTGAACAAGCCGCTTGCGGGCAGCATTGCCGGAGCGCTCTCAAAGATCGGCATCGTCCGTGGTGAAGGCAAAGCCAACGGCGGAACCGATATCAGGCCGATCATCGTCAAGCAGAAGCTGGCAGTGGTCGATCTCGATCAGGATGGCACGCGCTATTTCGATCTGCATCACACACCGGATGACACGCTGGACAAGGTCGATCCCGCAGACCTTGCGCAGAACGTAGCGGCATGGACAGAAGTTCTGAAGATTTTGGCAAACGAGGCCAGACCGATTGCGGCGGTGGAGTAGGCCCTTCCGCAAAGCCCCTCCTTTCGTCATTCCCGCGCAGGCGGAATTTGTAGCCGCCTCATTCTTTTGTCACTCCCGCGTAGGTGGGAATCCAGCGCGCGACTTGTGAAACTGGATTCCCGCCTACGAGGGTATGACGAAGTTTGGGTCTCATAGGCTCGGTGTTGGGTAAGCGCGATGCCACCTGCCCAAGCGCCGTCATTCCGTGTCTTCGGGAAACTCCACAATCGTCGTCACGCCATTGCTGCCATCGATTGTTAGTTCGCCATGCAATTGCGAAACGAAGCCTCGGATGATCGTGGTGCCAAGCCCACGATGGCGGGGCGTTTCGTTGGCATGGGCCGGGTCAAGCCCCTTGCCGTTATCCGCAATCGTCAGCCGCAGACGGCCGATGCCGATCCGATCCAGCGTTAACCGCACGTGCCCCGGCGTGCCTTGTTCAAAGGCATGCTTGAGCGAGTTATTGATGACTTCGGTAACCAGCAACATCAGCGTCATCATGCGGTCCACGGCCATTCGGGCGTCGATGGCATTGACAACGATAGTAACGTGGCTCGCATCGGCAACCTGCTGGGCCTGATTGACCACGTTCCTGATCTGGTCGGGCAGGCCAAGATCGCCTGCTGCCGGATCATAAAGCTGGCGATGGACGCGCCCCATGAGCTCAATGCGGTTGTCCGCACTTTCCAGAAGCCGCGCCGCAGACGCCGGGTCGCGTTCAATCTGGCGGCGCTGCAGGCGCAACATCGATGATACCGACGCCAGATTGTTTGCCACGCGGTGCTGTAGTTCCTTGAACAGCAGCGTTTGCTGTTCAGCCATGGCAGCCAGCTTTGATTGGCTTTCTTCCAGCCGCGCCTGTCTTTGCTGCAGCCCGTCGATCAGCAACACGTCCACGACCACGACCGTCGTGAAGAACAGCAGGGCCGTGGCCACCGGTGCGTTCAGATCAAGACTGTTGAACGGCGGGATGAAGTAATACCACGAGGCCAGTAAGCTTATGACGCCACATACTGCGCCAGGGCCGCGCCCGCCCAGAAATGCCGCAATGATCACGGCCGGGAAGAACGTCAGAAACGGAAAGCCCGGGGGCAGCAGGTGATCCACGGCATGGCGGATGAATGTGGCAGCAACAGCAAACCCTACCGCCAGCAAATAGGCGGTCAGTCTTCCCTGAACGGGTCTGAATAGTTTCCGTAAAGCTGCTTTCATATCCGGCTGAGGGTTGGCAGCAAGATTATGACTTGGCAATGTCATTAGCTAATAGCCCGCTGAAATATTCAGCGGGCTACAGTCTGATTGCAAAACTGCCGTTCAAACCCGCTCGATTATAATGGCAGGGGCCATGCCACCTGCGGCACACATCGTGACAAGGCCATAGCGGCCACCAGACCGCTCCAGTTCATCAAGCGCGGTGCCGATCAGGATCGATCCGGTAGCGCCGATGGGGTGCCCCAGCGCCATCGCACCGCCATTGATGTTCACCTTTTCGCGATCCAGATCGAGATCGCGAATGAACTTTTCAGCGACGACGGCAAAAGCCTCGTTGATTTCCCATACGTCGATATCGTCCTTGGTCAGGCCAGCCTTGGCCAGCACTTTCTTTGCCGCAGGGACGGGCGCATTAAGCATCAGCGTGGGATCATCGCCCTGGTTGGCATAGGCGACGATGCGCGCACGCGGCTTCAATCCATGCTTTTCAGCGTAGGCGGGAGATACGATCAGCAACGCCGCTGCGCCATCGACCACGCCAGAGGAATTGCCTGCGTGGTGGAAATGCTGGATTTCCACATCAGGATAGCGGCGGTTGATCTGCGTGCGGAAGGTGGTGCCGCCAAGATCGAAGTCGGCCAGCCCGGCAAAGCTCGGCTTCAGTGCGGCAAGACCTTCTGCCGTGGTTTCGGGGCGGGGGAACTCTTCGCGGTCAAGCGCCACCGATCCGTCCTCGTTCAGCACCGGCACCACCGATTTGGCAAAGCGGCCTTCCTTGATCGCCCGGTCCGCGCGCTGCTGGCTCACGAGGGCGAGCGCATCGAGTGCCTCGCGGCTGATACCCTCGATCGTGGCAATGGCATCGCCGCACACGCCCTGATGCGATTGTGGATGAATGGCATCGAGCGCCATGTTGCCCGAACCCATGCCCATCGGCTTGATTCCGGCATTGGCCTGTTCAGCACCATGCGCGATGGTGAAGCTCATCATCTCGGTACCGCCTGCGATCACGCAGTCTTCCATGCCCGACATGACCGACGCGCAGGCCAGATTCACCGACGTGATACCACCGCCGCAGAACCGGTCTAGCGTGGTGCCCGAGGCTGAAATGTCATAGCCTGCTGCCAGCGCCGCCATGCGCCCCAGATCTCCGCCCTGCTTGCCCACTTGCGATGACGTTGACCAGATGATGTCATCCACCGTTGCCGTGTCCAGATTGTTGCGTTCTTTCAGCGCTTTTAGCACGGTAGCCGCCAGATGCTGCGGATGCAGGTGGGATAGCGCGCCCTTGCCGGGCTTGCCCACTCCGCGCGGGGTGCGGACGGCATCGATGATATAAGCGTCTGGCATGGCAGGCTCTCCGGCTGGTTCTGTTTAACCGTTCGATTAACAAAGCCTGCCCGCTCGTGCAAGTCCAATCCCACGCTCTCGACAGGTGCGTTGCAACGTGCCAGCCTTGCGCATGTACCTGATAGCGAGGCTTCATGCTCCATCACGAACTGCTCGAACAGGCGCGCGGCCATGCCGATGCCATCGTTGCCCTGCGCCGCGCGATCCATGCAGAGCCGGAACTCGGCCTGCACACCCCGAAAACGCGCGATAAGGTGCGCGCTGCGCTTGCCCATCTGCCGCTGGAATGGCGTGAAGGCCCATCGACCACTGGCCTGGTCGCAACGCTGAAAGGCCGCGCCGGAGCGGGCAGGCGGGTGCTGTTGCGTGGTGATATGGACGCGCTGCCGATGACCGAGCAGACCGGCCTCGATTTCGCCTCGACCATCCCCGGCGCGATGCACGCCTGCGGCCATGATACCCACACCGCGATGCTGGCAGGCGCGGCAGAGGTGCTCTGCGCGCGTGCCGAAAGCCTTGCGGGCGAAGTGCAGTTCATGTTCCAGCCTGGAGAGGAAGGCTTCCACGGCGCACGCTTCATGCTGGATGACGGGCTGATCGATCCGCTGCCCGATGCCGCCTTCGCGCTGCATGTGATGCCCAACAGCCCGCACGGCCTGGTGGCGGGGAAAGCGGGGGCGCTGCTGGCTTCGGCTGACCAGTTCGATATCATCGTCGAAGGCCGCGGTGGCCATGCCTCGATGCCGCACGATGCGCTCGATCCGGTGCCTGTGGCTTGCGAGATCGTCACGGCGCTGCAAACACTGGTCACGCGCAAATTCCCGGTCAGCGATCCTGTGGTCGCCACTGTCGCCAAGATCGAAGCAGGCACCGCGCATAACGTAATCGCCGATCGCGTGGCCATGCGCGGCACGCTGCGCACGCTTTCGCCCATCAACCGCGCACGGCTTCGCGAAGTGCTGGAACAGGCCTCCACCCACATCGCGCAGGCTCATGGTATGACCGCCACGGTCACCATCACCCCCGGCTTCCCGGTCACCATCTGCGATCCCCGCGCCGTCGATCTGGGCGAACAGGTGGTGCGCGCCATCAGTGGTGAACATGGCTTCCACCGCCTTGATGCACCGATCATGGGCGCTGAAGATTTCTCCTATGTGCTCGAAAAAGTCCCCGGCGCGATGTTTTTCCTTGGCGTTGCGCACGAAGGCGTGGATTGGCGCGCGTGTTGTTCCATCCACTCCACGCGGATGATCGTCGATGAATCGGTCCTTCCGCTGGGCACGGCCGTGCTGGCGGGATGCGCCGAACAGTTTCTGGCAAAGGGTTTTGCATGACCGATGTGATCTGGTGGAATGGCGTCATGCCGTCGATGGAACAACTGACGCGGCTTGGCAGCACATCGATGCCCGCGCATCTTGGCATCGAATTCGTCGATTGCGGGCCGGACTGGATACGGGCGCGCATGCCGGTCGATCATCGCACGCATCAGCCATTCGGGAGGCTCCACGGAGGCGCATCGGTGGCGCTGGCCGAGACCATCGGGTCAATGGCAGGCGCTATGGTGGTCGATCCTGAAAAGTTCGTCGGTGTCGGCATGGAGATTAACGCCAACCACCTGCGCCCGGTGCGCGATGGCTGGGTCTATGCCACGGCCCGGCCGGAAGCGCTGGGCCGCACCACGCACGTCTGGTCGATCCGCATTGAAGACGAAGCGGGCAAACTCGTGTGCATTTCGCGCTTCACTTTTGCCGTGATCCCGCTCGATCGAAAATAGGTGTGATTTTCCGCACTTTCTGCGGAACCAAGCGACAGGAACGGCATTTCGGTGGTCAGGTACCACTGATATGACACAAAATATTCCCGATCCCTCCACCCCCTCTGGCCAACCAATTGCTCCGCAACAGGCTGATGAACCCATCGCAATCGGTGGGGGCGAGGGGCTGGCAAGAGTGCAATTCACGCAAGCCATGGCGCAGACTCATCTCGCCATCTGCCTGTGCGATCCGCATCAGGAAGATATGCCGGTGGTCTTCGCCAACCGCGCGTTCCTGAAGCTTACCGGGTATGAAGAGCACGAAGTCATCGGCCGAAATTGCCGCTTCCTCCAAGGCCCCAAGACCGACCCGGAAACGGTCGCTCACATCCGCCGGAGTCTTGAACGCGAGGAAGTGCTCGTCGTCGAGGTCTTCAATTATCGCAAGGATGGCTCCTCGTTCTGGAATGCGCTGCACCTTGGACCGGTCTATGATTCGCAAGGCCGTCTGATCTATTTCCTTGGCAGCCAATGGGATGTTTCGGGTGTTCGCGCAGCGCGGGCAGAGGAACGCCATGCGCGCGAAATGGCGCGCGAACTCTCGCACCGCATGAAGAACATGTTTGCGGTGATCGGCGGCATCGTGAACTTCACCGGTCGCGTGCGCGGGATCGAGGGTGAGGCGCGCGAAATCAATGACCGCATTCAGGCCCTCGGTCGCGCCTACGAGACGACTCTCGACGATTCGCAGCGCGGTACGGTTGAGGTCGGGCAGGCGATCCGCGCGGTGCTTGCCCCATACGATCCGGATGGCACTCGCATCCGGTTCGAAGGCAACGGCCTGCGCTCGGATTTCGCCTCGGTTTCGGTGCTCGGCCTTGCCCTGCACGAATTGGCTGTCAGCGCCGCGCGGCGCAGCGTTCTGGGGCGCGATGGCGGCTATGTCAGTGTGGCGTGGCAGCGCAACGTGGCGGATCAAGGCCCGGCCATCCGGATAAGCTGGTCGGAACACGGAGGTTCGGGAATTGATGACACCGATAGTCCAGCGGGATCGTCTAATACCCCATCAGCCAACGACGGAATTGTAGATCGCATGCTCGATATGGCGCGCGGCGGGATTGTCAGGGAATGGACTGGCGAGGGCCTGCAAGCCGCGCTGACCATCCCCTTGCGGGAGCATGCAGATTGACCACTATCCCGCTTTCTTCCGTTGAGCCATGCCGCGTGCTGGTGCTTGATGACGAGCCGCTGATCCTGCTGGATCTGGAGTTCGCGCTGGAAGATGCCGGGTGCAAACCCCTGACCGCGCTCGATCTGGTCGAGGCGCTGGCGATTGTGAACAGCAGCCCCATTTCTGCGGCCATTCTCGATGTGTCGCTGGGCAGAGGGCAGACCTGCGAACAGGTTGCCCGCGCATTGGCAGCGCGGGGCGTGCCTTATGTCTTGCACACCGGCGATCTTGACCGGATGGATGAAGGCGTGCGCAATCTGGGCGGCACGCTGGTGCCCAAACCCACCCCGGCAGCGGTCGTCGTCGCCCGCGCGCTTGAACCGCTGGCGATTCGGCACGACTGACCGCTTGCGCGGGCAAGAGCCATCGCGCAAAGACTCCCGCATGACCTTAGCAGACCAGCCTCGCGTGCTTTCCACCACCGGCATTCACAATTTCCGTGATTACGGTGGCTATGCCGCGCGCGCCGGGCATTTGCGGCGGGGTTTGCTCTGGCGCTCGGGCCAGCACAGCGAAGCGACGGCGCAAGACCTTGAACAGGTGCACGATCTGCGCATCGCCACCGTGATTGATCTGCGCGGCGATAGTGAGCGGCGAGGCAATCCTTGCCTGCGCCACTCGGAATTTGCGGGAAAGGTCGTGTTTCATCCGGGCGAGACGGCCACGGCGGCAGGCGGAGCCAATGGTCTTGCCGCGCATGAAGAAGCCGCGCGCGACGTGCGCACCGTGGCTGACGCGCGCCTTGCCATGAACCGGCTCTACGAAACGCTGCCATTCCGCCCCGTGCTGGTCGGCACGTACCGCCTGTTCTTCAAAGCCTTGGCCGAGCGCCCGAATCCCAGCCTGCTGCACTGCCTCGCGGGCAAGGATCGCACCGGCATTGCCGCAGCGCTCGTCCACGATCTGCTGGGCGTGCACCACGATGATCTGATGGCCGATTACCTGCTGACCAACACGGCAGGCAATGCCGAAGCCCGGATCGAAGCCGGTGCGCGCCATGTGCGCGAAGGTTTTGGCAGACACATGGAAGAGGCCGCTGTGCGCGTGATCATGGGCGTGGAAGCCGAGTTTCTCGACACCGCCTTTGCCGCAATCCGCGCGAACCACGGCACAACCGAAAACTACGCCGCGCAAGTGCTCGGAGTCACGTCTGAAATCCTGCAGGTCATCGAGCGCAATCTGGTCGAAGACTGACCGCGCTTCAGGCCGCGGCCTTGTCTTCCTCAGGCAGCCACACCGATCCCAAGCCATTGCGCGCATGGGTGCGACAAAGAAAATCTCTCCCGAACTTGCGGATAAAGCCCTTTTGTCGGACTCGCTTTTCCGCCCCGCGCTGCCTATCTCGCAAGGCAATTGGAGGACTTTTCCCATGGCGACCACGCACAAGACCCGCATGCTCATCATCGGCTCCGGCCCGGCCGGGCTTTCCGCCGCGATCTATGGCGCACGCGCAGGCATGCAGCCGATCGTGGTGCAGGGGCTTCAGCCCGGCGGGCAGTTGACCATCACCACCGATGTTGAAAACTATCCCGGCTTCCGCGATGTGATTCAGGGCCCGTGGCTGATGCAGGAAATGCAGGCGCAGGCCGAACACGTCGGCACGCGCATGATGTGGGACACGATCCTTGATGTGACCATGGATGGCTCGCCCTTCCGCGCCACCGGTGACAGCGGCGATGTCTATGAAGGCGATGTGCTGGTCATCGCCACCGGCGCGCAGGCCAAATGGCTGGGCGTGCCGGGCGAACAGGAGCTTTCGGGCAAGGGCGTATCGGCCTGTGCCACCTGCGATGGCTTCTTCTATCGCGGCAAGAAGGTCGTGGTGATCGGCGGTGGCAATACTGCGGTGGAAGAGGCGCTCTACCTCACCAACCATTCCACAGACGTCACCCTGATCCACCGCCGCGATACATTGCGCGCTGAAAAGATTCTGCAGGACCGTCTCCATGCCCACCCGAACATCAAGGTGCTGTGGAACCAGAAGGTTGACAGCTTCGTCAGCGAAGATGGCAAAGGCCTGACCGGTGTGAAGCTGGTCGATACGGTCACGGGCGAACAGTCGCTCGAACCCACCGACGGTGCCTTCGTCGCCATCGGCCACGCGCCCGCCACCGAACTGTTCAAGGGCAAGCTGGAACTGGATGAAAGCGGCTATATCGTGGTCGAACCCGGCACGCCCAAGACTGCGATCCCCGGCGTGTTCGCTTGCGGTGACGTGATGGACCACACTTATCGTCAGGCTGTCACAGCCGCAGGCACCGGCTGCATGGCCGCGCTCGATGCCGAACGCTTCCTTGCGGATCTGGATTACAAAGCCACCCAGACGGTGGCGGCATAAACCAAAACTCCCCTCCCGCTTGCGGGAGGGCATGTGCGGCCCATTAACGCAATTCCTTCTCTTCACCCTGAACTTGTTTCAGGGTCCATTTCTCCCCACGCACAGCAGCGTGTTGTCGGAAATGGATGCTGAAACAAGTTCAGCATGACGAAATTTGGGGCAAGGGTGTTGGCTTGGCAATGCAAGCGAAGAGGCTGCTTTTACCTGCCCAAAGCTTCAACCAACCGCTCCCGCAACCACACCCGCGCTGCCTCATCGGAAAAGCTGTGCGATCCGCTGTCGATCCGCTGCACGCGCGCATCGGCACTATCCCACACTTCGGCAAACATCTGCGCGGTGCGGTCCCCGCTGGCCAGCAGGATCGAAACCGGCCCGTCAAACGCAGCCAACCCAGCCCTCATTTCCTCGACCAGCCCGCTTGGTGCTACCGGCGTCACCGCAGCAGCGCTGCGCAACCCCTTGAACAGCTTGCCAAGATTGACGCCGCCGCTCACCAATCGCCAAACCTCGCGCGGATTGGTCAGCTTGGCCAGATAGCGGCTGCGGATCGCCGATGCGGGCATCGCTTGCGGCGCTTCTTCGCCATCAATCGTCCACGGATTGGCCAGCACCAGCCCCGCCAGCGGCAATTCGGGCGCAAACAGCATCAGCGCCGCCGCCGCATCGCAATTGCCGAACGCCACCACGCGCGAAACGTGCGGCGCAGCGGCTTTGAACGCTGCAATGGCCGCCGCAATATCTGGCCCGGAATGGCGGAAGGTCGGGTTCTCGCCCTCGCTGTCACCCACCCCGCGCCGGTCATAGCGGAACACCGGAAACCCCTCGTGCGCCAGCCTTGCGGCCAGTTGCGCCTGCCCGCACCATGCGCCTGCCCGCAACTCGTTGCCGCCCGACACGATCAGCAACCCGGTCGCCCCGCTCGCCTGTCCGATATCCAGCGTGCCAAACAGCCGCGCGCCCTCGCACAGGAAAGTCACATGGCGGCGTGTCATGCTGCGATCTCTGTAAGCACGATCTTCGCCAGTGCAGCCGATTGTTCTGGCGCAGCCGCAGGTTCCGCGCGGAGCCACAGCCCGCCGCCGCCCAGTTCTCCTTGCGAAATAATGCGCTGGCCTTCGATTTGCGCGGTCGCCGTTTCCAGCCCGGCGATCAGCGAAGCGCCGCAGCGCCAACCGGCAAGCTCCAGTCCGCTGGTCCGCCCCGCTTCGAGCAGCGCCGCACTGTCCTCCTGCCGCCCGGCCTCCCGCGCCATTATCACCCGCGCGCGTATCATCTGCCGCAGGATCGATGCGCCCTTTGCCGGTTCCAGCACCAGCCCCGGCAACGTATGTGGAAAAACCAGCGCCCCGCCGCGCACCGCCAGCACGTCAGTCGCGCCAAAGTGCCGCGCGGCCTGCACCATCGCGCGCCGCCAGGCGTGAAGGCTTTGCGCGGAAAACTCCTGCAAACTCTCGTTGCAGCCCGGCAGATCGGGAAGGAACGTGTCCACCCCTGCTTCATCCAGCAGCCGCATAGTGTCCACCAGCATCCGCCGCATCCGGTTGGCTTCGTCGAACATCGGCGGCACGATCAGCAGGCGCGGCTTGCGCCCGCGATCAAGGGTAAACGCATATTCCTCGCTCTGCCCGTCAGGGCCGGGGCAGGGCCAGGCCGCGATCATGCGTCAGGCCTTCTCGGCCACCTTGGCTTCGAGGAAGGCCAGCAGGTTGCCGAAGTTCTCCAGCAATTCGCCATCGACCTCATCATCCTCGATCACCACGTCGAGCCGGTCTTCGATCTCCGTCAGCAGGCCAGCGACGGCCATCGAATCCAGTTCGGGCAGATCACCGAACAGGCCGGTCGAAGCGTCGAACCCAGCGACCCGGTCCGGGGAGAGGCCGAGCACGTCGGAGAGGATCGCGCGGAGGGTGCTATCGGTGTCGCTCATCGTGTCCCGGTGCCGTTCTGGTGCATGTAGGTGCAGCTAGGTGCATCTAGGTGTCGTTCGGAAGCTGTGCCCTTAACCATCGCGGTTCGGGGAAACAAGGGGCTGCAGCTTGTGCCGTCCCCCAGTGCCGATCAGAGCGCGGATCATGGCGGGCCAGTGCCGCAGCGCGCCCTTGCGCCATGCCCGCACGCGCCAGCGGATGCGCACGTCCTCCATCCAATCGCGCTTATAGGGATCATCGCCGGTGCCAAAGTCCACCAGCGAAACGCCATCGCGATCAATCACATGCTCAAACATCGCCGCGCTCAGCAGCGTTCCGGGCGATTGTTTGCGAAAGCGTTCGTCATGCGCCAGCTTGTGGATGAAGGCTACGCCGCCCTCAACGGTCCAAAACTGCGCCGCCACTGGTTGTCCGGCAATCTCGGCAATGCCCAGCCGCAAACGCCCTGCTGCGCCATCCATTTCCGCCCAACGCCGCAGGAAATCGGGCGAGCCTTCGCCCGGCTTCCAGCTCAGCTTGTAGACTGCCTCGTAAGCATCCCAATGTGCAGGCGAAAATTCGGTGACGACGCGCAAGGCGACTTCACCTTTGCGCCCCTTGCGCCGCACCGTTTCACGCAAGGCGCCGGGGCGGGCGGCCCAGTATTCGGCAAAGCTTCGGTTCTTCACAGGCAACACGTGGTTTGTGTCGCAAGGCTCTGAAATCACGACCCAACCGCTGCTGCGAAAGGCGGCGGCAAGCCTCTGCGCATCCTCCTGCGGCATCGGCGCGAATGAGGCGCGGCCTGCGGGCAGGCTTCTGGTGATCTGTGAAAGAAGTGCGCTATCGCCAAGTGGTGCGACGAAAAAATTGTACCAGTTGGCCAGCGCCTCGGCCCCGCCGTGTGCCTCCATCCACGGCAGCGCGGCCACCCGCGAGCCGTCGGTCGCCACGCTGATACGCGGGGCGGCGGGGGCGAGGCACATTTCCGCCAGCAGCGCGAGCCAGTCCAACCGCTCGAACGGCGATGCGCCCTGAACGCCGAGAACGCCCGCATCTGCTTGCGCTTCGTTAAGACTGGCGTGATAGACCTTCAAACGAATGCCATTCCCTGATTGAGAGCCGCGTGCCCGAAAGCCCCGATCCCCCCGAAAGCCCGGATCCCACTGTATTCCCGCTCGATCACCTTGCGCTCCGGGGCGAAAGGTCCGCGCCTGCGCTGGTGCTGCGGGATCGCATCCTTAGCCACGAAGAGTTAAACGCGCGTGTAGGCGCGCTGGCAAAGTGGCTGCAATCGCGTGTGCCTGAAGCGGGCGCGCGTGTGGCGACATGGCTGCCGAAGACCGAACTCGCCTGCCTGATGCCGCTGGCAGCGGTGCGTGCAGGGATGGTCCACGTGCCGATAAATCCCTTGCTGAAGCGGGGCCAAGTGGCACATATCCTTGGTGATTCTGGCTCGTCCCTCCTTATCGCCAACAGTGCGCGGATCGATACGCTGGAAGCGGGTGACGCGACGTGTGCGGTGTTCGAGGAACCGGCGGTGTGGGCAGAGATCGCGGCGCTGGGCGAGGGTCTGCCGCCATCCGCTGCCGCGTCGGACAGCCTTGCCGCGATCCTCTATACCAGCGGATCAACAGGGCGGCCAAAGGGTGTGATGCTAAGCCAGGCCAACCTCTGGCTCGGCGCGGTGAGCGTTGCACATTACCTGAAGATAACGCCCGCAGACCGGGTGCTGGCGGTGCTGCCGCTGGCCTTCGATTATGGGCAGAACCAGTTGCTTTCCACGTGGTATGCCGGCGGCGGCGTGGTGCCGCTCGATTATCTGACACCGCGCGATGTGGCAAAAGCGGTGGCGAAACATGGGGTTACCACCATCGCCGCCGTGCCGCCACTGTGGCTGCAACTCGCCGAACTCGATTGGCCAGAAGACGCTGCGGCCAGTCTGCGCCGCCTGACCAACAGCGGCGGCGCGCTGACCGTGCCGCTGGTGCGCGCGCTGCGGACGAAGTTTCCGCAGGCCGATCTCTATCCGATGTACGGGCTGACCGAGGCGTTCCGGTCTACTTACCTTGATCCCGCGCTGGTGGATGCGCACCCAACCTCGATGGGCAAGGCTATTCCCTTTGCAGAAGTGCTTGTCGTCAATGACTTGGGGGTCGAAGCTGCCACGGAGGAGGAGGGCGAACTGGTCCACACCGGCCCGCTGGTGGCGCAAGGATATTGGCAGGACGCACAGCGCACGGCTGAACGATTTAAACCAGCGCCTGCGTTTTCCAGGCTGGGCGGCATGGCCGTCTGGTCGGGCGACCGGGTGAAGCGCGACGCGACGGGGCTGCTGCACTTCGTCGGGCGGCGCGATGCGATGATCAAGACCAGCGGCAACCGCGTCAGCCCGCAGGAAGTGGAAGAAGCGGCGGTGGCAACCGGGATCGTGGCCGAGGCGGTGGCGCTGGGCCTGCCCGATCCGCAACTGGGGCAGGCGATCCATCTGGTGGCGCGCGCTGTGCCCGGTGCTCCGACCGATGACCTGATCCCGGCACTGACGCGGGCGCTGCCCAATTTCATGGTGCCGCGCCAAGTGCATTGGCGGGAAGAAATGCCGGTCAGCCCCAATGGCAAGCTGGACCGGGTTGCGCTGGCCGCCGAACTGGCCGAGGAACCCACGCGATGAAACCGCTCGGCCCGATACCCCCCGGATTTGACACTATCGATGGCGTGTTGGCGATTGACGGCAGCAAGGTGACAGATCTGGTGACCGAGGCGGGCAGCACCCCGCTGTTCGTCTATTCCCGCGCGATGCTGACCGCCAAAGCTACTGCTTTGCGCGCAGCAATGCCGGACCGGTTGATGATACATTACGCCATAAAAGCAAACCCTTACGCGCCGCTCTTGCAGCACATGCTGAATCTGGTCGATGGCTTCGATATCGCTTCGGGCGGGGAACTGGCGATCGTGCAGGGTGCCGGAATCGATCCCGCACGGGTCAGCTTTGCTGGCCCCGGCAAGCGCGATGCCGAGCTGGAAGCGGCGATTGCCGCAGGCGTGACGCTGAACCTCGAATCCGAAGGCGAGGCGACCCGCGCCCTCGCTATTGCCCAACGGCTGGGCGTAACCCCTAAGCTGGCCATCCGCGTAAACCCGGAGTTCGACCTCAAAGGATCGGGCATGAAGATGGGCGGAGGGGCCAAGCCGTTCGGGATCGACGAGGACCGCGTGCCTGCGCTGGGCCGCAAGCTGATCGCCGCAGGAGCCGATTGGCGCGGCTTTCATATCTTTGCTGGCAGTCAGGCACTTTCCGCCGATGCCATCATCGAAACGCAGCGACAGACGCTGGCGCTGGCGGCGCGGCTGGCGGATGATATCGGCGCAGCGCTACCCAAGTGCAATCTGGGCGGCGGTTTTGGCATTCCCTATTTCCCCGGCGATGAACCGGTGGACATCGTGGCCGTGGGCGCGGCGCTGGAAGAGCGCTTTGCCAACCTGCCCGGTGTTCTGAAGGACACCGCCTTCTGCATTGAGCTAGGCCGCTATCTCGTTGGCGAATCAGGCGTTTATCTGGCCAGCGTGGTGGACCGAAAGGAGAGCCATGGCGAGATCTATCTGGTCACCGATGGCGGGCTGCATCACCAGCTTGCCGCATCGGGAAACTTCGGCACCGTGGTGCGCCGCAATTATCCCAGCGCCATCGCCACACGGTTTGGCGCAGAGGTTGAGGAAGAGGCCAGCATCGTGGGCTGCCTGTGCACGCCACTGGACCGTTTGGCAGACAAGGGCGGATTTCCGCGGGCCGATGTGGGGGATCTGGTCGCAATTTTTTGCGCCGGTGCCTATGGTGCCACCGCCAGCCCTGCAGCTTTCCTCGGCCAAGGCCCGGCTGCCGAGATGCTGATCTGATTATCCTTGCCTGACAACGCGATAGGTTTTCCGCGTTAACCTTTGGCAAGAAGGCAGTCCCGCTTCGGGACAGCGACGAATGCCGCCTTGGCGTCATCCCACTCAGCAATCAAGGCTAACGCAATCTTCACCCTTTTTGGCGATAGCCGAGCGTGACTTGCGGTCTTTGCCACCCCTGCGCTCGCGGCGCGGGGGTAGGGAAAAGCCGCAGCAAGAAGGATGATCCATGCCGTTTGATTCCCGCTTAACCCGCATGCTGGCCGGAACGGCAATGCTGAGCCTTGCTCTGACGGGGTGCGGCGGCGTGGGCGGCGGTCAACAGCTTCCTCCCGCTTCGTTTGTGGCGCTGCAGGAAGGGCCGGGCGAGGAATACGTGATCGGCCCGCTGGACGAATTGACCATCTTCGTCTGGCGCAATCCGGAACTTGGCGCGCAAGTGCAGGTGCGGCCCGACGGTCGCATCACCACACCGCTGATCACCGATATGCCTGCGGTGGGCAAGACGCCCTCGATGCTTTCGGAAGACATCAAGCTCCAGCTTTCGCAATACATTCAAGAACCGATCGTCTCGGTCATCGTCAACAAGTTTGCCGGAACCTTCAGCCAGCAGGTGCGCATCGTGGGGGCGACCGAAAAGCCCGCATCGATCCCGTTCCGCGCCAACATGACGCTGCTCGACGCGATGATCGCAGTGGGCGGTCTGTCCGAATATGCAGCGGGCAACAAGGCGCGGCTGGTGCGGTTCGACAAGCAATCGGGCAGCCAGAAGGAATATGCCGTGCGCATCGGCGATCTGCTGCGCAAGGGCGATACCAAGGCCAACGTGCTGCTGATGCCCGGTGACGTGATCATCATCCCCGAGTCGATGTTCTGAGC
>JBEQBV010000060.1:0-16091 GCA_041639635.1 Novosphingobium sp.
GATCATGGTTGTTGCCATAATTGGCGCGCGATGGATCGATGGCGTTGCCGAACGGATACCACGTATCCGTGCCTGCCCGCCCCGCATATTCCCACTCCGCCTCGGACAGCAGGCGATAGCGCTGCCCGGTCTTGCGGGAAAGCCAGCCCACATAGCCTTGCGCATCGGCAAAGTTCACATTGATCACCGGCCTGCGCCCCCGCCCCCATCCGGCATCGGCGGGCTCATATCCGTTGCAGCCGCCATCGGCCACGCAGGCGTCCCATTCGTCGAACGTCACGGCATAGCGCCCCACGGCAAAGCGATAGCCGATGGTCACGCGGTGACGCGGCTCCTCCATCCGATCAAACATCGCCAGCACGCCCAGAGTCCGGCGCTCCTTCCTGGTCGAACCCATCACAAAGCTGCCGGGCGGGATCACCACCAGTTCCGGGCAATCACGGCAATCGCTGAACGCGGCACCCGCCACCACCGGCGGAAAGCGCGGGGCGGGCGCGGCGACCTTGGGCGGCACATAGCCGTTGGCAGGCGGTGTCTGCGCGGCAAGAGCGGAAAGCAGCAGCAGAATGGTCATCCCCCGAATGACGGATCGATGGCGTCCGCACTTGTCGCCCGGGCTGCGGCCTTTATCCGGTCGATCAGATCGATCAGCCGCGCGGCATCATGCCCGGTCGGGCAGCGATGCGCATCCCCCCGCACAGCGGCGGAAAATTCGCGCAGTTGCTGCGCAAAGAAATGCCCCAGCTTGCGCCCGCCCATGGCACGCGGGTTGATCAGCACGCCTTCGGGCGGCGCCACCAGCAACTCGCCGTTCCACGTCAGCACCTCGCCGTCCATGATCTCGGCCACACCGCCCGCAAAATGCAGCACCTTGCGATCGAATACGCTGCGCTGGTTATAGGATATGTGGACGCTGGCCATGCGTCGCCCCGGATAGCCGAGCAAGATCATCGCCTCGTCCTCGCCCTGCCAGCCCGGTTGCCAGCGCGCAGCTTCGGCCTGCACACGCAGCGGATCATCCGCGCCCATCACCAGCTGCACAAAATCCAGCGAATGCGGCGCAAAGAGCGAGAGGATCAGCCCTTCCTCCGGTCTGCGCTCTGCCCACCACGAAGCCTGCGGCCCGTCCCAGAACACGCATGATGATACCTCCACCGCGCGCAGCGGACCCCATTGCGGCATCAGGTCCACCAGCGTGGCAACGGCGGCATTGTGGCGATAGGTGTGGCCCGCCGCCAGCACCAGCCCGCGCCGCGCCGCAGCATCGGCCAGCGCGCGCGCTTCGGCTCCGGTTTCGGCCAGCGGCTTTTCCACCAGCACATGCTTACCTGCCGCCAGCGCCGCCGCGGCCTGTGCTGCGTGCAAACCATTCGGGCTGGCAATCAGCACGGCATCGACTTGGCGCAAGGCCAGCGCGGCGTCCAGATCGCTGAAGGCCTGCGCCCCGAATGGCGCAGCCGCACGCTGTGCCGCTGACAGATCGGCGTCCACCGTGACAACCAGCCTGATTTGGTCTTCCAGGCCAGACAAGGCCCAAAGATGCGCGCCCGAAATGCGCCCGCACCCGACCAGCAACAGACCAACCGGATCAGCCATGCGCCAGTCCCCCCACCTCTGCTTGTGGCTTTTCATGCACAAACCGCCAGATGATCAGCGCGGCGGCCAGCTTGGTCAGGCCCGGCACCACCGAATAGGCCATGATCGTGCCAGCCACGGCCTCTGCCGATTGCGCCACCCCGGCGCGCGCGGCTGCGGCGTCAAAGCCCCATGCCGATAGCAGCGCCCCCACCACGAGCGTGCCGCCCAGCGCGATTCCGGCCTTTTCGATCATCGACCAGATGGCAGAATAAGTCCCGGCCCGGTTCTCGCCATGTTCGTCCCGCGCATGGGCGATGCAATCGGAAAGCAGCGACAGCACGATCGTGCCCCATCCAGCATTGCAAGCCGCCATGATCGCCGCCAGGCCCCAGGCCACCTCGATCGGCACGTGCGCCATTTGCCCCCAGGCCAGCGTTACCAGCCCGTGGCCGCTGGCGGCGATCACATACGTGCGCTTTTTGCCGATGCGTTTGGACACCATCACCCACAACGGCGATCCGGCCATCACCGCCACCGCCATGATGGCCGACATCACGCCGATATCGTGCAGCGGTTCGGGCCGGGCCATGGCGAACTTCACAAAGAACGGGAAACCCGCATAGGATATGCCCGCCCCCACCGTCATGATCACGGCGGAAAGGCACAGGATCGCAAAGCGACGGTCGGCAAAGGCGCGGGGCAGATCCTTCAGCGCAAAGGCTTTGCCGGTTGCCGCAGATTCGGCAATCCGCGCGGCATGGCGCCATGCCACCAGCAGGCAGGTCATGGAAATCAGCCCCAGCACCACCATCGTGGCAAGATGCGCCTGCCGGTCCATGCCCAGAGCGTTGACCAACATCGGCGCAAACGACGATGACACCAACACGCCAAGTCCGGTGAACCCGTGCTTCCACCCCATCAGCTCGGTGCGCTCCACCGGATCGGACGACATTTCGGCAAATTGCGCCAGATAGGGCACCGAGAACGTCGAATAGACCGCCATATAAGCGCTGAACGTTACAAACACCCACGCCACCTGAAAGGCCGTTGCCGCTTCGGGCACGGCAAACGGCCCGATCATCGCAAAGGGCGCAGCCAATCCACCGACCAGCAACCAGCGACGGCGCGGGAACCGGGCGGCCATGCGATCCGATGCAAGGCCGATCCACAGATCGAAGATCACGCCAAACACCACCTTGGGCACGAAGATTGCCGCACCGGCGATGGCCGGGGCAATACCCATGACGTTGGTCAGGTAGAACAGCAGCAGCAGCGATGGTGCATCACGAAAGAGCTGGCCCGCAACCTGCCCCAGTCCGAAACCCGCCTTGGTCGAGGTGGACAAGCCTGAGCGGCTCGTCTGTCCAAGCATCTGATTCGCAAGCAACATTCGGCATAGCCTTTGTTTTGGGAAGCATATCCGCAAGCGCGGCCTTGTGACACCGGCCTTGCTGATAGAGAGGTTGCCGCGACATGGGCCGTAAGGCGTATCGGCGCCGCAGAATCTCCGATTAGCGGATAGTCGCACGCCGGAGCGTTGTATCAAAAGGCGATCAGGGGAAGCCTATACACCAGAAAGCAGACACCAGCCGGAAAATGGCTCAACGCTAACTGGGTTTGGCATAAACTGCTTCACGCAAGGGAACAATCGAACTTTTCCGATATCTTATTCATGCAATCCATGCACAGGCACTGGTTTGACAGGGGGGAATAATGAAGCATTACTTCAGAACCACTTCAATGACTGTTCTAGCTACTGCTCTGGTTAGCACGGCACTTGTCCCGCAAGTTGCGCTGGCCGCCGAAGCAGAACCACAGGCAGCAGAAGACACAGGCGGCCTTGCCGTTATCACGGTTACCGCGCGCAAGCGTGAGGAAAGCCTGCTTGAAACCCCGATCGCTATTTCGGCGCTGACCAGCCAGGACATCGAAAAGCGCGGTATCACCAGCGTCAACGACGTCGTGCTCAACACGCCCGGCATCAACGTCTCGAACACCAACTCGGGCCGCAACGACCGTTCGTTCCAGCAGATTTCGTTGCGCGGCATGACGCCTTCGACCACCACGTCCACGCTGACCGCCAGCTTCATCGATGGCGTGCCGGTTGCCTCGGCCACAGCGCTGAACGCGGTTATCGATCCGGCCCGCATCGAACTGCTCAAAGGCCCGCAGAACGCCTACTTCGGCCGCAACGCTTTTGCCGGTGCAATCAATGTCGTGACCAAGACGCCGGGCCGCGATTTCGGCGGTTCGATCTCGGCCATGGGCGGCACGCGCAGCAACTTCGATGTTTCGGCCGCGCTGGAAGGTCCGATCGTGGCCGATCTGCTCAGCTTCCGCATCACCGGTCGTGCCTTCTCGAAGGACGGTTCTTATCGCAATGCGGCAAACCCCAACCAGACGCTGGGCGATCAGGAAACCCGCACCGGCACCCTGCAGCTTGAATTCACGCCATCATCCTCGCTGACGATCAAGGCCATGGGCCTATATTCCGAAGATGAGGACGGTCCGTCGGCACAGGGTATGCTTTCGGCCTACGAACTGCGCGCCAACAACGGAGCCATCAACATCCCGGCTCGCAGCGGCAGCAACGCCGGCACGGTTATCGTGCCCGGACTTGCAAACTGCACGCTGAATGGCACCAATCCGTTCATCTGCGGCGCGGTACCGGCGCTCCCGGCAGGCTTCAGCCCCGCCCAGAACACGCTGGAAGATGCGCTGCTTTCGCGCATTCTCAATCGTTCGGATCTGCGCATCACCGATCCCAAGAACGGCGCACAGGGTTATGGCCTTGTCCGCCGCTATTATCACCTGCATCTGAACGTCGACTACGAACTGGGCGATACCGGTCTCACCCTGTCGTCGCTCACCGGCTACAACAACGAACTCTATTCGCAGCTGGCCGATCTCGACAACTACGACAGTTCACTGCTCAACAATGCAGCAGCCACCACTGCCAACGGCCTGCGCAGATACTGGACTTTCCCGTTCCTGGTGGAGCGCGAAAACAAGGACTTCTCGCAGGAACTGCGCGTGTCCTATGACAAGGGCGGTGCGCTCAAGGCCATGCTCGGCGCCAGCTATCTCGAGACGAAGACGAGAGGCGCTCTGCTCAGCGTGCTCAACGAAGAGCAGTTCGGTGCTGCCCGTTCGGCTGGGACGCTTACCCCGCCAGCCCGCGCCGAAACGTGGGGCATTTTCGGCAGCGTCAGCTATGACGTGACCGAAGCGCTTAACATCAGCGCCGAAGGCCGCTGGCAGCGTGACAAGGTCTATGCCTTTGCAGGTGGCCGATCGCTGACCATCGGTGCTGCTGCAGCGGCGAAGTATGGCCTGCCTGCGGGTACATTCGCGCCGCTCAGCACATTCTTCAACAAGAGCTTCGACAACTTCATGCCCCGCGTGATCATCAACTATGATGTGACGCCGGACATGATGATCTACGCTTCGTGGTCACAGGCGGCAAACGTCACCCTCAGCTCGTTCAACACCCAGTTCCTGTCGGGTTCGCCGGGCGAATTCGCAGCTGCAGAAGGCATCGGACTGGGTGTGGTCGTACGCCCAGAAAAGCTGACGAACTATGAAGTTGGCCTGAAGGGCAAGTTCCTTGACGGTCGCCTCTACGTCACCGCTGCAGCCTATGTCGCGGACTGGTCGGACCAGCACAACAACCGCTCGGTCATCTTCGTTGATTCCACCATCCCCAACGCCCTGCCCTCGATCGTCAGCGGCGTGGCCAATACCGGTAAGACACAGGTGCGCGGTTTCGAACTGGACATCAATGCCGAACCGGTTGACGGTTTCACGATCAATGCTTCGGGCGCGATCAACGACAGCAGCATCCGCAGCTTTGCTGATCCAGCCATCACCCGCCTTACCGGCGTGACCGGCGATGGCTTCAAGGGCAACCAGCTCCCGCTGACCTCGAAGTATTCAGCCAATATTGGTGCGCAATACACTGGCAATCTGGCCGAAGACATGACCTGGTTCATGCGCGGCGATTTCTCCTACAAGTCGCGCCAGTTCGTCGATCCGGCCAACCTCACCTGGATCAAGGGCCGCACGCAGGTGAACGCCCGGATCGGCTTCACCAAGGGCAGCTTCGGGCTGGAGGCCTTTGCCACCAACCTGTTCAACAACAAGGACTATACCGCCGTTGCGCAGAACAACGTTCTGGAACCCAGCTTCGCGCTTTCGGGGGCAGCCTTCGGTTACCTCAATGTCGGACTGCCGGAACTGCAGACCTTCGGCATTCGCGGCAACTACCGGTTCTGATCTTCCGGTCATCAGACATTCAAGGGGGGGGCGGCGCATACCAGCGCCGCCCCTTTTTCTTTTGCATTTCAAGCACGAAAAAAGGGCGCCGTTGGCGCCCTCCTTCATCACAGACAATAATGTCCGCTCAATATCAGCCGTTTGCACTCCACAGTGGCTGCAAAATTGCTGCCGGATCTTTCAGCACTTCGGGCCGCCGCGCCTGTGTTGCCTCGATCCAGGCAGGCGGGAACGATGCCATCGTGGCGTTCTGCCGGCCAAATCCCGTCGCAGTCAGATGGCCGGGGCGATCACCCATCTCCATCCAGGGACGCCATGAGCACACGTTGGTAAAGGTCACATCGCTGGTCACCCGTGTTGCGCCGCGGCGCTCCAGATCGGCGCGCTTGGCGTGGAAGGTATTGCTTTCGGAATAACGGAACGGACGCGCGGCTCCGGGAAAGCGCGCAGCGGTGCGGGAACGCTCGGTCACCCACACATCATCGCCGCGCACATCGAACGGCAGGACATCGTGCTCCATTTCCAGCCCCGGCACATCACGGCCCAGATGGAACGACAGGTCCTTGCCGAACCGGAACTTTGATGGCGGCAATCCGCCCACCGGCACTTTGCAGTCCTTGCCGGTATAAGGATTGCGCCACGTATCCAATGCCTTGCCGGTTTCCGGATCGGTGAACCACGCCAATTCAAAGTTCACCGCCTCGAACCCGTCAGCCACTTGCCGATAACGCGAAAACACTGCCGAGACTACCGCGAACAGCGGGTCCATCCGGTCATCAACCACCCCATAGTAACGCGCAGAAACCCAGCTGGCGATCAGGTCTTCGTCCAGCGCCCCGCGCATCATAATGAATGTGCGCAGACGCCCCTCAGCGCTTGAAACATCCAGCGCCTGCTTAGCAGATGCCTTGGTTGCAGCGATAGCGGGGACTGCGGCAAGCGCCAGTCCGGCCCCGACCCCGCCCAAAAGGCCGCGCCGCGTTGTTGTGCCCGTTCCCGGGCCGGTCATGGTGTCGATCAACATGGGTTTGGTGCCTCTCTCGCCGCTTCAGGTGCATCTAGGTGCATCTAGGTGCACTTCGGAAAACTGGCGGGATGATGCGCGATCCAGCCTCTCCAGCATCGCCCGAACCGCCGCTGTCCGCACAACGGATACAACGCGGCCCCGGTTTCGCAAGATCGTGCGCCGTGGCAAGAGATGCCATGCGCGCACACCATTCAGGGCACATGAAATGACCGATCTTCTCGACAATCTGAGGCAGGCACTGGGCACGGCAGCAGTCGAGACCGACGCGGACCGGCTGACCTACTTTGCCAACGATGTCTATCGCACCGGCGCCTTGCCACTGGCCGCCGTGCGCCCCGCAACGGTCGAAGCCCTGCAGGAAGCGGTCAGGCTCTGCGCACAGGCAGGCGCGGCGATGGTGCCGCGCGGGGGCGGGGCATCCTATACCGATGGCTATATCCGCCCAGAAGGCGGGCATGTGCTGATCGATGCGGGCGCACTGGACGAAATCGTGATCGACGAGGCGAATGCCATCGTCACCGTGGGCGCGGGGGTGACCTGGGCGAACCTGAAGGTGGCGCTTGAGGCCAAGGGGCTGCGGACGCCGTTCTGGGGGCCGTTTTCCGGGGTTGCCGCGACGGTCGGCGGATCGATGAGCCAGAATACGCTGAGCCACGGCAGCACCGCGCACGGTATATCCGCGCAATCGGTGATCGGGTTCGACGTGGTGCTGGCCAATGGTGATCTGCTGACGACCAATGCCTGCGATGCCATGCGGTACTATGGACCGGACCTTACCGGGCTGTTCACCGGAGATTGCGGTGTGTTCGGCGTGAAGGCGCGCATCCGCATGCCGCTGCTGCCGGTGCTGGCCCATGCCGAGGCGGTGTCCTTCGCGTTTGACAGCTTCGCCGATTATCACGCGGGCGTGCGGCTGGCGCAGATCGCCAAGCTGGACGACAGCCACTTCGGCCTCGACCTTGGACTATCGCAGGGCCAGATCGCGCGGCAGGAGGGACTGGCCAACCGGCTGAAGATTGCGATGCAGGTGATGCAGAAGGCGCCCGACAAGCTGAAGGGCCTTGCCACGCTGGTGCGCATGGGGCTGGCGGGCGAAGACCCGATGCGCGCCGGGGCCTATATGTGCCACTTCATCGTCGAAGGCTTTGACGCCGAAGACGCCGCGCACAAGGCCAGGCAGTTGCGCCGCGTGGTGGGCAAGCACGGGCGCGAGATTGCCAACACCGTGCCGACGTTCGTGCGATCCGTCCCCTTCGCCCCGCTGTTCAACATCCTTGGCCCCGGCGGCGAGCGCTGGGTGCCGATCCACGGTGTGCTGGCGCATGACAAGGCTGTGGCCTTCAACGATGCGTTCCACGCGCTGCTGGCCGCCCGCAAGGCCGATATGGAGCGGCTGGGCGTGTGGACCGGCACGATGTTCTCGCCCGTAGGGCCATCGGGTTTCTTGTATGAAATCGCACTCTACTGGCCCGATGCGCGCACCGAATATCACGTGACCACACTGGGCGAAGAGTACATCGCGGGGCTGAAAGACTTTCCGGCCAATGCCGAGGCCAAGGCCTATGCCGACGACGTGAAAGAGGCGATTGTCGCGCTGTTTCAGGACTTTGGCGCAGGGCATTTCCAGATTGGCCGGGCCTATCCGTACCAGTCGCGGCTTGCGCCTGCGGCCAAGGCGCTGCTGTGCGCGGTGAAACGGGAGCTGGACCCCAAGGGATTGATGAATCCGGGGGCTTTGGGGTTTTGACGGAGTAGGGTAGCTTTTTGGTGTTTTTGCTCCGAAGCGGTCTTTCTGGAAGCAACTCCTTTTCGGACGTAACGCAGAAATATCTGGCTAAAGGTATGTGCACCTTCTACCCGTTCGAAAAATTCTTTGGGGCGTTGAAGTGAGGCTGGCCGCGCTTTGTTTTTTAGCATTGATTAGTGCGTGCTCGCAGGCGGCAACGTTGGTCGATGATAGGCCACTCGGTACAGTTGAGCAAATTGAATTAGCCGCCCAAAATTGCGGAGTTGATGAATGGCGCCTCGATAAAGTTTTCGTTTTCGATGGACCACAGACCGACGAACTTCATCTGACCTACGAAGTTGTGTCTCTTCCGAGCGAAGAAGTCGTTGATCCCGATGGAAGAACTTGGAACAGGACCAAACGTGTTGAAAGGATTGAGGCGTGCCTCATGAATACTTTCAAAGAGCAAGGTGTTCGCGTACCAATGATTGGCGCTGCTCGCTCGGTTAGCTGCCAAGGCTCAGCCTGCGACGGATTCGAAAGCCAGCCCCAATAATGCTCAGGCGCAATGACATTTCCTCTATTCTCGTCGTTGGCAATGGTCAGCTAATTTAGTCCGCTCCCCACCCAGTTGCAGCCGTTCGCGCCCAAGAGAAACTTTGCCAAAACCTGACGTTGGCCTTTATGCCAACAGATCAGTGGGCAAGCGCTTCGGCTGAACCCAATGGTGAAATGTCCTGACGATAGCGTCCCAGCGTAGCGATCAGCCCAACAACCACCATCAACACCATCGCCGATGACACCAGCGCCGCGTCATAACCGCCCAGCGCGTCATAGGCCTTGCCGAACAGCATCGGCCCCAGCCCTGCGCCTAGGCAGAACACGCCCAGCACGCCGCCGTAGGTCGCGCCATAGTTGGCGAGCGCGGCGTAGCGGCCGGTGAAGTAAGCCAGCATGTCCACCTCTGCCCCGGCGGCGAGGCCGAGCATGAGCGCCGCAACTACCACCGGGCCTCCGCCATAGAGCAGCAGCGCGGCGGCGACGGGCGAGAGCAGGAACAGAGCGGCGACATAAGGCGCGTGGAAACGGTCGAACAGATAACCCACCACCAGCCGCGCCACCAGCACCGCAACGCCTACGCCCGCGGCCACTTGTGCCGCATCGGCAGCCGCCATGCCCCGGTCCACCAGCATCGGCACCAGATGCACGATCAGCCCCGCAACGATCAGGCCGAGCAGGAAGGCGATGAGCAGCAGCATGAGCGTCTGCCGATTGGCGTCGAACCGGCCTTTGGCTTTCGTGCCGGGCGCGGGCTTGTCTGCCGTGCCGATCAGCAGGCTGGCGGGCAGGCCGATCAGCAGCGTGGCAGCGGCCATGATCATGACCGCCGTGCGCCACCCGCTTTGCGCAAAGACCGGGCCGAGCAATGCAGGCGCGAGGATGGCGGCGGTGCCCGTGCCCATCAGCATAAGGCCAAGCGCAAGGCCGCGCGCATGATCAAACCGCAGCGATACGATGCGCGCCCAGATGGCAGGCGTGGTGCCTGCCCCTGCGAGCGAAACCAGCAGCCACAGCGCATCCCATGCCAGCACCGAGCCACTTGTGCGCGAGAGTGCAAGGAGCGCAAGCGGCGTGGCGATGAAGCTCAGCACCGCAATCGGCCTTGCGCCCCAACGGTCTGCCAGCCAGCCGACCAGCGGCGCGGACAGGAAGATGCCGAACTGCTGGAACGTGGCCGCACCAGACACTTCGGCGCGGCTCCAGCCGAATTCGGCCTGAAGCGGCTTTACGAACAGGCCCAGCGAATAGAAGCCGATGCCCATCGTGCCAACGCCGATGGCAAGCGCGGCGGCCAGCACGATGAGCCAGCCTGCTGCGAGTTCGGCCCTTGCTTGAGTGCTGGCGATCATTTGTGCAGCAACCGCACCGGCAGCGCGTCGGTTATCAGCCGATCGAGCCGGGTCCGCGCGGTGCCATCGTGGCAGCCATGGGCATCGATGAACAGCGCCGAAATCCGCGCGGCATCTGCCAGTTGATCCATCTGCCTTGGCCCCGGCAGATCATAACGGCATATCGCCCCACCGAAGTAATGATCCACCCCTTCCAGCACGAGGCCATAACGGTTGTTGCCAGGTGCAGCGGCTTCATAAGGCACAAGATGCCCGCGCCAGCCATCGCCATCGGTGGTGGTGATACCGGGGACGATATCCTTCGTGCCGGTCTGGATCAGGGCGGGCACGGCCAGCTTGGCATAGCCTTCTGCCGTGCACAGCACCGGGATGGGCGCAGGCGGGCTGAACGCCACGACAGCGCGGGCGTTGGGATCGGCCAAAGGTCCGCTGATGCCTTCGGGTGCAACGGCTGCCGCGCCGCCAAGCGTGAGCGCAGTCAGACCGCCGTAGGAATGCCCGGCAGCAATCCACGAACGGGGACCGAACGTCTGGCCTACATGAGCCGATAGCGCCCGCATATCCTCGATCCGCGCCTTCCAGCTGGCAAGGCCGGGGAAATCCTTTGTGCGCGGATGTTCGGTGGAATCAACGTGCATCGGGGCGAGGATATGAAGGCCTGCCGCCAACCACGGGCTGAACAGCGCCTCATAGAAGCGCGGCGATGACCCCGCACCGTGGCTGAACAGGACCAGCGCCTTCGCCTTGCCGCGCGGCTTCCATTCGCTGACCCGGATTTCACGCCCATCGGGACAGGACAGGGTAAACTGGCGTTCGGCCACCGGCTTTGCAACCATTGCGCCCAGCCGGGTGGCAAAAAGCGAGGCGGCACTGACAGCCAGCAGTTTGCGACGGGTGACGATCATCGAGGTGCCCCATTCCGTTTGAGCCACGCCTTTGCGCGCAAACTGGCGTTGGCCGCTATATCACCCCAGAACAGGCCGACATCGTGAAAATGCATCGATCCGCCCGGTAATGACTTCAGCCCAAGGGCCGGCGCGGGCCAGACAGTGAGCAATCCGTCCCTGCATTCTGCCGCCACAGCGCCGCCGCGCAAGGCCTGCATCGCTCCAAATCCCGGATCGCCGCTGACCGCCCCTTTTGCCTGCGCGGAAAGCGAAATCGGGCGCAACTTCGCAAAGGTCACGGGATTGATGCAAAGCGGCTGCCCGCCCGCCTTGCCGCCGTTCTGATCGGCAAAGGCCTTGGCATAGGCGGCCAGCGTTTGCGCAGTGTCACTGCCTGCCAGCACCGCGTTCCATTGGACGAAGCAGCCGGTCTGCGCGGGGCTGTTGCAAAAGGGGATGCCCGCAAAGCGCAGATCCAGATCGCCTTCCATCAGATTGATCCCGATGACATAGGCTGCCACCATTCGGCGCTGAAGCTTGGTGCCCCTTATCCGCTTTTCCAGAAGCGATGCAGTGTGCGCCCCGCCCTGGCTGTGCCCGGCGATGATGAACGGGCGGCCCTTGTTCTGATGCGCCAGATACCAATCGAACGCGCGCTCAACATCAGCATAAGCGAAAGCGAACGCCTTGTCCCGGTTGGCCGGGTCCATCAGCGCTTTCGTGGTGGCCGCGCGATAGCGGGGGGCGAATATCCGGCAGCAGGCGCTGAACGGGCTCGCCTGTCGCTGCACCGCGCTTTCCTCGGTCCATTTGAGGACAGCGGGATCAAGCGGATCGTGGTTCAGATCGGTCTGCGAGCGGGTGGTCGTGGGGTGAATCCAGAACACATCGACAGGGAGCAGCGCTTTGGCAGCCTGCATTCCCTGCGGAAGGTTTTCGACAGTGCTCCAGTATTGCGGCTGTGCATAATCGGGCGCGGCGGTTTCTGCCGCTGCAGGGCTGGCCAGTAGCGCCAGTGCGACGGCAAACCTTGCCCGCAATGTCATGCCTGCTCCTCGAAAAACACCAGACGGGCAGCCCACGGGGTCATGATCCAGCCCGCGTTCACGGTGCGCCCATTTGCCCAGACGACCGGCCGCGCCGCACCCACTTGCGCTCCATGTGCTTGCGCGCGTGACAGTACAGCGCCAAGATCGCTGACCGGGAAGCACAACGATGCAAGCCCGCGCCAGTCCGGCCTGTCGGCCCGGAAATCAAGCGGTTCGCACGGATAGTGGATCAGTTCGACCGAACCTTCCATCCGCCCATGCTCCTGCACGATCACCACCACAACATCCTTTTCGCGCGCAATATCAAGCGGCAGGCCCATGACATTGCGCCCGTCGGTGTGGGTCAATGGCACATCGACAAGGATCTTCCAGCCCAGCACTTCGGTAAAGAAGCGCCGACCCACCTCCATATCGTCAACCACGATAACCGAATTGAACGGGTTGCTGGCGGGGCCGTGAATGTGTTCCCACCCGGTCAAAGGCGGAGCGATGCGTTCTACCATCGCAAAGCACAGCCCGTCGGCATCCTGCACCGCGCCTTCGAACACCTCGACATCGCCCATCACGAAGCGTGCGACCGGTGCGTGCGCGATGAAGCCATTGCGGCAGAACGCCGCCATCAGATCGTCAATCGGGCCGAGCGAGCGCAGCGAGGTATCGAAAAAGCCACCCAGGTCCCACGGACGCGCGCCCATGCGGCGTACCGGCGGCACCGGGCCGGGTGCCTGCAGCAACCGCATCCGCCCGCGCCCGGCCTGCGGCTGGATCACGGTAATCTCGTGCCAGCCCGGCGTCGGTTCGATATCGTGCAGGGCAAGGAAGCTGGAATCGGGAGCCCCCCGCGATTCCTCCTCATAGCCCAGCGCATCCTTCAGCCGCGCGGCAGTGGCCGCAACGTCTGCCACAATGGCGATGACGTCTTCAAAACCGTTGTCGAGTGCCGGTCTGCTTGCGCCGCCTGATCCGGTAATGCTCATTTGCGATTGATCTCCCTGCTGATCCAGCGGCCGAACTGTTCAAGCCAAATGTCTGACGTTGTGCCACGCTGCGCCATGCCAAAGCCGTGGCTGCCGCGGGCATAGAGGTGCATTTCGGGGCGGTATCCTGCAGCGAACAGCTTGTCGTAAAAGGCACGAAAGCCCTGCCCCACGGCCAGATCGTCTTGCGCCATGGCAAGGAACATCGGCGGCAGGCGGCCGGGCGCGGGCGCAGGCTTTGGTTGCAGCCAGGGTTCCTTGGGCGTGCCTTCGGGAAAGGGCAGGTTGGCAGGCGGGATCACCGGTTCAGGATTGCCGAAGGGCATGCCATAGATCAGCCCGGCAAAATCAGGGCGGTCTGCCGGATTGGCCGCAAACATGGTCATCCCGGCAACGTGGCCACCGGCAGAAAAGCCGACGATGCCCACGCGCTTGGGATCGATTCCCCACTTTGCCGCATTGGCGCGCACAATGCGCAGGGCTTCCTCGCCGTCCTGCGTGCCGGGAATGCCGCCGCTGCCGCTGGCCATGCTCTGCACGCGCGTGCGCATCGCATCGTTGGTTTCACCCGGAAGCGCCTGAATGAGACGGTATTTCAGGACGAAGGCGGCGATGCCATGCTCTGCCAGCCAGCGGGCAACGCGCGTGCCTTCATGATGGATCGCCAGCAGGCGAAAGCCGCCGCCCGGTGCTATGATAACCGCAGTGCCTGTTGCCTTGGCCGGATCGGGCAGGATCGGCTGGAGCGTGGGGACAGTGACGTTCCAGACCTGCTCACCGTTTTCGCGCAGTTCTTCGGTTACAGGAACGGGCGCAAGGCCGGGCCAGCCTTGCATCGATGGCACGCCCTTGGGCCAGACTGGCAGCGGTGCCTGTTCTGCAATGCCACCTTGCGCAAGAGCAGGTGCGGCGAAACATAACGCGAAAGCCAGTGCGGCTGTACGATATCGGATCAAGGGCTTGGCTCCAGTCGGAGAATTGCGCCGACACAGTGCCAAGGCCGCTTCTTGCCGCGACAGTGCAAATCGCACTATCCGCCCAGCGGTGATTGGCAGGCTGGAAGAAGGCGAGTGGCCCGGTTCAACGCACAGTCACGGCACAGGAATGTCTTGCAACCGGAAAGGACGCCACGCCATGAATGCAACACAAAAGGCCCTGCTTCTGGCTGCATCGCTTGTGGCAGCATCCGTACCTGCTTCAGCCATCGCTCAGGCCGACGCGACAACGCCCGATGCCGAGGCGATCTACCGCGCGCGATTGGCCGTGTTCCTGAAAGACCCCGGCAACCTTCCTTATGAGCCGACAGAACCGCTGATCGGCGCGAAGAACTGGAAGCCATTGCCGACTGCCTCCGTTACCAGAAGCGGCATTTCCGCCGATGCACTGGAAAAGGCGCGCGCCTATTCCGCGATGATGAACAGCAGCGCCTTGATGGTCTGGCGCGATGGCAAAGTGGTGTCGCAATGGTATGCGCCCGGCATTACCGAAAAAACGCCGATCACATCGAAATCGCTGTCCAAGCCACTGACGGCGATTGCCATCGGCCGCGCGCTTGCATTGGGCAAGATCCGATCGATCGACCAGTCGATCGCCGATTTCATCCCGCGCGCCAAGGGGACCGAGAAGGAAAAGATCACGATCCGCTACCTGCTCGACATGCGGTCAGGGATGCTGGATCAGGGGTTCAGCACGGACCCTGAACATCCCTATAACCGCGTGCTGCTGCATCCCGATTTCGGTGAAAAGATCATCGATATCTACCCGATGCCGCACGAGGTGGGGAAACACTATTCCTATGGCAACGCGCCGAGCGACCTGATCGCGATGGTGATCGAGGGCGCAACAGGCATGCGCTATGGCGAGTTCGTCACGCGCGAAGTGTTGCTGCCCTTGGGCGCGCAAGGCGGCACGATGTGGGTGGGAAAGCCGGGCGGCCTTGCGCATTCGGGCTGCTGCGCCACGATGCCCGCCGATACCTATCTGCGGTTTGCCGTGCTGCTGATCGACGATGGCGTTTGGAAGGGCAAGCGGCTGCTGCCCAAGGGCTATGTTGCCGAAATGCGCAAGGGCACGGCGGAAAATCCCCACTTCGGCCTGGGTATCTGGATCGGCGAACCCTATCGCCAGCGCCGACCGTTCGGCGCTCCGGGAATGCTGGGGCCGCATGTGCTGCACAGCGAACCGTTCCTCGATCCAGACCTGTTCATGTTCGATGGCAATTCGAACCAGCAGGTGGCGATCAGCCCGCGCAACCGGCTTATCGTGCTGCGCGTCGGCGCCACGCCCCCGGCACCGAAGGATGGGCAACCGGAATGGGACAACGCCTTTCTGCCCAACACTTTGATCCGGGGATTGGGGAAAAAGTAGCGGCCTAACCGCGCCCCAGCATCCGCTTCAGCACGCCATCACGGTCGATGAAATGGTGCTTCACTGCGCCTGCAATGTGCAAGACCAACAGCGCACCGCCCGCCCAGACCATGGTGACGTGTGTCTTGGCAAACAGGCCGTACCCGACAATGCCCGGCGCGTTCCACGGGCGCGGGGTGATGATATGCGGGATCATCCCGCCCGGCCCGAACCCGTCGTGCGTGAAGAACCACAGCTGCGGCGCAGAATAGCCCGCGCCCGATCCCAGCGCGGAAAGCGCAGCCCAACCGGTCAA
>JBEQBV010000061.1:0-16044 GCA_041639635.1 Novosphingobium sp.
AAGGCGCTGCGGCCCTCCCGGACAAGCCTGACGTTCACGCGATGGTGCAACACGAAACCGTGCTCAGCCCGCGCTTCTACACCACCGATTTCGCCGCGCTTGATTCGATCGACGTCTCACTCGTGCGCAAGGAATGGGACGCGCTGATGGCCGAAATGGTCAGCGATCCCAACAAGCTGCACTTCAAGCGCGAAGGCAGCTTTGCTGGCATCATCGAAGGGCTTGAGCCCGAACTGCGCGCAGAATTCATCGATTTCCTCGTCAGTTCGCTAACCTCAGAGTTCTCCGGCTGCATCCTCTACGCTGAAATGGCCAAGCGCACGAAGAACCCGGACATGAAGCAGCTGTTCAAGCTGCTCGCCCGCGATGAAAGCCGCCACGCAGGCTTCATCAACGAAGCACTGAAGGACGCTGGCATCGGCATCGATCTGGGCTTTCTGACCAAGGCCAAGAAGTATCACTACTTCAAGCCAAAGTTCATTTTCTATTCGGTCTACCTGTCTGAAAAGATTGGCTATGCCCGCTATATCGCGATCTATCGCCAGCTCGCCAAGCACCCTGAATTGCGCTTCCACCCGATCTTCAACTGGTTCGAATCATGGTGCAATGATGAATTCCGCCATGGTGAGGCTTTCGCCCTTCTGCTGCGCGCCGATCCAAAACTACTCACCGGCATGAACAAGCTGTGGGTGCGGTTTTTCCTGCTGGCGGTCTATTCCACCATGTATGTGCGCGATCATGCACGCCCAGTGTTCCATCAGGCGCTCGGGCTTGATCCCAAGACCTATGATTATAACGTCTTTTCCATCTGCACCGCGATCAGCCGTCAGGTCTTCCCGGTCGAACTGGATACCGATGATCCGCGCTTCCGCCGAGCGATGGACCGTCTGCTGGTGGCCAGCCAGAAGATCGATGAGGGCAAGAAGCAGGGCGGCCTGTCCGGCGCTCTCCTGCGCGCCTCGGGCATGATTGGGGCCGGGCTGAACTTTGCCCGCATGTACCTGCTGCGCCCGCGCACGAACGAACTGCCCGCAACGGTGCGGATGCAGCCCGCATGGTAAGCTGGACCGGCCATGTCCTGCCGGTCGTTGCCACGATCGCGGTCTGGTTCCTGGCAACAGGCCTGATCGCGTGGGCTGATAACCGTGAACGCCGCACTTTCCCGCTAAGCCTTCTGCTTGCAGGGGCTGCGGGCGTGGGCGGGCTGGTTATGGTTGCCCAGACAATGAAATCTGCCTCCCTGTGGGGCGTCTATGCCTCGTTCGCAGGGGCTATCCTGATCTGGTCATGGCACGAGATCACCTTCCTGACTGGTGCCATCACTGGCCCTCGTCGCGAACCTTGCCCTGCCGATGCGCGCGGAATCACGCGGTTTTTCCATGCGGTCAGCGCTATCGCATGGCACGAAATCGCCCTTGCCCTCAGCGCGCTCGGCCTCATCTCTCTCAGCTGGGATGCGCCCAATCAGCTTGGCGCGATGACCTTCACGCTGCTGTTGGTCATGCGACTGTCGACGAAGATCGTGATTTTCTTCGGCGTGCCCAACATGAGCACCGAAATCTTCCCACCGCATCTTGCCTATCTGAAGACCTATTTCGGCCCGCGCCGTCTGGGAATCGAACTGGTGCTGGCGATTGCCGGCACATCAGGCCTCGCAATCTGGCTTGGTTTGATCGCGCTCAATGCGCCTGAGGGCAGTGCCAGTGCAGCAGGGGCCAGCCTGCTCTTCGCTCTGGCTGCGCTGGGTGCGCTCGAACACCTGTTTCTGGCCCTGCCGGTGCGCGATGGCGCGCTGTGGGGCTGGGCCTTGCCCACTCGGCGGCCCGCTAACTGAATTTGCCGAACTGAACTCGCATACCGTACTCGAACGAGAACATACGAAGAGGACCGACGACATGGATTACGAAGCCTACTTCCAGGGCGAACTGGACGCGGTCCGGAACGAAGGACGCTATCGGATCTTTACCGAGATCGAGCGCCGCTGCGGCAATTATCCGCACGCCACCCGCTATGTCGAAGACCGGACCGAACAGGTCACCGTTTGGTGTTCTAACGACTACCTCGGCATGGGCCAGCATCCAGCCGTGCTTGATGCCATGCATCAGACGCTCGACGAATGCGGCGCTGGCGCAGGCGGCACGCGCAACATCTCGGGCACCAACCATCATCACGTGCTGCTCGAAAATGAGCTGGCCGATCTGCATGGCAAGGAAGCCGCGCTGCTGTTTACCAGCGGCTATGTTTCAAACTGGGCGGGTCTGGGCACACTCTGCGCCAAGCTTCCGGGCTGCGTCGTGTTCTCCGACGCTCTCAACCACGCTTCGATGATCGAAGGCATTCGCCATTCGCGCGCGACTTGCCGGGTATGGCGGCATAATGACGTCGAACATCTGGACCAGTTGCTATCCGAATACGGGCCAGAAGTGCCCAAACTGGTCGCGTTCGAAAGCGTCTATTCGATGGATGGCGATATCGGTCCGATCGCGGAAATCCTTGATGTGTGCGAAAAGCACGGCGCAATGAGTTATATCGACGAAGTCCACGCGGTTGGCCTCTATGGCCCGCGCGGCGGCGGTGTGGCCGAACGTGAAGGTCTCATGGACCGGATCACCGTAATCGAAGGCACGCTGGGCAAGGCGTTTGGCGTGATGGGCGGCTACATTGCTGCCTCAGCCGCGCTGTGCGATTTCGTACGGACTTTCGCAAGCGGGTTCATCTTCACCACGGCGCTTCCGCCAGCCTTGGCTGCGGGCGCTGCTGCCAGCATCCGTCATCTGAAAGCCAGCGAGATTGAGCGCGCGCGTCACAAGGAGCGGGTTGCTACGGTCCGGCGCAAGCTGGACGCGATGGGCATCCCCCACCTGCCCAATCCCAGCCATATCATCCCGGTAATGGTGGGCGATCCACACAAGTGCAAGCGCATCAGCGACTGGTTGATGGACAACCACGGTATCTATGTGCAGCCCATCAATTACCCCACGGTTCCTCGCGGGACCGAGCGGCTGCGCATCACGCCATCGCCAGTGCACAGCGACGCCGATGTGGAGAAACTGATCAATGCGCTAAGCGACATCTGGTCGCAGTGCGAACTGGCGCGGCGTTCAGCCGCCGCCTGAGCCGATTAGGCTAAGACATGAAAAAGGGCGTGGAACTTATGGTTCCACGCCCTTCATTTGTTTTGCAAACCTTACCGCGCTTAACGGCTTAGTTCGGGGCCTTCAGATAGGCGATCACGTCTGCACGGTCCTGCGCCTTGGGAAGGCCAGCAAATGCCATCTTGGTGCCTGGCACAACACGTGCTGGCTTTTCCAGATACTGGAACATCTTTTCAGGCGTCCAGGTGATGCCGCTGTTCTTGTTGGCGTTCGAGTAGCTGTAGCCAGCAACCGAACCAGCGGCGCGGCCGACGATACCGGCGAGCGACGGGCCAACCATGTTCTTGCCCTCTTCAACTGCGTGGCAAGCCTTGCACTGGGCAAAAATGGTCTTGCCATGCGCTGCGTCTGGCGTGAGCGAAGCCAGCGTGGTGCCATCGAGCGTGTCGGTCGAATCGGCTGTCGGCGCAGCAGCGCTGGTTGCCGCTGCAGGAGCAGCAGCGGGAGCCGCTGCCGTGGTTGTTTCTTCGGTCTTGGCGGCCGAACCTTCGGCTGCCTTGTCTGCACCACCGCCACCGCAAGATGCGAGGAGCAGCGTTGCCGACATTAGCGCAATGTACTGAAAAGATTGCCTCATTTGCATCCACCCATAATGCGAGATGATGCGCGTTCAATATAAACGGCGCAGATAAATAACCATGACTGCCCTTGTCGCGCAACACGGTATTTTGGGCTTTACCCATGAAGAAACACGCAATTCTTCATACCGTTCCCGCGCGTGCATACAGAAAAACAGCCGAGATCAGGTGGTTCGGAAATCCATCAAACCCGGATTCTTGAAAAGAATTGTGATTAGAGTTCGTTCAATCCGGAACATTTCCAACCACCGTCGCTGTCGCACCTCCCGGAGCACGGGCCTTGAAGCGCTGAAACAAAGGAACAAAAGGAAACAGCCACTGCTCCTTGATCGAAAGCCGTCGCCGATCATCCTGGCCGACCACGGCCGCCTCACCCTCTTTATAGGTCCCAAAGAGACGATCGAGCAGAATCAATGAATTACCGTAATTGCACCGCGTATCCTCATATGGGACCGAATGATGCAGGCTGTGATGGCGGATGGTGGTAAAGATGAACGAATAGAACAGCGGGGGGTTTGAACGGACATTGGCATGGGCAAACGTGGATACCACGCCCAGTACGCTATACCCCGCCAGCGCAGCCGACTGCTGCAGATCAAACAGCACCACCACGCTCAGGCTGATAAGCCAAAGTTCGATCGGATTGCCAACCGCACCCTTCATCGCGTTCAGTTGGGTGATGTGGTGATGCGGAGCATGCGTCAGCCAGAACGGCGTCGAATTGTGCATCAAACGATGCATCCAGTACTGACCGAATTCGACGAGGAATACGACGAGCGCCACTTGCAGCAGCCATGGCATCTGTTCGGCCCACGGCGTTGCAAGGCCAAATGATTGCTTCAACGACTCCAGCGGCCTTTCGGCCAAGAAATTGGTCGCTTTTGAAATGACTGTGGCGCTCAATACCACGTAGAACAGATCGGTGAAAAACTCGCGGCGGTTCATCCGCCATCCTTCATGCCGTTCCAGCGGGATTTCCAGCAGCAGCACAGTCAGCGTGATCGCCGCACTGACCCCAATGACCACCCATGTGTTCTGAACCCATGCAGCAGGTGCAACGGCCCAGAAGGAAACAACGATTGCGACCATGATCGGCGGCAGCAGATCGACGAGGCGCTGCGCAATGCCTCCAGTCTTTCCGGCGTCATTCATCGTGCTTGTGGCGGACATGCGCTAACACCCTTTCAAAATCCGGGCAGATTGATGCATGGCTGGTATGCAGCGTTTGCCTCAGCTTAGCATACGTTGAACGACGTAAGCGAATGCGCAAAACAGCACGTTGACGCGCATCCCCGCGCAGGTCAAAAGTTCATGACCGAGCGGTATTCCGCCTCAACAATAATATTACCATACGCAAAAAGCGTAATACGCAGCTCCACCGATTTCCCTCATGTTCCGACCTGTTCCGGAAAGAAAAAAGGGAAATCACGCATGTTCAGGCTGATCGGCAAGACCGGGAAAGCGCTCCTGATCGCCGCAACGTTGATGGCGGCATCGTGCTCTCCATCGGCAGATGCGCCTGCCCCTAAACGCAATGAATTCAGCATTGGCTGGTCGATCTACGCAGGGTGGATGCCTTGGCCCTATGCACAGCAGGCCGGCATCGTGAAGAAGTGGGCCGACAAGTACGGCCTGAAGATAAACATCGTGCAGGTGAACGACTATGTCGAATCGGTGAACCAGTACACCGCTGGCAAGTTCGACGGTGTAACCGTGGCCAATATGGACGCGCTAACCATTCCCGCGGCCGGCGGCAAGGATACCAGCGCGATCATTGTCGGCGATTATTCCAACGGCAACGATGGCGTCCTGCTGAAAGGCGGCAACACGGTAGCGGCGCTCAAGGGCCAGTCGGTCTATCTCGTAGAGCTCTCTGTTTCGCATTACCTCCTTGCGCGTGCGCTCAACAGCAATGGCATGTCGCTCACCGATGTGAAAACGATCAACACCGGCGATGCGGACATCGTGGGCGCGTTCAGCAGTCCTGACGCAAAGGCAGCGGTCGCATGGAACCCGCAACTGTCCGTGATGCGCGGCCAACCTGGCGTTAATCAGGTCTTCAGTTCAGCCGACATTCCGGGTGAAATCCTCGACCTGCTGGTGGTCGATACTGCCACGTTGAAAGCCAACCCTGATCTGGGCAAGGCCCTGACTGGCATCTGGTATGAAACCGTCAGCCTGATGCTGCGCGATGATGCGCAGGGCAAGGAAGCGCGCGCGGCCATGGCCAAGTTGGCCGGAACCACGCCCGAAGTTTTCGACGCCCAGTTGAAGACGACGCGCCTTTATGTCGATGCAAAGGAGGCGGTTGCGGCGACCACTTCACCCGAGTTGATCTCGACCATGACCAAAGTGCGCGATTTCAGCTTCTCCAAGGGCCTGTTTCAGGGCGCAACCTCTGCTGATGCAGTCGGTATGAGCTTCCCCGGCGGTGTGACACTGGGCGATCCAGCCCGGGTGACGCTGCGCTTTGATGAAAGCTTCATGAAACTGGCCGCCGACAACAAGCTGTGATCGCCGGAACACGGGCCCACTGGCTCTACCACCAACTCCTGAAGGAGGCGCAATCATGCGCTGGGTAAATCGCCACATCGGACGCAGGCAGGCCTTCGGGCTGGGCGCCATCCCGATTGTCATACTGGCCATCGGCTATCTGGTGGCATCGGCGCAGCGCCATACCCTGAACCCGGCTGACAAGATCCTGCCCCTCCCCTCTGCCATGGCCGAAGCGGTCTGGAAGATGATGCAGCAACCGGATGTGCTGAGTGGCAATCTGGTTTTCTGGGCCGATACTCTGGCCAGCCTGCAGCGCTTGGGGCTTGGGCTTGGAATCGCCACGCTGATGGCGCTTTTGGTAGGACTGGTATTGGGCGTGCTGCCCCCGGTACGGGCCATGTTCGGTCCGCTGGTCACCGGCATTGCCGTGATCCCGCCAATTGCGCTTCTGCCGATCCTGTTCATCGCGCTGGGCCTTGGTGAAACCGCCAAGGTAGCGCTGATCGTGATCGGCATTGCCCCGGTGATGGTGCGCGATGTGGCAGGGCACGTCGGAGCCTTGCCGCGCGAACAGATCATCAAGGCGCAGACGCTGGGCGCAGGAAGCTGGCAGATCATGTTGCGCGTCGCCCTGCCACAGGCGCTCCCCCGATTGCTGGTTGCGCTGAAGCTCGCGCTTGGCCCTGCATGGGTGTTCCTGATTTCGGCCGAAGCCATCGCATCGGACGTCGGGCTTGGCTACCGCATCTTCCTTGTCCGCCGTTATCTGTCGATGGATGTTATCATTCCTTACGTCGCGTGGATCGCCCTGCTGGCCATCGTCATGGACATTGCGCTCTCGAAGCTCAGCACGAAAGCCTTCCCTTGGGCGCATGGAGCAGCACATTGAGCGCGCTTCTCTCCCTGCGCGGCGTGTGGGTCGAATATGGCGACCGCGTGGTGCTCGAAAAGGTCGATCTCGATGTTGAGGCGGGTTCGTTCGTCTCGGTCGTTGGACCATCGGGCGCGGGCAAGAGCACGTTCCTGCGGGTGGTTCTGGGGCAGGAGCAGGCCACGCGCGGAACGATCACGCTGGATGGTGCGCCGCTGCCGCCAGAATGCGGGCCGGACCGGGGCGTGGTATTCCAGAAATATTCGGTGTTTCCGCACCTGACGGTGCTGGGCAACGTGGTTTTTGGGCTGGAATGTTCGCAGGCGCCACTGCTGGCCCGCCTATTCGGCGCGCGGCGCAAGGCGGCGGAAGCAGAGGCGGCAGAAATGCTGGCCGCCGTGGGCCTGAAGGACAGCATGCACCTGTACCCGGCGCAGATGTCGGGCGGCATGCAGCAGCGTCTTGCCATCGCACAGGCCCTTATCAAGCGCCCGCGCATCCTGCTGCTGGACGAACCCTTCGGCGCGCTCGATCCTGGCATTCGCGCTGATATGCACACGCTGATCACCCGGCTTTGGCGGCAATACGAACTGACCGTCATCATGGTGACGCACGATATTCGTGAGGCGTTTTCGTTGGGTACCCGCGTGCTGGCGCTCGACAAGCGCCGCCATGATCCACACGCGCCACATCGCTATGGCGCAACAGCGGTCTATGACCTGCCGCTGACCAAGCCCGCAACGGCTGAAGAAGCCACAGCGGAGAGCGCAGCATGACGGCCGCGCCCGAACCACTTGCGCGGCTGAGCATGAGCTTGCCTGCCAGCCTGTTCCGCAAGCTGGACATGATGGTGGAGGAACGCCGCCTGCCATCACGATCTCAGCTGATTTCTGAACTGATCCGCCACGCGCTGGCCGCGCACGAAGCCTATACCCGGCCCGAGGAGATGCTCGCCGGCACCATCACCGTCGTCTACCGCGGGGATCGGGGCCGGGTGCGCCACCAGTTGGCGCAGACGCAGATGCACTATCTGAAGGAAGTGATCTCGTCGCAGCACGTATTCCTGCAGGATGACCAATCGCTTGAAGTGCTGCTGGTGCAAGGCCCGGCGGTGCGGCTGAAAGAGCTTTCCGATGCCCTGCGCCGCGTGCGCGGGGTGCAGCAGCTTGAACTTGTAACGACGACAGCCCTTCTCCCGCCGCTCTATCAGGATGGCGGACGCGAAGGTGCCCAGAATGGAGCGGTGAAATGACCGAAAGTTTGGCAAACCCCATGGCCGCGCGCGATCATGCGCGCAGCATGGGCGGCACGGTTGTGGAAGCCATGCCAGTGCTGCCGCCTGTTGCGGCTGATCTTCCCGCTGGCGTCTCTGCCGACGATGTGGTGTGGGAAGAGACGGTTGCCGCAGGCGGCTATGCCACCCGGCGTCTGACGCGCGGCAGCCGGTTGCGGCTGATCGATTTGAAGGGCGATGCCTGCGCCGGGCTGCAAGTGTTCAACGCCGAAATGCCGACCGAGCGCCTAAACGTGGCCGATACCGTGAAGGTGCAATGGAACGCCTATCTTGAAGCTGGAAAGCTGCTGCTTTCGGACATGGGCCGCGTGCTGATGAGCATCGAGGCGGACAGCGCGGGAACGCACGATTGCTTTTCCGGCACATCGAATGCTTCCACCAATCTGGCCAAGTATGGTGAGGGCCGCAACAGCGGCGCCTATCCCAACGGGCGCGACAGGTTCCTGCTCGGCGCAGCCAAGCATGGCTTGGGGCGGCGCGATGTGCATCCTTGCGTGAACCTGTTCAAGGGCGTGAAGATCGAACTCGACGGGACGATCACGGCCAATGTGGGACCGTTTGCACCGGGCCGCGAAGTAGTGTTGCGCGCGGAAATGGACGTGATCGTGGTGATCGCCAACTGCCCGCATGTGCTTGATCCAAGAACGGATTATTCGGTCACGCCACTGCGAGCCACCGCATGGCGCGGATCGGTGACCACAGCAGAAGACTCGATCCGCAATGCGACGCCGGAGGGCCTGCGCGCCTTCCTCAACGTCGAAGACTATTACCGTCGCTAAAGCGAGGAACCCCAAGATGAGCGATCCCCATCTCTCCGGCCTGCCCGCCATCATCGTGCACGACGAAATCGTGCCCTCGCGCGCACCCTGGCTCCATCACGTGGCCAAGGGCCAGACGCTGCGTATCGTCGATCTGGAAGGCAACCAGGCCGTCGATTTCCTGCTCTACAGCACAGCAGACGACACCGAACGCTACAGCGCGCAGGATACCGTGGCTGCACAGGGAAACCTGTTCCTGCGTACCGGTACGAAGCTGATGTCGAACGAAGGCCGCCCGATGATGACCATTGCGGCATCGGCGGTGGACTATCACGATACCATTGGCGGGGCCTGTTCGTGTGAATCCAATACGTTGCGATATGGTCATCACACCAAATCGCAACATGCCTGCGTCGAGAATTTCCTTGAGGCAAACCTGCTCGAAGGGCGGGGCAAACGCGATATCGTGTCGAACATCAACTTCTTCATGAATGTGCCGGTCGAAGCCGACGGGACGCTCGGCATCGTCGATGGCATCTCCGCTCCGGGGCTGACCGTTGACCTCCTTGCCGAGATGGACGTCACCGTGGTCGTCTCCAACTGCCCGCAGATCAACAATCCCTGCAACGGCTTCAACCCCACCCCAGTTCGCATGATCGTTGCCGTATGACTTTCGATACTGTCCTGATCGCCAACAGGGGCGCAATTGCCACCCGGATCATCCGCACCCTACGGCACATGGGCCTGCGCTCGGTCGCCGTCTATTCCGAGGCCGACGAAGGCTCGCTGCACGTGGCAGAGGCCGACGAGGCGGTGTGCATCGGTGGCGCGCGGCCTAGCGAGAGCTACCTCGACATCGCCAAAATCATCGCGGCGGCAAAAGCCACCGGCGCAGGCGCGATCCATCCGGGGTACGGGTTCCTTTCGGAAAACACCGATTTTGCAGCAGCTTGTGCCGAATCCGGGATCGTGTTCATCGGCCCTACGGCGGAGAACATCCGCACTTTCGGCCTGAAGCACAGCGCGCGCGAACTGGCAGCAGCCCACGGGCTTCCTCTGGCACCGGGGAGCGACCTCCTGACCGACGAGGCAGCGGCGCTGGCGGCAGTGCGGGAAATCGGTTTTCCGGTGATGCTCAAGGCCACCGCAGGCGGCGGCGGTATCGGGATGCGGGTGTGCGAGACCGAGGACGACGTTCGCGAAGGCTTTGCCGCCGTTGCGCGCCTTGGCCAAAGCAACTTCGGCGATGCTGGCGTTTTTCTTGAACGCTTCGTGCGCCGCGCGCGTCACGTGGAAGTTCAGATCTTCGGCGATGGTGCAGGCCGCGTCGTCGCACTTGGAGAGCGCGACTGTTCGCTGCAGCGCCGCAACCAGAAAGTGGTGGAGGAGGCCCCTGCGCCGCTGCTGCCCGAAGCAGTGCGACAGGCCCTGTTCGCCGCCGCCATTCGCTTGGGCGAAGCGGCACAATATCGCAGCGCAGGCACGGTGGAATTCCTCTATGACGCAGACCGCGAGGATTTCTTCTTCCTCGAAATGAACACCCGCCTCCAGGTCGAACATGGCGTGACCGAAATGGTCTTCGGCGTCGATCTGGTCGAATGGATGATCCGGGGCGCAGCGGGCGATTACAGCTTCCTCGACAGCGCCCCCACCACGCCCAAGGGCCATTCGGTGCAAGTCCGCCTCTATGCCGAAGACCCAGCGCTGGATTACCGGCCTACATCGGGTAAACTGACCTCTGTCCAGTTCCCGGAAGGCGTACGCGCCGAAACGTGGATCATGGCGGGCAGCGAAGTCAGCGCGTTCTACGATCCGATGCTGGCCAAGCTGATCGTCCATGCCGATACGCGCGAAGCCGCCGTGGCCGCGATGCAGGCCGCGCTGGCCGCAAGCCGCATCGACGGCATTGAAACCAACTTGCGCTGGTTGCGCGATGTCGTGGCCTGCCCCGCCTTCACCAGCGGCGAGGTCTCCACCCGCGCGCTGGAAAGCGTGACCTACACCCCGCAAAGCTTCCGCGTGATCAGCGGCGGCACGGCTACGACCGTACAGGACTGGCCGGGTCGGCAGAAGTTGTGGGCCGTTGGCGTGCCACCTTCAGGCCCGATGGACGACCAGTCGTTCCGCATCGGCAATCGTTTGCTGGGCAATCCCGAAGGCATGGCCGGTCTGGAAATGACCGTGACCGGCCCCACCCTCGCCTTCTCGGCATCAGCGCGCGTGTGCCTGACCGGCGCGGATTTCGGCGCCACGTTGGATGGCCAGCCCGTGCCGCTCGGCACCCCGTTTGACATTGCCGCCGGACAGACGCTCAGCCTTGGCCGCGCTTCAGGCGGCGGGATGCGCGGCTACCTGCTGATAGCAGGCGGGCTGGACATTGCGCCCTACCTTGGCAGCTGCGCCACGTTCGAACTCGGGCAGTTCGGTGGCCATGCCGCGCGGCGTCTTGTCGCGGGCGATGTGCTGCATCTGGCAGGCGCGCCCACCAGCGCGGCAACGCCCGCAATCCCCCTGCCCGCGTTGCCAACCGACTGGTCCCTGCGCGTTCTCTATGGCCCGCACGGTTCGCCAGACTTCTTCACCGACGACGATATCGACATGATCGTCGCGGCCGACTGGCAGGTGCATTACAATTCCAACCGCACCGGCGTGCGATTGGTCGGTCCCAAGCCCGAATGGGCGCGGCGCGATGGGGGCGAAGCGGGGCTTCACCCGTCGAACATCCACGATAACCCCTACGCCATTGGCGCAGTGGACTTCACCGGTGACATGCCGATAATCCTTGGTCCCGATGGACCCTCGCTGGGTGGATTCGTGTGCCCCTTCGTGGTGATCGCGGCAGACTTGTGGAAGGTCGGCCAGCTTTCGGCGGGCGACAAGGTGCGTTTCGTGCCGGTAACGATGGCCGAGGCGAGCGCGGCGTCAACGGCACAAAAAACGCTGCTTCTGAACGGCACCAAGACGCCACCTAGCCGCACCTGCGCTGTCGCAACGCAAACTCCGGTGCTGGCAGACCTCCCTGAAGGACCATCACGCCCGCGCACCGTCTATCGCCAACAGGGCGATCGCAACATCCTCGTCGAATACGGCCCCATCGTGCTCGACATCGAACTGCGCATCCGCGTCCATGCGCTGATGACCGAGCTTGAGCGTATGGCCCTGCCCGGCGTGATCGATATCGTTCCCGGCATCCGTTCGCTGCAACTGCATTTCGATGGTGAGGCGCTGGATCAGGCTGCGGCACTCGAAGCGCTGATTGCAGCGGAAGAACGTCTCGGCGATCTGGAAGACTTTGCCATCCCTTCGCGCGTGGTCCACCTGCCTCTCAGTTGGCGCGACCCTGCCACCATCGAGACTATCGAGAAATACATGGGCGCAGTACGCGACGATGCGCCGTGGTGCCCGGACAACATCGAATTCATCCGCCGCATCAACGGCTTACCCGATGCAGCGGCGGTGGAAAACCTGATCTTCGAGGCCAGCTATCTCGTGATGGGTCTGGGCGATGTCTACCTTGGCGCACCGGTCGCCACCCCGGTCGATCCCCGGCATCGCCTGGTGACCACGAAGTACAACCCTGCGCGCACCTGGACGCCGCCCAACGTCGTCGGCATCGGCGGGGCTTACATGTGCATCTATGGCATGGAAGGCCCCGGCGGATACCAGTTGTTCGGGCGCACCGTACAGGTGTGGAACACCTATCGCCAGACCGCCGATTTCATCGAAGGCAAGCCCTGGCTGCTGCGCTTCTTCGACCAGATCCGCTTCTATCCCGTCAGCGCCGAAGAGCTGGCCCAATGGCGGCGCGATTTGCCGAGCGGACGCCAGAACATCAGGATCGAGCCATCCGAGTTCCGTCTGGCCGATTACCGCCAGTATCTTGCCGACAATGCCGAAGCGATCACTGCGTTTGAAGCCCGGCGCAAGGCCGCTTTCGATGCCGAACGCGCCGATTGGGAGGCCAAGGGCGAATTCGACCGCGTGTCTGCGCTGGCGGATGCCGATGCCCCCAGCGAAGCTGCGATTACCGTCCCCGATGGCGCGGACGTGGTCGAAGCACCTTTTGGTGGCAGCGTGTGGAAGCTGCTGGTGACGACCGGCGACGAAGTGCAGGCTGGCGATACGATTGCCGTGCTGGAATCGATGAAGATGGAATGCCCGGTGCTCAGCCCCAATTCGGGCAAGGTCGTGGCAATGTACTGCGCCGAAAAGCAATCGCTGCAGCCCGGCGCACCGATGTTTGCACTGGAGAAAGCGGCATGAGCCCCCCTTTCCGGCAAAGCACGACGGAGATCGCACAAGCCGTTGCTTCAGGCGCAACCAGCGCCGTGGCAGTGATGGAGGCGACGCTTGCACGCATCGCCGCTTATGATGCTATCCAACCGCAAGTGTGGATCAGCAGGGCCACCACCGAAGCTCTGCTGGCGCAGGCCCGCGCGGTCGATGCACGGGTTGCGTCGGGCGAACATCTGCCGCTGGCAGGCGTGCCCTATGCCGCCAAGGACAACATTGACGTGGCAGGTATGGAGACAACCGCCGCCTGTCCGGCCTTCGCCTACAAGCCAGAAGCCAGTGCGACCGTGATCGAACGGCTATCCGCCGCAGGTGCCATTTGCGTTGGCAAAACCAACCTCGATCAGTTCGCCACCGGCCTTGTCGGAACGCGCAGTCCCTATGGCATTCCGCGCAATGCCTCCAACCTTGCCTATGTCAGTGGCGGATCGAGTTCCGGCTCTGCCGTGGCTGTGGCGGCGGGGCTGGTGCCCTTTGCCCTGGGAACCGACACTGCCGGATCAGGCCGCGTGCCTGCCGCCTTCAACCATCTGATCGGGTTCAAACCGACGAAAGGCCGCTGGTCCACGCATGGCCTCGTCCCCGCGTGCCGCAGCATCGATTGTATCACCGTGTTCACCGACGACACCACAGGCGCGCGTCTGATCGATGATGTGATTGCCGGGTTCGATCCTGCCGATCCGTGGTCAAGGCCGCTGGCGGACCACAACCTTGCCGCCAAAGTCATCGGCGTGCCCCGGCGCGATCAGCGGCTGTGGTTCGGTGATCTGGAATCTGAATACCTTTACGATCAAGCGCTCGAAAAGCTCGCGAAGCTAGCCACCATTATCGAGATCGACATGGCCCCGCTGCAAGAGGCTGCGCTGCTCTTGTACAACGGCCCGTGGGTGGCAGAGCGCACCGCCGCGATAGCCAAGCTGCTGACCGACAACCCCAAAGCTGTCGACCCCACCGTGCGCACCGTCGTGCAAGCGGGGTGGGACAAGAGCGCGGTAGAGCTGTGGAACGGCATCTATCGGATGGCCGAACTTAAGCGCCATGCCGACCAGTTGCTGCAGCAGGTCGATCTTCTGGTCTTCCCCACGACTGGCACGACCTACCGCGTGGACGAACTGCTGGCCGCGCCTGTGGCGCTCAACAGCAATCTGGGCGCCTACACGAACTTCGTGAACCTGCTCGATATGGCCGCCGTTGCCGTGCCCGCAGGCCAACGCGCCAATGGCACCGGTTTTGGCATCACGCTGATCGGCCCGGCGAATACGGACCGCGCCCTGATAACGGCAGCCGAGGCATGGCTGTCTGCCGCCCAATTACCACCCCTACCCCCGCTCGATCTGGAGGGCAGAATGCAGACCGTGAAACTCGCCGTCGTTGGCGCACACCTTGAAGGGATGCCGCTGCACTGGCAGTTGACATCGCGTAACTCCACGTTCGTCGGCGCGTTTGAAACCGCACCCACCTACAAACTCTATGCCATTGCCGACAGCGTCCCGCCCAAGCCCGCGCTGGTCTTCAGCGAAGAGGGCGGCGCGGCCATCAAGCTGGAGGTTTACGAACTGGGCGTGGCCGAATTCGGCAGCTTCGTGGTGGACGTGCCCCCGCCGCTGGCGATTGGCACGGTCACGCTGGCCGATGGCACCAGCGTGAAGGGCTTCGTGTCCGAACCGCGTGCGCTGACAGGGGCTGAGGACATCACGCACCTTGGCGGATGGCGCGCCTATATCGCCAGCAAAGCCTGATCATTGCGCTCCCCTCCCCCGCGAAAGGCCTGTCCCATGCTCCGCAAATCGCTCGTCCTTGCTGCCGTGCTCGCTTCTACTACCACCCATGCCCAAGTGGTGGAGCAGGTGCAGACCGTGCCCGGCTTTGCCGATTTCCTTGCCGTTGATGGCGATTCGGTGTGGGCCACCAATCGCGGGCGGGTAGAAAAGTGGTCGCGCAACGGCAAAGTGGCCGAAGTCGCCATCGCCAAGCCCTGCGGCGCGATGACGGTAGAGTTCGGATCGCTGTGGGTTGCCGATTGCGCCGCACGCACGCTGGTGCGAGTTGATCTTGAAACCGCGAAGATCGTGGCGACGATCCCAACCGGCATCGCCAACCAGAAGCAGGGCGAACTGATCGTGGCCACCGGCGCAGGCTCCGTCTGGATCGCCAGCAAGCCCGAAGGCGCCGTGGCACGCGTGGACCCAGCCACCAACACCATCGTCGCCAGCGTGCCAGTGGATGCGGACACGTGGTACGTCACCTATGGCTATGACGCAGTCTGGGCCGTCAGCGCCACGCAGCAAACGCTGCAGAAGATCGATCCCAAGACCAACACAGTCGTCGCGCGCGCGGCGCTGGGCAAGATGCCGGGTTTCCTTGCCGCTGGCGAAGGCGGTGTGTGGGTGCAGGAACAGGGCGAAGGCACGCTGGTTCGCGCCGATCCCGCCACCGGCCAAGTGGTCGGCCGCGTGAAGGTGGGCGAAAACCTGAAATATGGCGATATCGATGTAGGCGGCGGCAAAGTCTGGCTGCGCACCACCTTCGACCAGACCATGGCCGAAATCGATCCCAAGACGATGACCGTGACCGGCCGTTACGGCAAAGCAGAAGGCAG
>JBEQBV010000062.1:0-15994 GCA_041639635.1 Novosphingobium sp.
CAAGGCGCGAGGACGAAGGAATAGTGGGCCTATTTCGAGGCCGAGCAACGCGGCTGGGGCCCTTTTAAGGGCAACCCCTGCGGGGCCGGTCCAAAAACCGCCACTTCGGCGTCGGCTCGGCTCGAAATATCGACATATTCCTTCACCTCGCCTTCTTGAACTGGCGGTTTTTGACTCCGGCCGTGACCGCGTGGAATTTGTCCACGCTGCCTAGCCAACCTTGCGCTGGCTGGTCATATCGGTTTCGACGCTTGCCGGAGGACGGCCCGCAACGGCGGCAATCCGGCCTGTGTCATCCAAACGCAGCGGCAGCGAGAATTCTACGCCCAGACGGTCTTCGTTCGACCAGCGACACGTGGCCGTTACGACATGGTTATCGGCCAGAACCACGCGGAAGATGGTGCCGGGTGGCACATTCCATAACCCTTCGATCAGCGCGCCGGTCTGGCTGATGTTGCGCACCATGGCGTTGTAACGGTGGCCACCGTGATCGAGCACGACCTTGCGCAACATTGATTGCCGCGATGCACGGGCCGAGCGCGGGCCTTGGGCAATTGCGATCAGGCCGGTCGAGAGCCGCGCTGCTGCGTTCATGGAACTGAGCGGGCGTTCATAGATATAGCCCTGCACGTGGCTGCACCCGAGCATGCGGACAAGGTCCAGCTCGTCCAGCGTTTCCACGCCTTCAGCGGTGGTTTCCATGCCCAGCGCCTCGGCAAGGCTGACGATTGAGGCGATGATAGCCCCGTTGCGGCTGCCGGGCTGGGTTGCCCCCCGCACGAAGGATTGGTCGATCTTGATCTTGTCAAACGGCGCGGTTTTCAGATAGCCGAGCGAGGAATAGCCGGTGCCGAAATCATCGAGCGCCAGACGCACGCCAATGTTCTTGAGCGCCTTGAACATGTGTTCGGTGCCCTCATCATCATTAAGGAACACGCTTTCGGTGATTTCCAGTTCCAGCCGCTCAGGCGCGACTTGGGCATTGGCCAGCGCATTGGTGACAATGGCCGGCAGCGCCGGATTGGCGAACTGCAACGGCGAAACATTGACGGCAACCCGCACGTTTTCGGGCCAGCGTGACAGATCGCGGCAGGCCGTGCGCAAGGCCCATTCGCCGATAGGAGCGATAAGGCCGGTATCTTCGGCAATGGGGATGAAACGCGACGGGCTGATCCAGCCCTTTTCGGCGTGGTTCCAGCGCAAAAGCGCCTCGAACCCGGTGATCTTCTCGGTCGCTGTCTGCACGACCGGCTGGTAATACAGTTCGAGCCCGCCGTTGGTGACCGCATCGCGCAAGTCTTCTTCCATCTTGCGCCGCTCTTCGGCATCGCTGTGCAGATCGGAGTTGTAGAAGTGGAAGCGACCGCGACCCCCGTCCTTGGCGGCATAGAGCGCAAGGTCAGCGTTGCGGATCAGCGCTTCGCTGGTCACGCAATCATCAGGTGCAAGAGCAATGCCGACCGAAGCGCCGATCATCACTCGGCTGCCATCGATGGAGTAGGGTTGGGACAGGCTTTCGATAATGCGCGAGGCAAGGTGGCCCAGTTGCTCACGCTCGATCTTGCCGGGCAATATCACCTGGAATTCGTCACCGCCGAGCCGCCCGACGCGACCCATCTTTCCGACCACACGTTCCAGCCTCTGGGCGACCTGCTTCAGCAAGGCATCGCCAGCCGGGTGGCCAAGCGTATCATTCACTTGCTTGAACCGGTCGAGATCGAGCAGGAACACGGCGCAGGCCCGGTGGTGGACTTGCGGTGCAAGCAGAATCTTTTCCAGCGTTTGCGACATGCGGAAGCGATTTGACAGGCCGGTGAGTGAATCGAAATGCGCGAGCCGCGAGGCATGTTCCTGCGAGCGGCGCTTTTCGGTAAGATCGGTGCCTGATCCACGAAAGCCGGTGAAGTTGTTGAACGTATCGTAGGTGGGGCGGCCGGTGATCGACCACCAGCGTTCTTCATCCGGCGTGGCGGCGCGCACGGCCAGTTCGCTGAAGCTGGAACGCGCAGACAGGTGGAAGGCAAGCGTGCGTTCCCCTTCACCAGATTGCTCGGCCAGGTTGAAGAGTTCGGCAAACGGCCGACCGATCAGGTCAGGAACCTTGCGGCCCAGCGTTTCGGCTACCGGCGTGGACAGATAAGTAATGTGGCCTCGGCGATCTGTTTCCCAGAACCAGCCTTGCCCGGTTTCCTCATAGTCAGCGAGAATTTCCTGCGCGCGGGTTTGCACTCTGGTGTCGTTCTCGGCCTTTTCGCGGAGCATCAGATCGATGCGCCGTTGCCGCGAATAGGCCATGACAGCAATGCATATCCCGACTGCCAGCGAAAAATAGCCGCCAACCGTGGACGCAACGCAAGTGATCCCCGACCAGATTGCGACTTGTCCGGCCAGCACGCCAACCAGCCTGCCCGATTGCACAACTGTCGAAAGCAGGGACAGAATGGCCACGGCGACGAGGCAATAGAACCAGTCGACAAAGCCGGTCGTGCCCCACACCCCCATGGCCGAGCCGAACAGAAACATCGGCAGCGCCACGGCAAGCCCCACCACCAGCATCCGCTGCCCTGTACCAAAGCGCCGTTCGTCTTCCAGTTGCAAGGCCCGCTTCGACAAAGCCGTTATCCCGGCAGCGAGCCCGACCAGCAGGATAGTGAGCGCAGGAGGCAGTTCGAAATTGAACGCAGCCACACCAGCCATCAACAACAGCATCGGTAACGCAAGGCGCGGCCATTCCGGCGAAACGAGGCGATTGGTGGGATCGGTGCCAAAAAGAAAACTGGAACCCGCCTCAGGCACTGCCACCACCGGCACCCGTTCACGACGGCGAGTGCGCGCATAATCGCGCGGCGCATCTGCGAGTGAGGAAGCAGTTTCGGCAGGATTAGCGGACATGTCCTGCAAATGCCCCATGTTCATTTTAGAAACAGTAAACGACCGAACCATTCAAATGCTTTTGCTGCGAGTGCGAAGCTGCTAGTCCGTGAAACGGAACGCGGGGCAAAAAGGCAGAAAAACCGGTGAAATCTCTTATCGGCGTGGCAGGACGCAGGCTGCACGTTGCGCGGTGGAATGAAGGGGCTGATGCGCACCGCCCCTTATTGATGCTTAACGGCATCGGCATGAACCTTGAACTGCTGGCCCCCCTTGCCCACGCCCTGCCCGAACGCGAGGTGATTTGCTTCGACATGCCCGGAATCGGCAGTTCGCCCGATCCGTTCATCCCTTACACCATGTCTCAAATGGCGCTGACAACGGCCGCTCTTCTGGATCACCTTGGCATTGCCGAGGTCGATCTGCTGGGCATCAGCTGGGGCGGAGCATTGGCGCAGCAGTTTGCCTTTCAGCACAGGGCGCGCACAGGCAGCGTGGTGCTGGCCGCCACGGCGGCGGGCGCAACCATGGTGCCGGGCAATCCTGCGATGATGGCGCATCTGGCCGATCCGCTGGAATATACCGTGGAGAAGACTCTCAAGCGCAACCTTGCCTCGATCTATAATGGCGGGGGCAGCGCGCAGGTTTCGCTCAATGCGGCCAAAGCCCCATCACCGCTAGGCTTTTCCTATCAGCTTGCCTCATTCGCCTGCTGGTCAAGCGTCCCGTTCCTGCCACTGCTGCGCATGCCGGTGATGATCATGGCCGATGAGGAAGACCAGTTGATCCCGCCCGCCAATGCGCACTTCCTGCACAACGCCATCCCGGACAGCCGGATCGAAATGTTCAGCGGTGGCGGACACCTGTTCATGCTGTCGCGGCGCACTCGCTTTATCGAGGTCATGCGCGAATTTCTGGATGCAGAAGCGGCTTAGGGCGGATTGTACCGAGGCCGGTGGCTAGGCGGTTGCCAAGCCAGCATCAACCGGTTGACCGGGCGGCTCAGCTCTGACTTAATCGCACGGTTAACGTGACAGGTCCCCATCGCGAGTCGGCCTGCGCGGGAGAAGGAGCAAGCCCATGCCTGCATATGACCTGATCATCAGGAACGGAACCATCGTCGATGGCACCGGAGCGCCGCGCTTCAATGGCGATGTGGCGGTGAAGAATGGGCTGATCGCCGCCATTGGCACGGTGCGCGGCGATGCTGCGCAGGAGATTGACGCTACGGGGCGGATCGTTGCTCCGGGCTGGGTCGATATTCACACGCACTATGACGGCCAGGCCACGTGGGATGCCGAAATGGCACCTTCATCATGGCATGGCGTGACCACGGTGGTCATGGGCAATTGTGGCGTGGGCTTTGCGCCCGCCGCGCCAGACCGGCACGATTGGCTGATCGGGTTGATGGAGGGCGTGGAAGACATCCCCGGCACAGCTCTGGCCGAGGGGATGACGTGGAACTGGGAGACTTTCCCAGAATATCTCGATGCGCTGGAGCAGTTGCCGCGCACGGTGGATGTGGGCACCCATGTGCCGCACGGTGCGGTGCGCGCTTATGTGCTGGGTGAGCGGGAGAAACCCGGCGCTGTGCCGACGGCGGATGACATCCACAAGATGGCGGAAATCGTGGAGGAAGGCGTGCGTGCAGGCGCGCTCGGCTTTTCCACTAGTCGTACGGTGATTCACAAATCGGTCGATGGCGAGGTTGTGCCGGGGACGACCGCTACGGCAGAGGAATTGATCGAAATTGGCCGTGCCATGGGCCGCGTTGGCCATGGCGTGTTCGAAATGGCATCCGACATGAAGCGCGAATGGGACGAATTCGGCTGGATGGGTGCGCTGAGCCGCGAGACGGGCTTGCCGGTGACCTATGCCGCGCTGCAGTCTATCGCCAAGGAACTGCCGCTGGATGAGCAGATCGCCCAGATGCGGCAGCAGAACGCGCAAGGGGCGAACATCGTGGCGCAAATCGCGCTACGCGGGAATGGCGTGGTAATGGCGTGGCAAGGTACGATCCACCCATTCCGCTTCCGCCCAAGCTATGCCGCGATTGCGGATCTGCCATGGGACCAGCAGCTTGCGCAGCTGAAAGACCCGGCATTCCAGGCGCAAGTGCTATCGGAACAGAACGTCTATCCGCAAAGCGATATCATCGGGCTGCTGATGATGATCGGCCAAGGCTGGCACAACCATTTCGTGATGGACGATGGCTTTGATTACGAACCCCAAGCCGATGCCAGCATTCTGGCACAGGCCAAGGCGGCAGGCATCACGCCCGATGCCTATGCCTATGACAAGCTGATGGAAAACGACGGGTCGGGGTTCATCTACCTGCCGATCCTGAATTATGCCGATGGCAATCTGGATTTCCTTGAGGCGCTGCAAGCTGCAGACGACACCGTCAATTCACTGTCGGATGGCGGAGCGCATTGCGGCACGATCTGCGATGCCGCCAGCCCTACGTTCATGCTGGAGCACTGGGTCCGTGATCGGAAAAGAGGCGGTCGGATCAGCCTTGAACAGGCCGTGAAGCGCCAGTGCCGCGATACGGCGCGACTGTATGGTCTGGATGACCGGGGTATTCTGGCGCCGGGCTATCTGGCCGATATCAACGTGATCGACTTTGGAAACCTCAAGCTGCTCAAGCCGTGGCTGGCGTTTGATCTTCCTGCCGGGGGCAAGCGGCTGCTGCAGAAAGCAGAAGGATACGACTATACGATCAAGGGTGGCAAAGTGACCTTCCGCAAGGGCGAATGGACCGGTGAGACGCCGGGCGGCCTGATTCGCGGGCCGCAGCGGGCCGAATTGCTCGAAGCGGCAGAGTAGCGCGAAAGCTTACGCCACGCGCCGCAGTTCAGGATGCGCGTGGCCAGTGCCCTTGTCCAACCGGAACTGCGATACCAAAGTCGCAAGGCAATCCGCTTCGCTGGCAAGGCTGCGAGCGGCGGCGGTCGCTTCTTCGACCATGGCCGCGTTCTGCTGGGTCATCGTGTCCATTTCGCGCACGGTTTCGCGCACCTGGCCGATGCTGGAGGCCTGTTCCTGGGCCATACGCGCGATGCTACTGGCGAGTTCAGCAACCTTGCCGACTTTTTCAACGATCACGGCAAACATCACGCCGGTCTGGCCGACCAGACTGACCCCGCGCTCGACCTGCGTTGAACTGACGCCGATCAGAGTCTTGATGTCGCGCGCGGCATCGGCGGTACGTTGGGCCAGCGCGCGGACTTCGTTGGCGACGACGGCAAAACCCCGGCCATCGTCCCCTGCCCTGGCGGCCTCAACCCCCGCATTCAACGCCAGCAGATTGGTCTGAAAGGCAATGCCATCGATCACGGCGATGATCTTGCCGATTTCCTGCGCGGAATGATGAATGTCGTTCATCGCCGTCACGGCCTCGCCCACAACCTCGCCACCCTTGAGCGCTTCGCCGTGCGCCTGTTCAACTGAATCGTGCATATGCGCAGCATCATCGGCAGCGGAATGGACATTTGTGGAGAGCATAGCCATCGCTGCCGACGCTTCTTCCAGACTGGCAGCCTGCTGTTCGGTGCGGCGCGCCAGATCGTCTGACGCCTGCTGTATCTGCCTCGCCCCCACATCAACGGAACTGGAGGTTTGGGCCACATTGCTCAACACGCCTGAAACCTGAACGCGCATGCCATCGAGATGCTTCTGCAATTCAGCAAAGGCTGCGGGAAGATCGGGCACGCGGGTGGCAAAATCGCCCTCGGCCATGGCGCGCAAGGTGGCGCTGACCTCGTCAATCACGGCGACACGCACAGCCTGTTCGGCCTTGAAATAGGTGGAAAGTGCCACTTCCATGTCCAGCAACGCCATTTTAATCATGGAGCCGACCGAGCGGGCAACCTTGCGGCGGCGAAACATAGCGCCGAAACCGGCAAACATCTTGTTCACGATGTTTTCCAGCACAGTGGCATAGGCACCGATATACCAGCCGGGCTCAAGCCCGATCCGGGCGTGGACATTGCCGATCCGTTCGGCGCTGTCGAAATAGGCCTTGTCGACCGTGCCGCCGAACATATTGGCCCAGTGGTCGATCTGCTTGTCCCGCGCATGGTTCATCATGTTGCGCGATCCGAAAAAGCGCGCTGTTTCGGGCGTTGCTGATATCTGATCGTAAAGCCGGTCCAGCGCGGGTGGGGCGTGCTTGCGCAACGCCGCGGCGATCTGCGGGAACCGTGCGAGGTCTTTTTCGCCGATGTTGAAGAACGTCAGCTTCTTCGAAACAGCCTGCGGATCGTAATCGCTAGTCATGAACTTCCACTCCTGTCTGGAGCAGAAATAATCCAGCAAACTTTCATATTGAGTATTCAGGGCAGGCGTAAGGTTACGCTGCCAATCCGCAATGGTCAGTTAACCAGAAGCGAGCCGAGGGAAGGACAGTGGTTTCCCTGACGCTGGAGGATCAGACCCGCATCGGCATCAGCACGTATAGCGCAGCGCTCTTGTCGTCCTTGCGGATCAGCGTGGGCGCGCCGGCATCGGCCAGATGCAGTTCCACCGTATCACCATCAATCTGGCTCAGGATGTCCTTCAGGTAATTGGCGTTGAAGCCGATTTCAAAGCCCGATGCACTGTAGCTTGCCGGAAGTTCTTCGGCGGCGGTGCCGTTGTCCGGGCTGGTAACCGAAAGCGTCACGCGATCGTTTTCCAGCGCCATCTTGACCGCGCGGGTCTTTTCAGTGGCGATCGTGGCCACGCGATCAACCCCTTCGAAGAACGAGCGCGGATCGAGCTTCAGCAGCTTGTCATTACCAGTGGGAATGACGCGGCTGTAATCAGGGAACGTGCCGTCGATCAGCTTGCTGGTGAGCACGACACCGTTTTCGCCACCCAGCGTGAAGCGCACCTTGCTGGCCGAAAGATCAATCAGCACGTTGGTATCAAGCACTTCTTCCAGGAGCTTGCGCAATTCGCCCACGCATTTGCGCGGCACGATCACGTCGGGCATGCCCTCTGCGCCTTCGGGACGCGCAATAGTGAAGCGGGCCAAGCGATGGCCATCGGTGGCCGCAGCCTTCAGCACCGGAGTGGCTTCATCCGACACGTGCAGGAAAATGCCATTAAGATAATAGCGCGTTTCTTCGGTCGAAATCGCAAAGCGGGTGCGATCGATCAGTTCGGCCAGCGTGCGGGCGGGAACTTCAAAGCTGGTCGGCAAATCGCCTTCGACGATCACGGGGAAATCATCACGCGGAAGCGTAGGCAACTGAAAGCGGCTGCGACCCGCCTTCACGATCATGCGATTGTCGGCGGTTTCGATGCTGACTTGCGATCCATCCTGCAGCTTGCGTGCGATGTCGAACAGCAAGTGGGCCGAGACTGTGATGGCCCCTGCCACCTCAACCGAAACAGCAGCCATCGATTCCACGATCTGCAGATCAAGGTCGGTCGCCATCAGCCGAACCCGATTGTCGGGCGAGGCCTCGATCAGCACGTTCGACAGGATCGGAATCGTGTTGCGGCGTTCAACCACCGACTGGACGTGGGACAGGCAGCGCAGCAATGTCGCGCGTTCGATCGTCGCCTTCATTCTCGTCTCGATCCCCCCGGAGTGTGGCTTGCGCCGTGCTTCCGTGAATTTGGCTGGACCGGGGAATCACACCCCCCGGCATACGGTTCGGACTGCCTGTCTTAACGCAGCGCCGCGACTCGGCAAGCGTTGCTCCTGCCATTGCGGCCTAAGTTGGGGATAAAGGTCCCGATTTCAGGTTTGCGGCAGGTGCAGCGCTTTGATCACGATAGCATCGCCATGCCTCCATTGACGTGCAGCGTCTGCCCGGTGACGTATCCGGCTTCCTTTGAAGCGAGGAAAGCCACCGCCGCACCAATATCGGAACCTTCGCCCATGCGGCCCATCGGAATGCGCGCATTGAGCGCGTCCTTCTGGCCATCGGGGAGAACATCAGTCATCGCGGTGCGAATGAAACCGGGCGCCACGCAGTTCACGGTCACTCCGCGTGTGGCAAGCTCCTGCCCCAGCGACTTCGACATTCCGACGAGCCCGGCCTTGGCGGCGGCATAGTTCACCTGCCCCGGATTGCCGGTAGCGCCCACGACACTGGTGATCGAAACGATCCGGCCAAAACGCGCTTTCATCATCGGCTTGGTGGCCGCGCGCATCAGGCGGAAGGCAGCTTCAAGATTTACGCGGACCACCGCATCCCACTCATCATCCTTCATCCGCATGGCGAGGTTATCGCGCGTGATGCCAGCGTTATTCACAAGGATATCGAGCTTGCCAAGCGTGTCCATGGCAGCAGGCACGAGGTGCTCGACCTGTTCGGTGTTCGACAGGTCACAAGTGATTTCGACGTGGTCGTGACCGTAGGTATCGTTCAGTTCTTCGCGAAAGCTGCGCAACTTTGAAGGATTGGTCCCCGAAAGCGCCAGCCGCGCACCTTGCTGCGCCAACGCATGGCAGATGGCGGAACCGATACCACCAGCAGCGCCGGTGACGAGGGCAGTCATGCCGGTGAGGTCGAAAAGGCGGTTTTCCATAGGCTCAAAGCTCCTTCAGAATGGCTTCGATATCGGCCATGCCGACAATGCTGGTGACCGAAACATCCGTGGCCGAGCGGGTGATCATAGGGCCAAGCACTTTGCCGCCCAGTTCGATCACGCTTTCTACGCCTGCGGCTTTCATGGCGATAGCACTTTCGCGCCAGCGGACGCGGCCCGTGACCTGTTCGACAAGGAGGCGTTGCACCTCGGCTGGGTCGGTAACAACCGAAGCGGTGACATTGGCGAAAAGCGCTACGCGCAAGGGGCCGGGCGGGGTTTTCTCGAACGCCTCGGCCATGGCATCGGCGGCAGGCTGCATCAACGGGCAATGAAACGGGGCAGACACGGGCAGGAGAATGCCGCGCTTGATGCCGTGATCCTTCACCATGGCAACGGCGCGTTCGATTGCGGCGCGGTGGCCAGACAGGACGACCTGGGTGGGATCGTTGTCATTGGCGACCGTGCAGACTTCGCCTTCAGCCGCCGCTTCCGCCAGCGCCGTTGCCTTTTCGATGTCGGCACCAAGCAACGCGCACATTGCGCCCTCACCCACAGGCACGGCGGCCTGCATTGAACGGCCACGCAGCTTCAGCAGGCGGGCCGTATCGGCAAGGCTGAACGCGCCCGCCGCACAGAGCGCGGTATATTCGCCAAGGCTGTGCCCGGCCACGAAATCGGCCTTTTCGGCTAGCGTGATGCCGCCATCGCGCTCCAGCACGCGCAGCACGGCAATGGCATTGGCCATGATCGCAGGCTGGGCATTTTCGGTAAGCGTCAGAAGGTCTTCCGGGCCTTCTTTCATGATCTGGAAGAGCTTCTGGCCCAGTGCCTCGTCCACTTCCTCGAACACCTCGCGCGCAGCAGCGCTGGCCTGCGCGAGTTCAAGGCCCATGCCGATCTTCTGGCTGCCCTGCCCCGGAAAAACGAACGCTCGCATCGAAATCTCCTGCTGCCCGCCCTGATGGGCGACCCTTATCTGCGGTGGCGCGCCCTATTCCGGCGCTGCCTTTCACGCAAGACCGAACGGCACGATGTGATTGGCGATGTCATGACCGATATCGGCGGAACCCAGAAATGTGATTCCAGCTTTCGCGCACCAGTGCTGCGCCATGGCCTCTGGCTCAAAGCCGAACGGACGGTCGTTTTCCGGAACATCGCTGACCCGGCCCAGCCTGAGACCCGCGATGCCGACCGGCGCAAGGCACTGGGTTACGTGGCAAAGCAGGCGGTCCACCGCGTAGTGATACTCGGCCACTTCCTCTACCATCACGACATGGCCGGCAAGGTCCGGCATAAGGGGCGTGCCGCAGAGCATAGCCAATGTCATCAGATTGAAGGCAACCGCACGCTGGCCATCGCCGAGTGAGGGTTCCAGCCCATCGCGCGACCCTGCCAGCCAGCCGAGCGTGCGGCGCACAGCGGCTTCCCCCCCGGCGCGGCGGATGTCGGTTGGCATCGGTGCATGGACCTGCTGCCCGATCCCGGCACGATAAAGTGCTGCCAGCAGAGTGCCGCCATCCGAATAGCCAAGATACTGCTTGCCATGCGCCGGCGCAGAAAGTTGCGCGATGGAATCGCCTGCCATGCGATTTGCGCCGTAGCCGCCCCGCACAAACCAGACCGCGTCGAACAACGGATCGTTGGCGCATTCCACAAAAGCGCCAAGCCTTAGCGCATCAGGCCCGGCAAAATGGCCATCGCTGGCGAAACATTGTTCGTGGAAAGCAAGTTCGAGTTGCGGAAATTCGGCCTGACAGAGCTCTGTGACACGGGCAGCATCCTCCCGTGTGAATCGCGTTGACGGGGCACAGATGGCGATGCGGCGGATCATCCCCCAGCCTTAGCCGGTTTCGCGCTTCGGGCGAAAGCGGCAATCCGAAGGTTGTCACAAGCTGCGCAGGCGCATACCGAAACGGCATGACTGACGACACGATGCCTTCGCCCCAATCCACCACTGCCGTTCCCCTGGCAGATCGCGAATGGTTCTTTTGCGGAATCGGCGGATCGGGAATGCTGCCGCTGGCCCTGATCCTGAAGGGGATGGGCGCGCGCGTGGCCGGATCAGACCGCAGCCGCGATCAGGGCCGCACGCCCGAAAAGTTCGGCTGGCTGGAAAGCCTTGGATTCAAGCTGTTTGCGCAGGATGGTTCAGGAATTACGTCAGCCGCACAAGTGCTGGTCGCCTCGGCTGCGGTTGAGGACACGGTGCCGGAAGTGGTGCGTGCAAAGGAGCTGCGCTGCACACGGATGAGCCGCGCAGAGCTGCTTTCCGCGCTGTTCAATGCCGCGCCACAGCGAATTGCTGTGGGCGGGACGAGCGGCAAATCCACTGTCACCGGTATGGTCGGCTGGATCCTGACCGAGGCGGGCCGCGATCCCACGATCATGAACGGCGCGGTGATGAAGAACTTCGTCGCCGATGATGCGCCCTTTGCCTCGGCGCGGGTCGGCGCGGGCGGGGTTTTCGTGTCCGAAGTTGACGAAAGCGACGGATCGATTGCGCTCTACAGTCCGACCGTGGCGGTGCTCAACAATGTAAGCCTTGATCACAAGAGTCTGGAAGAACTACGCGAATTGTTTGGCGATTTTCTGGGCCGCGCGGGCACCGCCGTCATCAATGCCGACGATGCCGAAAGCATGGCACTGATCGGGCGCGCGCAGAGTTTGGTGACCTTCGGGTTCGGCCCTCAGGCGCAGATTTCGGTCGAAGATGGCACCATAAACGAAGGTCCAACCACGATCTCGGCGCAAGTGATTGACCGACGCACCGGTGCTACTCAGCCGCTCACGCTGAAAGTGCCGGGGCGGCACAATCTTGCCAATGCACTGGCGGCACTGGCAGCAGCAGATGCAGCGGGCGTGCCGCAGGAAGATGCTGTCAGGCACCTTGGCGGGTTTGCCGGGCTTGCGCGGCGGTTCGATATTGTCGGCACATCGGCCTCGGGCGTCACGGTGATTGATGACTTTGGCCACAACCCCGAAAAAGTGGCCGCCACGCTGGCAACGCTGAAAGCGCATCCCGGCCGCGTCATCGCGTTCTTCCAGCCGCATGGCTATGGGCCATTGCGCCAGATGGGGCACGAACTGGCAGAAGTTCTGGCCACGCGGCTTGAGGCTGAGGACGTGACGATCCTTTGCGATCCGGTCTATTTCGGCGGCACGGTGGATCGGTCGATAGGGTCAGAACGCATCGTCAGCCTGATCCGCGACCATGGCGGCAATGCCGAACACATCGCCGCCCGCGCCGATTGCGCCGACCGCATCGTGGCCCTCGCCCGCTCCGGTGATCGGGTGGTGGTGATGGGCGCGCGCGATGATACACTGTCGCTGTTCGCCCGCGACATCCTGCAGCAGCTATGATCAGATATGCAGGTGCTGCCGAATGGTTAACGCCAGCTTTCGGTTAGCCCCTCTGAAACTTTTCGGCGTTAGTCCGTCCTAATGCTTGTGGTTAACACAAGTGGAGGATTGGCCATGTGGATCGATAGCGAAAACGCCGACAGTGAATCCAAACGCCGCGTTGCGCGGGTTGGAATCGAACTGCCAGTGCGCTGCAAGCGCGGCACTGAACGATCAACAGTCATCCTTAAGGATCTCAATCCACACGGCGCGCGGATCGAGGGTATCGCCAAACTGCGGATCGATGAGCCGATCTATCTGATGCTGCCGGGCCTTCAGCCCAAGCTGGCGTTCGTGGTGTGGAGCCGGGACAAGGTCAGCGGACTGGAGTTTGAGCGACCCCTGCACGACGATGTCTTCGAAAACCTCGTCAGCGAGTTCGCCATCAAGCACTATCGCGATGCGGCTGCCCCCAAACCGCATCCGGTGCGGCACGCGGCCTGAACTTGCGCGAAAGTTTGCGCGGCGCAGCCCTCAATGCTTGCCGCGCGCCTTGGCGATCATATGGACGATCCACGCAACGATCGCGCCAAGGATGAGCCCAACTACCGCCGACAGCACGGCGTTGGTCAGCCAGCCCAGAATGCCCGCCAGAGGGCCGGTAACCGCTTCTACCGCGTGTTGAGCTGCATGGACCACATCTGCCGGACCATGCAGACCAAGCTCTTCGGCCCCATGCAGAATGATCTGGCCGCCAACCCACAGCATCGCTGCCGTGCCGATTGTAGCTAACGCAGTTAGCAGGATTGGCATGGCTTTCAGCAGCATCGCCCCCACAGACTTCGCAGCCGCCGATGGCCTTTTTGCAAGGCTCAGGCCGATGTCGTCCATCTTCACGATGAAACCAACCGCGCCATAGACAATTGCCGTGATCGCAATGCCAACGATGGCAAGCACCACACCCTGTTGAAAGATGGATTGTCCTGTCAGACCCGCCAGCGTGATGGCCATGATCTCGCCCGAAAGGATCATGTCGGTTCTCACCGCGCCGGACACCCGCTGCTCTTCGAATGCGGCGATATCCGTCGGCTGATCAGCCAGCGTTTCGCCGTGCTTTTCCCCACCAAGCTTTTCCAGAACCTTTTCGGCGCCTTCGAAGCACAGGAAAAGACCACCAGCCATCAGGATCGGCGTAATCGCGCCCGGCAGAAATGCGCTTAACAGCAAAGCTGCAGGCAGCAGGACCACCAGCTTGTTGAACAGACTGCCCTTTGCGATCCGCCAGATCACTGGCAATTCACGGTCGGGGGTGAAGTCAGTCACGTAAGACGGCGTGACTGCGGCGTCATCGATAACCACACCTGCCGCTTTGGATCCGGCCTTGGCGGCGGCCACGCCCACATCGTCGAGCGAGGCTGCGGCAGCGCGAGCAATCAGGGAAATGTCGTCGAGCAGAGCGACAAGGCCAGTAGGCATGGGGCGGAAAAATCCTTGAAGGAGTTCGCAATCAGAAGCCCGATTTGCGGGAACCTGAAGTGAAGCGCAAGCCCGCAGCGTTTGTGGCCGAGATTGGTTCCCGTTCTTCTTTTCTTCAAACACCCGCAAAGTTCCTGTAGGGCCCGCCCATGGTCGCGCCACCTTCACGACTGCATCATCTTGACGCCGCGCGCGCGGCGCTGCTGCTGCTTGGCCTGCCGTTCCATGTGGCCACCAAGGCGATTTTCGAAACCGAGCCTGCGGCGACCGACTTTCAGCAATCACTGTTGATCGGCGGCTGGGCTTCGATCACCCATGCCTTTCGCATGTTCGCGTTCTTTCTGCTGGCCGGGTATTTTGCGGGCATGATCCGTGATCGCAAGGGCACGCGGGAATGGATATCCGAACGCGTCCGGCGGCTGGGATTGCCATTCCTCGCCAGCCTGCTGACGCTGGGCGCGCTGCAATTCCAATTACAGGACACGTTGCTGCACAAGCCTTCCCCGCGCTTTCTGGGTCTGCCGCTTGCGCTTGATCATCTATGGTTTCTGGTGGTGCTGCTGGGTCTGTGCGCGATCTATGCCGTAATTCCGGCAAAAGCGATCATGCCGGGCCAAGCCACCCGCAAAGCGCTGCTGCTGCAGGGGTGGCAAAGCCTTGCCTTGCTGGCACTGCTTGGCCTGTGGGGATTGGTCCATCTGGCGACTGAGCTTGTGCCCGCCATTCCCGATGCCCCTTTTGAAACCCTGCTGTGGCAACAACTGATCTTCCACGCGGCGGGCTTCGCGCTGGGCGTGATGGTTTGGCACGCGGGAATTGGCGCACAGGTCTTCGCACTGCGCAGTCGCTGGATCGTGCCGGGAATTGCGGTGCTGTTGGCGTTCTACCTCCCGCTCGACCCGTTGATCCGCCCGGCTCTGGGCAAAGAGATCTACCCCGATGTGGTCGGCACGATCACTCTGCGCATGATCGAATTGCCGCTGGCGTTTCTGATGTCCCTGGCGCTGTTTCGCCTTCTTGCATGGGCAGTGCGCGGCCCGAGCCGGATCGTGTCGTTCTTCGTCGACGGTGCCTTGGCGATCTACTTGTTCCACCTTGTCTGGGCGATGATCGTCTTGCCGCACATCCGCAGCCTGCCGGTGCCGCCAGAAGCGCAATGGGTGACAGCATCGGGGACCGTTCTGCTTCTGGCGGTGGCGAGCTACCTGTTCGTGCGCGCAAATGGCATCACCGCGCTGCTTTTCTGTGGCACACCAAGGCCTGCCGCGGCTAATGTCGGTCCTGTAAAGCCTGCTACCGCGCCCTAATTCCAAGTTCTTCCTTGCTTTCCACGCCAGAATCGCTAAGCGCCGCCTCTTCACCGACATCTGGTCAGTGATATGGAAGAAAGCCGGAGGGGCCCCGCAATCCCGCGGATCAGCCAGCGATCGGTTATAGAGATAAGGACGCAAAAGCATGCCGCTTTACGAGCATGTGTTTCTGGCGCGCCAGGATCTGAGCCAAGCTCAGGTTGATGTGCTTGCCGCCACAGCCACCGAAATCGTCGAGAGCAACAACGGCAAGGTCGTCAAGACCGAAACCTGGGGTCTCCGCTCGCTGGCCTACAAGATTCAAAAGAACCGCAAGGCACACTTCGTTCTGCTGAACATCGAAGCGCCCGGCTCGACCATTCTCGAGCTTGAGCGTCAGACGCAGATCAACGAAGACGTGATCCGCTACATGACCGTCCGCGTTGACGAACATGAAGCCGGCCCGTCGGTGATGATGCGCAAGAACG
>JBEQBV010000063.1:0-15913 GCA_041639635.1 Novosphingobium sp.
GCGCGGCTGCCGTTTCGGCTTCCTGCTTGCTCGATCCGGTCGCGCTGGCCAGCCCTACGCCCTTGACCTCTACCGACACGGTGAACCGCACCGCGTGATCCGGCCCCTCACGCGCTACCAGTGCATAGACGGGAGGTTTGCGCCGGTTGCCCGCCGCCCATTCTTGCAACGCTGCCTTTGGATGTTTGCGCTGCCCGGTGCCGGAAGCCATCGGCTTGTCCCACAGCTTGCGCACAAATGCGCGCGCCGCTTCAAACCCGCGCTCGATGAATACCGCGCCGATCAGCGCTTCCATCACATCGCCAAGGATATTGTCGCTCTGCGCCCCGCCATCGTCACGCGCCTGTTTGCCCAGCCGGATATGCAGCGGCAGCGCGATTTTGCGCGCCACATCGGCGCAGGTCTCGCGGCTGACCAGCGCGTTCAATCGCTGCGAAAGCTTGCCCTCTGCCGCATCGCTTTTTTCATGCAGCCATTCGGCAACCACCAGCCCCAGCACCCGGTCACCCAGAAATTCCAGCCGCTGGTAATCGCGAGGCTCGCCCATCGATCCATGAGTAAGGGCTTCGGCCCACAAGTCTGCGCGCGCAGGGGCGTCGCCGGTAAGCTCCGTCAGGAAGGCAAGCGTCGGTTCGGCAAGCTTTGTCAGAACGTGCCCCCGATCCGCTCCCAGCGTGCCGCGCTGAACCACGTCCACGGCAAGAACCAGTTGGCGCTGCCATCGGTGGACCACATCATGATTGCAGCGCGCCCCACCAGATTTTCCTGCGGCACCAGCCCGATGCCGCCGCCTTCCATCGCGGGGAAGCGGCTGTCCATCGAATTGTCGCGGTTGTCGCCCATCATGAACAACTGCCCCTCGGGCACCACCACCGGCACGGTATCGTCTACCGAACGCGGCCCCAGATCGAGCACGTTGTAGCTTTTGCCGCCGGGCAGCGTTTCGCGGAACTGCGGATAATGGCATGTCTGGCGCCCGTCAGCTTCGGTCACCGCAAACTCGGCAGAAAGGCAATCCGTGTTCGGGCTTACCGGGATAACAAAGTCTGCGACCTTTTCCTTCGGCACGGCTTGCCCGTTCAGGTGCAAAACGCCGCCGATCATCTGCACGGTATCGCCCGGCAGGCCGATCACGCGCTTGATATAGTCGATGTCGTTGCCCGGAGGCGCCTTGAAGATCGCCACATCGCCGCGTTCAGGCTGGCTGGCAAAAATGCGCTTGGGCAGCAACGGCACGCTGAAAGGCAGTGAATATTTGCTGTAACCGTAAGGCCACTTCGCAGCGAGCAGGTAATCGCCATTTTCAAGCCGGGGCAGCATCGATTCCGAAGGGATATTGAACGGCGAGAAAATGAAGCTGCGGAAGATTGCCACCACCAGCACCAGCTTGATCAGGAAGACCGGAAAACTGTCTTCCTTCTTCTCCTTTTTTACAGGGGAGGATGCAGGAGCCGGTCCTACTGGATCGGCGGAGGTTGGCTGGCTGGCGTCAGGCGTGTCGTTCATCGTCGCGGTCATGTTGCCAGCAGGCCCCTTCGTCAAGTGTGTTGTTTGAATAATACAGCTCGCCAAATACGTTTGCGCAGCTTGCGCCAAGGTGAACAGCACCCTTGGCGATCGCGTCCTGACCGGGCATTAGGTCCATTACGCAGTTGCGAAAGGATGAGGATAGACATGTCGGCAAGCCAAGCAGAGCAATTCTGGACCGCGCTCGAAGCATTGCCCAAGCCCACCCTGAAAGAATTGTTTGCCGACCCTGCGCGCCTGTCCCGCTATTCCACCACGCTTGATCTGCCCGGCGGCCCGGTCATCTTCGATTGGTCCAAGACGCACCTCTCGCCCGAAATCGAAGCGCAGATGGCCAGCATTGCCGATGCGATGGACTTCACCGGCCGCCGCAACGCCCTGATTGAAGGCGAAAAGATCAACAACACCGAAGGCCGCGCCGCCGAACACACCGCTCAACGCGGCGTGGGCAACGAGGCCAGCGTTGAAGAGGCCGCCGCACTCCACGCCCGCATGAAGATGCTGGTCGAAGCGATTCATGAAGGCGCTTTGGGAGAAGTGAAAAGCCTGATCCATATCGGCATTGGCGGCTCCGCACTTGGCCCGGCGCTGGCGATTGATGCGCTCACCCGCGATGGCGCAAAAGTTGCCGTCCATGTCGTGTCGAACATTGATGGCTGCGCGCTGGAAGCTGCGATGAAGGCTTGCGATCCGCAAACCACGCTGATCGCGCTGGCCTCAAAAACCTTCACCACCACCGAAACCTTGACCAACGCCAGCTCAGCTTTGGCATGGCTGCGCGAAGGCGGCGTATCTGATGCCTATGGCCGCGTCATCGCGCTTACTGCCGCGCCGGACAAAGCGGTGGAATGGGGCGTCGATGAAACCCGCGTCCTGCCATTCTCTGAAACCGTTGGTGGGCGCTATTCGCTCTGGTCGTCCATCGGCTTCCCGGTCGCCATGGCGCTTGGCTGGGAAGGCTTTGCCGAATTCCTCGATGGCGCTGCGGCAATTGACCGGCACTTCATCGATGCAGACCTTGCCGAGAACGTCGTGGTCCGCGCCGCCTTCGCTGACCTGTATTACGCACAAGTGCGCGGCTGCCAATCGCGCGCTGTTTTCGCCTATGACGAACGGCTGAAACTTCTGCCCGACTATCTGCAGCAGTTGGAAATGGAATCGAATGGCAAGCGCGTGCTGGCCGATGGCTCCCCGCTCGCTCGTGCCAGCGCCCCGGTCACCTGGGGCGGCGTCGGCACCGATGCGCAGCATGCCGTATTCCAACTGCTGCATCAGGGCACGCACGTGATCCCGGTCGATTTCCTTGCCGTCAAGACGCAGGGCCATGATCTCGATCCGGTGCATCACGAAATTCTGCTGTCAAACTGCTTCGCCCAAGGCGCAGCGCTGATGGCGGGGAAGGCATCTGAAGCCAATGATACCTTGGGGGGCGCGCGCGCCTATCCGGGTGACCGCCCCTCCGCCACGATCCTGTGCGAGGACCTTAACCCCGCCACGCTCGGCACCTTGATCGCCTTCCACGAACACCGCACCTTCGTCTCGGCCGCGATGCTCGGCATCAACCCGTTCGACCAGTTTGGCGTGGAACTGGGCAAGGCCATCGCCAAGCAGATCGAAGCCGGCGGAGGCGAGGGCTTCGATCCCTCGACCGAAGCCTTGCTGGCAGCAGCTGGGATTGGCGGCTGATTCACGCCCTCGTTACGTAATGCCCGGCGAAAATCCACTCTGGCCATGCGCCGGGCCAGTCGCCATATGAGCGCTCTACGAAGGAGCACCCATGGCTGACCAGCAATTCGAATACGACCTTTTCGTGATTGGCGCAGGGTCCGGCGGCGTGCGCGCCAGCCGTATTGCCGCCAGCCATGGCGCGCGGGTAGCCGTAGCCGAAGAGTATCGGGTCGGCGGCACCTGCGTGATCCGGGGCTGCGTGCCCAAGAAGTTGCTGGTCTACGGTTCGCACTTTGCTGAAGAGCTGCAGGACGCGGCCAATTATGGCTGGACGGTCGAGAAGATGAGTTTTGACTGGCCGACGTTACGTGACTCGGTGCTGAAGGACGTGGATCGGCTCAACACGGCCTATACGAACACGCTTGAAACCAACAAGGTCGAGCGTTTTCTCGAACGCGCCACCGTTACGGGACCGAACACGGTGCGTCTCGCTTCGGGGCGTGAAATCAGCGCGAAGTACATTCTGATCGCCACCGGCGCCTGGCCGGTCATGCCAGAGTTCGAAGGCAGCGAACATTGCATCACCTCGAACGAGGTTTTCCATCTCGAAACCCTGCCAAAGCGCGTCGTCATTTCAGGCGGTGGCTATATCGCCATGGAATTTGCGGGCATTTTCAACGCGCTCGGCTGTCACGTAACGATCGTAAATCGCAGCGAGACGATCCTGCGCGGCTATGATGAATCGATGCGTGACCGGCTGCTGCAGATCACCATGGCGCGGGGCATCGAATACAAGTTCAATTGCCCATTTGATCGCGTGGAAAAGCGCGCGGATGGCTCACTCGATGTCTACGTGGGCAAGCAGCCCGATCCGCTCCACGCCGATGTCGTGCTGGTGGCCACAGGCCGCCGCCCCAAGACCGATGGCCTCGGTCTGGAGAGCGTTGGGATTGAACTCGGCGCACAGGGCGAAGTTCCGGTGGACGATCACGGAAAAACCAGCTGCGACAGCATCTACGCGGTCGGTGACGTAACGAACCGCGTCCAACTCACCCCCATCGCCATCCGCGAAGGCCACGCCTTTGCCGACCGTGTTTTCGGCGGGAAGGACACTTCGGTGAGTTACGATGCTATCCCCAGCGCCGTCTTCTCGCAGCCCCCGCTGGCGGGCGTAGGCCTGACAGAAAGCCAGGCGCGGCAGGCCTATGGGGGCAATGTGAAGGTCTATTCCTCAGACTTCCGCCCAATGAAAAACATCTTCGGCCACCGCCCCGAACGCGGGCTTTACAAGATGATCGTCGAAGCCACGACCGGGAAGGTGCTGGGCATCCACATGATTGGCCCGGACAGCCCGGAAATCCTGCAGGCTGCCGCTATTGCGGTGAAAGCTGGCCTGACCAAGCAGGACTTTGACGATACCGTTGCGCTGCACCCGTCGATGGCCGAAGAACTGGTGCTGATGCGATGATCGCTCTGTAACGTTACGAAAATATCCTTTCGATGCAGGATTTTATCTGCATCGATGGGCGAATTTTCGTAACGCTTCAGATCCCGGCAAACCATTGGTAGCCAGAATGATCCTCCCAGTAGCCGCCACCGCCGCCATGAATTCCCGCTAGGCTCTCCACCGCCTCGATCCGCATCACGAACTTGGCCTGCTTGTACCCCAGCGCGCGTTCCACCCGCAGGCGGATCGGGGCACCGTGGCCGATGGGCAGGGGCTGACCATTCATGGTGTGCGCCAGCATCGTTTGCGGATGCAGCGCATCTATCATGTCGATGCTTTCGTAATAAGGCACACCTGAGAAATCGTCTGCACAATGGAATACAATATATTGTGCAGAAGGCATTATCTGTGCCTGAAGCAGGATCAAAGCAAGCGGCACGCCGGTCCATTCTCCGATAGCGCTCCACCCCTCAACACAATCCTGGCGAGTGATCTGCGTGCGCTGTGGCGCGCTGCGCAACTGTGCGAGGGTGAGGCTGAACGGGCGCGCAACCTTGCCGCCGATCTCCAGTTTCCAATCGGTAAAGTTGCTGGCCATGTGGCTTAGGTAGTCTGCCGATGTCGGCATGCTGTTGCCGTTAACCCGAAAGCGCGGGGAAAGGTCGGCGCGGGTGTACTCAGGCGCCAAAGCGTTACGGTCCGTAACGAGACGCTGACTGGTTAACGTAGCTTTTTCGCCTAAAGTCAGCACCTTGCGAACAGTGGGTGATCGCGTAACGGCGTCGCATCCGGAAAGCGTTAACGCGCCTACACCAATCAGGGCATTGCGGCGGGAAATCATAATGAATCCTTTCGCGGCTGCGGCAGTCTATACCATCCGGTAAGGATTGACCGGAGTTCATTAATGGGCCCGGCCAGCATCACCATCAGAAGATGGATGAAGGTGAACGCGCAAAACCCTGTAGCACATAGGAAATGTATGGATCGCGCCGATTGTCTGCCGCCGAACAGGTCGAGCAGCCACGGAAATGCCGCGTTCAGCGTGGGCGACATAGTCAACCCGGTCAGCACAACCAGCGGAATCAAAACGAAAATCACACTGAGATAGGCCATTTTCTGCAACGGGTTGTAAGCCTTGGCCGCAGCCCCGGTGGGGAAGCGCAATCGGGCATGATCCTTGATGTCATGCCACAGGTGGCCCAGCTTTCGTTCTTCAGATGAAAGCGCAAGATCACGTGACAAGTGACTAGAAAAAATAGAATAAAAAATGAAGAGTGTCAGCGATATCACCAGCACCCATGCAAAAAAGAAGTGCCACTGCCGCCCTTCGGCGAGGCTGTAATAGTTCGGAATTGTGAACAGCGGCGGGATTACCTTGGTGGAATAGGGGGTCAGGCCCAGATACCCGGTCGTCTCGATCTCGAAACCGGCCAGCCGCACAAATCCCTCTTCCGCGCGCTTGCCGATGACCAACCAAGCATGATCGTAATTCGCGCCGAACTTGCCCCAGTAAAGCCGGGGATGGGCGTTGAAGATCGTCGCGCCGCTCATCAGCAGGGCGAAAATCGTTACGGCATTGACCCAATGCCAAATCCGCACGGGTAAGCGGGTGCGATAGACGAGGTCGCCGCCCCGTTCGGATGAATTCTGTAACGTAACGGACGATGCTATCGCGTCCACGTCCGACCTCCTGTGCAAGTCTGCATGTTGCCATGCCTTGAAGGCTTCTCAAACCGCCAATTTTGCAGGTCAAACGGCCGCTAAGTCGCGTTAGGTGCTGCTAGGTGCATCTAGGTGCACTTCAGAACGCCACCTTGATTTGACAGATTGATCAGGCCTAGCCTGTTGAATCTGCGCGCTTTTGCTGCGTCGGCGCAATGCCGGGGCACGGGTCGCAAGGCTGCCCAGCCGGCCCGGGCAATAAACCCCAGCTTGCGCCCGTTACTAACGAAAACGCGCTCGTCCCAAGCCCGCTCCCCGCGCCGCGCAACCTCGCGCGCAATCTCGCCATAGATGCCGGCCGCCGAAAGGATCGCCCAACGCTGCCGCCCTTTCAACCGTGCCGCGCCGATGCGGGCGGAGCATTCGTGCACATGCGCCGCTTCGCACATCCGCGCGGCAATACGGGTCAGGGCGGGGCGGTGTTCAGGCTGCAACAGCGCGCCGGGGGCAATGCCTTCCTCCGCCAGCCATTCGAGCGGGATGTAGCAGCGCCCAGCGGCGGCATCCTCTTCGATATCGCGCACGATGTTGGAAAGCTGGAAAGCGAGGCCAAGGTCACAGGCGCGATCAAGCGTATCGTCGTCGTCGGGCGAGACTCCCATGACGACTGCCATCATAACGCCCACAGCGCCTGCCACGTGCCAGCAATAGCGCATCAGATCGGCCTCGGTGCGGGGCTGCCAGTCCGCGGCGTCAAGCGCAAAGCCATCGATCACCGCCTGCGCCATTGCGTAGGTCAGCCCGGTTTCCCGCGCCACGAGCCCGAGGGCGTCGAAAGCCGGATCGCCGTTCGGTTGTCCCGCAAAGGCCAGTTGCGTCTTGTCACGCACCAGTGCCATCCGCTCAGCCGCGCCGCTCTGATCGCCTAACGCGCCGCCATGGTCCTGCGCATCGACGATATCATCCGCCCGCCTGCACCAAGCGTAAAGCAGCCAGACCCGTTCGCGCGTTACGTTATCGAACAGGTGGCTGGCGGCGGCGAAGCTTTTCGAGCCTTTCAGAATCGATGTTCGGGCGTGCGTAACGAGCGCTTTGCGATCCAGCATGGTCAGTCCCGGCAACCTCTGAAGCCAGGCATCAAAGATCGTCGGCCTTCATGGCAAAGATCGGCTTGTGTGGGACATAGGCCACCATGCGCGCCAGCAAGAGATCGAGGTCCGGTTCAGCAATCAGAATGCCCGCGTGGGCTTCTCGGACGAAGCCGACTTCGATCATGTGGCGATTGAAGGCCAGCAGATGATCGTAGAAGCCATAGGCGTTGAGCAGGCCTACCGGCTTGGTGTGATAGCCAAGCTGCGCCCAGCTTACAGCTTCCCACAACTCGTCCATCGTGCCGACACCGCCGGGAATGGTGAGAAAGCCATCGGAGAGGTCGGTAAAGGCCTTCTTGCGTTCGTGCATGCCCGTTACGACATGCAGTTCGGTGCAGTCCCTGTTCGCGACCTCGCCATTCACCAGCGCTTCGGGAATCACGCCGATGACTTCGCCACCTGCGTCGAGCGCGCCGTAGGCAACTGCGCCCATCAGGCCAAGCTTGCCGCCGCCATAGACGACGCCAATGCCGCGCCGCGCCAGTTCCCCGCCTATTTCGCGAGCGAGTGTAATGTAACGCGGGTCCGCAGGTGACGCCGATCCGCAGTAAACAGCCAAGCGTTTCAGGGGAAGGTTTCCGGTCAAGCAAGATCCTCCAGCATCAGGCGCGCGGTGGCCTTTGCCGATCCGACCACACCGGGAATGCCGGCCCCGGGATGAGTCCCGGCGCCCACCAGATACATGTTGGTGATGGCATCGTCACGATTATGCGCACGGAACCATGCGCTTTGCGTCAACAGCGGTTCGAGGCTGAAGGCGCTGCCGAGGTGGGCGGAAAGGTCGGTCTTGAAGTCGTCAGGCGCGTAATGGAACTTCGTTACGATACGCGAATGGATATCCGGTATCAGGCGGCGGCCAACTTCGTCGAGAATGCGCTTTTCGAGGATCGGGCCGATCTCGTCCCAATCGACGGGCAGCTTGCCCATATTCGCCACCGGCACCAGCGCATAGAACGTGCTCATGCCCTCTGGCGCAACCGAAGGGTCGGTCACTGTCGGGTGGTGGAGGTAGATCGAGAAGTCTTCGGGCAGGACGCCATGCTTGTAGATGTCATCCAGCAAGCCCTTGTAGCGCGGACCGAACAGGATCATGTGGTGCGCAATGCCGGGCCAGGTGCCTTTCAGACCAAAGTGCACAACGAACAGACTTGGCGAAAATTTCTTTTTAGCCAAGGACTTTGCACGGCGTTGTGCATGTGGATTATCAGGCATCAAATCACGATAGGAATGGACGATATCGCCGTTTGAAGCGACCGCATCGAACTTGGCCGACCAGCCGCTTTTCGTCTTGACGCCGGTCACGCGGGTGCCGAGTGTTTCGATATGGGTAACCGGATCGCCAATCCGCACTTCACCGCCAAGCCGCTGGAAATGGGTGAGCATGCCCTGGATCAGCTGGTTGGTGCCACCCTTGGTCCACCACACGCCGCCGTCCTTTTCCAGCTTGTGGATCAGGGCGTAGATCGCGCTGGTGTTCATCGGATTGCCGCCGACGAGCAGGGTGTGGAAACTGAACGCTTCGCGCAGGCGTTCATCCTTCACATAGCTTGACACCATCGAATAGACCGACCGCCAAGCCTGATAGCGGGCGAGAGCCGGTGCGGCCTTGAGCATGCTGGCAAAGTCAAGGAACGGAACCGAGCCGAGCTTGACGTAACCTTCTTCGAATACCCCAGCGGAATATTTCAGAAATTCGTCATAGCCTGCAACGTCTGCCGGGTTCAGCTTGGCAATCTCGGCACGCAAGTGTGTTTCATCGTTGGAATAATCGAAGTTGGTGCCATCGGGCCAGTTCAGGCGGTAGAACGGCATGACCGGCATGAGTTCGACATCGTCAGACATGCGATGGCCCTTCAAGGCCCACAGTTCTTCAAGGCAGGCGGGATCGGTGACCACCGTCGGGCCAGCGTCAAACGTGAAGCCATCCTTCACCCAGTGGTAGGCGCGGCCACCCGGTTTATCGCGCGCTTCGATCACGGTGGTCTGGATGCCGCCGGACTGGAGCCGGATGGCAAGAGCAAGGCCGCCGAAGCCGGAGCCGATTACGCAAGCGCGCTTCATTTTGTGGTTCCTGGAATCGAGTGAAGAGAAGGGGAAGGCGCAAGTGGCTGTTGCGTGAGCAGCTTCGGCTTGCCGCCAAGGCCGGTGAGCACCCCAATAGCGTTGGTAATTGGCAGCGGTGGCTTTCCCGCCAGAATGCGAGCCTTATCCAGCACAGTGGATTTGCCGGCATAGAACCGTTCAATCAGCCCGTGGCGCAGGCTGTAGAACCGTTCCAGCACACGATAGCGCAAGTGCGGTTCGGCCCCGGCAAAGAGCAGCGCGGTAAGCTGGCGAAAATAGGCGGTGCTGGCCCAATGCTTTTTTGACCACTGCTCGCTGAAGCGGGCAAGCGCATCGCCTGAAAGATCGGTCTGCTGCGCCAGAGCGAGCGCATATTTGACGGCATCTGGCAGGGAATAGCTGGTCAGCGGCTGAAATAGCCCGGCGCGCACGCCAGCACGGGCAACCGCACCTCCGCTGGCGCGCCAAAAGGCATCGAAGTTTCCGCCTGCAACGACCGGCAGCACGCCCTGTTCTTCATCCAGAACTTCGGCAATTTGCCAGCCGCGCGCCGCGACATACGCATCGATACGTGCACGGATTGCAGCGACATCAAGTGCGGGGCCATCGGCATAATACGTGTCTTCGACGAAAATCTCGTCCGGGGCGAATGGCAGGCAATAGACGAAACGATACCCGTCAATCTGTTCGACTCTGGCGTCCTTCACGATCGGGATTTCCAGCCCGTGCGGCGCAGCAAGGCGGAAACGGCGACCGACAAACTTTTGCCAGCCGCCGGTAAGATCGGTCACATTGCGCAGGCCGCGCGCATCGATCACGGCTTTGGCTTCAATCCGGGTGCCATCCGAAAGTGTGGCGTTGGTGGCGCTGCAGGCGAGGGCGCGGACACCTGTCATGATCGCATCGTCACCCATCCGCTCGCGCACGATCTTGTCGAAGCGGTGGGAAGAGATCGAATAATAGCTGGTTTTCAGACGTCGGTCGTATCCGGGAAAGTGGACCGTGTATTCGGGCCAGGCGGCTATGATCATGCCATCGAGCAGTTCGCGGCCCGCTTTGCCCACATCAGTTCCGAAAAACGACCAGACGTGGTTTCCGCCGATAACTTCAGCCTGTTCCACCAGCACCAGCGACAGTTCCGGGTGTTCACGCTTCAGTGCAAGAGCCACCAGGCCGCCTGCAAGGCCTCCGCCAAGAATTGCAATGTCATGGTGCCGCACAGTCATCCCTTGCGCTTAGGGCCATGCGGTTGCCGGTGCAACCATGGGCTGGGGGCGGGATGGATCACCCGTCAGAAAGGGCATGGAGAGCAGCGCAGGCCCAAACCCGGCAAGGGCGGATAAGGTTTCGGCTAGAGCCCTAGGCAGCGTGGACAAATTCCACACTGCCTAGCGAAGCGCCTATTGCCAGTTAATCTCACAGGTCCAGCAGAGGGTGGCGGCAGGCCGGGCGTATCCCCCAGACCTGCCGCCTAACGTCTGCCGATCAGAACTCGCCAGCAACGCCGACGCGCACGGCGGTGTTTGCACCACCACCGTAGGCGACACCTGCCGTGACAGCCATCGTGGTTGGCCCGCGCAGGCGCATGGCCATCGATGCCGAGACGGCCTGTTCATCGCGGAAGTTGGCCACGTTTACCGTATACGACACCTTGCCCGGAGCCGAAGGCATCGGGGCTTGCGCCAAGGCCACGGCTGCTGCGATACCCTGCCGGGCATCCTTGCGATCCTGCCGCACGGTGTTTTCCAGCGTGGTTACGCGCCCGGTGAGCGAGAACAGGCTGGTTCCGAGCGTGTTGATCTGCGTTTGCAACTGGTTGTCTGCGGCAGCGCGGGCGTTGGCTTCAGCGTTGTCAGCCGCAAGGCGCGTGGCGGCTTCGGCGCTGAGCCCGTTCTGCAGCGTGGTTACGGCTGCTGCACGGGTGGCCGCTTCAGCGTTGACGGCGTTCTGCAGGTTGGTGTCGGCAGCGGCGCGGGTGGTTGCTTCTGTGGTGATTGCACCCTGCAAGGTCATGACTGCAGCGGCACGAGCGGCTGTTTCGGCATCGACGGCGCTTTGCAGCGCCGTGTCGGCCGCGGCGCGCGTGGTGGCCTCGGCAGTAACGGCGTTTTGCAGTGCGATGTCAGCGGCGGCGCGGGTTGTGGCTTCGGCCGTTACCGCGTTTTGCAGGGCAGCGTCACCGGCGGCGCGAAGCCCGGCTTCGGCGGTGATGTTGGACTGAAGCGTGGCTTCGGCGGCCTGACGAAGTGCAGATTCGGCATCGAACTGTGCCTTGTTCACCGCATCGTTGGCTGAAACGGCGTTCGCCACGTTGACGATCCGGCGTTCTGCACCGGCCGCACCGACCGAAACAGTGTTTGCCTGATCCGCAACCGAATCCGCGCCGAGAGCGACGGCGCGGGTGGCCGTTGCTGAAGCATTGCGCCCGATGGCGGTGGACGCAAGGGCCGATGCGGTGGACGTGGTGCCAACGGCGGTGCTGTCAATCCCGCTGGCATTGGTGCGATAACCCGTGGCCGTTGCACCAGAAGCGGTTGCCGTGGCGGTGTTGCCAAGCGCCGTTGTTCCGGTTGCGCTGGCGACTGAACGCCCGCCCAGCGCGGCACTGCCTGCACCGGTCGATTCAGCATCGAAGCCGATGGCGACATTGCCGATCTGGCTGGCCGTGCTGTATGCACCGATGGCAACCGCGCCCTGTGCGCCTGCCGTATTGCGAATGCCCATCGCGACCGCGCCTTGGCCAGTTGAGGTGTTCTGTTCACCCATGGCAATTGCGCCACGACCGGTTGCCGTGTTTTCCGCACCGATGGCCACAGCGCCGATCCCGGTGGCGACGTTCGGGTCACCAATGGCGACTGCGCCGTTGCCATTGGCCTGCTGACCTTCGCCAAGCGCAACCGCGCCCACGCCGGTGGCCGACGAATTGTTGCCACCCACAAGCGCGCCTTGGCCTTCTGCATTCTGCACGGTGCCGCTGGTAGCGATCAGTTCTGTAACCTGGCCGAGATTCACGGCATCGGTGGCGGCCATGGCAGTGCCCACGTTGGTGATTCGGCTGCCGTTCATGTTGATCCCGTCCGTCACCGCGATGGTGGGGGTGACGAGGCCATCGGCGTCAAGGCGCGTAGTTTCCTGCGAGGTTACCTGATACTGCAAGGCCAGAGGCGAGACAAAATTGGCGGTGGGGGTGCCATCGCCATTCAGGAAGATCGGCGATGGCGTGATGATCGCGGCATTCGGTGCAGCAGCGACCACTGCAGCGGTGCCTTCGATCTTGCCGAATACGAGCGCGCCTTGATCATTCGAGCCGCGATAGCTGCCCGTCAGTGCAGTTGAATTGTTGGTGATTGCGGTCGGGTTGGTCGAGTTCAGTGAGAAGCTGTATTCTCCACCATCGTTAACTTCCACTTCCTGATTGACGATGTCGACTGCGATCTCGCGCACATCAAGCTCCGTGATGTCATAGCGCTGGAACTGGCCAGACGGCGGGGGCGGATTGGCGGTGACAAAGGGCAGGCTCGAATTTGGGAGCACAAAGCTTCTTGAGCCCGTGTATTCCATCGAACCGATCACGAGCGCACTGTCGGGAGAAAAGATGTCTTGCGGCGGGACAACGAATGGCAGCGTGCTTCCCGGCGTAAAAACTGTGGCACCGCCGACCACAAACTGGCCATCGTAGGCCACCCGTTCACTGGCCGTGACAATGGACGCGGTCGATGAGCCCGGAAGTGGCGAGACGGTAACAACCGGGCTTGTATTGGTGCGGGTACCAACGACGGTGCAGTTTGACAGCAGATTGAAGCCCGGGGAGTTGCCACATTGCGTGTCAGCAAGGGGAACCTGCGGGGGAACGATGGATGGTTGCGCTTCGCCACCTGTTGTCGCGCGCTGTGCGTTTGCGGCGTGTGGAATCGCGACCAGCGTAATGGCAAGTGCAGTTGCTGACACGTAATCGCGCAAGTTCTTGTTATTCATTGTAAACCCCCAATAAACCACCGCTTTCTGCGCTTTTGCGACAATTGCGGCGTGCATTGGCTAACAAAGAATTAACCGATTACGGAGAAGTATTTCTCCAAAACCGACCTAGATCGGGAAACGCTACGGCAATGGCAGCAATTGTCGTTTTGCCTGTTGCTCAAGCCTATCGAGCGCTCTATCCTAGGGGACACCCCGGGGAGCCTGTGCTGGCTGAGAGGGGCTGGTCACGCAGCCCGACCCGTTGAACCTGAACCCGTTAGCACGGGCGGAGGGAGGGAGGCTTGCCCGCGCACAGCGGGCCGAATGCCCCGCTTCTCTCTCCGCCTGAAGAGGAGCGTGCACATGGCCGACATCAATTCGAAACTGGAAATCGGCGTGACCACGGGCCCGATTCGGGGCAGCCGCAAGGTCCATGTCGAAAGCCTGCGCTTTCCTGACATGAAGGTGGCGATGCGCGAGATCGCGCTTGAGCCTTCGAGCGGCGAACCGCCGGTGCGGGTTTACGATACGTCAGGTCCATATACTGACACCAAGGTCATGATCGATATTGCAGCGGGCCTGCCCAAGCTGCGCCGCGACTGGATCATGGGCCGTGGCGATGTGGAAGAGTACGACGGGCGGGAGATCAAGCCTGAGGACAACGGACTGAAGGGCCCGGACCGGTCTGCGGGAGTCCCGGCATTTCCGAACGTGGTCAAGCGCCCGCTCCGGGCAAAGGCGGGCGGCAATGTCAGCCAGATGCATTATGCGCGCAAAGGCATCATCACGCCTGAAATGGAATACGTGGCCATCCGCGAAAATCTGGGCCGCAAGCAGGCCAAGGAAGCGCTGATCCGTGACGGGCAGGATTGGGGCGCTTCGATCCCGGACTATGTGACGCCGGAATTCGTGCGCGATGAAGTGGCGCGGGGGCGGGCGATCATCCCTTCGAACATCAACCATCCCGAGAGCGAGCCGATGGCGATCGGGCGCAACTTTCTCGTCAAGATCAATGCCAACATCGGCAATTCGGCGGTAGCGTCAGACGTGGCCAGCGAAGTGGACAAGATGGTCTGGTCGATCCGCTGGGGCGCGGACACCGTGATGGACCTTTCAACCGGGCGTAACATTCACGACACGCGCGAATGGATCATCCGCAACAGCCCGGTGCCGATCGGCACCGTGCCGATCTATCAGGCGCTGGAGAAGGTTGGCGGCGTGGCCGAGGACCTGACGTGGGAAGTTTTCCGCGACACGCTGATCGAGCAGGCCGAGCAGGGCGTGGACTACTTCACGATCCACGCGGGCGTGCGCTTGCCCTACATTCCGCTGGCAGCCAAGCGCATGACCGGGATCGTTAGCCGCGGTGGTTCGATCATGGCCAAATGGTGCCTGGCGCATCACAAGGAATCGTTCCTTTATGAACGGTTCGACGAGATCACCGAAATCATGAAGGCCTATGACGTGGCCTATTCGCTGGGCGATGGCCTGCGCCCCGGATCGATTTATGACGCCAACGACGAGGCGCAGTTTGCCGAGCTTTATACGCTGGGTGAGCTGACCAAGCGTGCCTGGGAACAGGACGTGCAGGTGATGATCGAGGGTCCCGGCCACGTGCCGATGCACAAGATCAAGGAGAACATGACCAAGCAGCTTGAGGCCTGCGGCGAAGCGCCGTTCTACACGCTTGGGCCGCTGGTTACCGATATTGCGCCGGGTTATGACCATATCACCAGCGGTATCGGTGCAGCGCAGATCGGCTGGTATGGCACGGCGATGCTCTGCTACGTCACGCCCAAGGAGCACCTTGGCCTGCCGGACCGCGATGACGTGAAGGTTGGCGTGGTGACCTACAAGCTGGCGGCCCACGCGGCCGATCTTGCCAAAGGGCACCCGGCGGCGCAGGTGCGCGACGATGCGCTGAGCAAGGCGCGCTTCGAATTCCGCTGGCGCGATCAGTTCAACCTGTCGCTCGATCCCGAAACGGCTGAGCAGTATCACGACCAGACGCTTCCAGCCGAAGGTGCGAAATCGGCGCACTTCTGTTCGATGTGCGGGCCAAAGTTCTGTTCGATGAAAATCAGCCAGGAAGTGCGGGACTTTGCCGCCAAGCAGAACCAGCCGATTGAAGCGTTCGTTGCCGCTGACGAGGCGGAAGCCGAAGCTGGAATGAAAGCGATGAGCGCGAAGTACGACGAAATGGGCCGCGAGCTTTACATCGGAGCCGGTGGCCGCGAGCACGACTGATCGGTACTGAAAGTCCAGCACTTGAGGCCGGATCGCGGAGCGCGGTTCGGCCTCAGGTCATTTTGGTGTAGAGGATTGCGCCCCACAGCAGCAGGTTGAGGACGCCGCCCGCCACGGTCCAGCGCACCGCGTGGTAGAGCAAGCGGGCCTGCGCATCGATGGACCGGATGAAGGTGGCGAACAGGCGCTG
>JBEQBV010000064.1:0-15801 GCA_041639635.1 Novosphingobium sp.
AGTGCACGAAGCCCTGCCGCGCCTCGGCACCGAAAAGGTCGACAAGCGGTCGCTGCGTGAGCGCTACACCCGCGAATGGCTGCAAGGTTGAAGCAGGAACTGGAAGACACTGGCAAGGCTTGGCAATCTCGCCGCCCTGCCGGTCGTCACCGCTCGCTCATTCCCACTCGATCGTGCCGGGCGGCTTGCTGGTGTAGTCATAGACCACGCGGTTGATGCCCTTCACTTCGTTGACGATGCGCGTTGCCACGCGGCTCAGGAAGGCGGCATCGAAGGGGTAAATGTCAGCAGTCATGCCATCGGTGCTGGTCACCGCGCGCAAGGCGCAGACGTTGTCGTAAGTGCGGAAATCACCCATCACGCCCACGGTCTTGACCGGGAGCAGCACGGCAAAGGCCTGCCAGATCGCATCATAGAGCCCGGCGTTGCGGATTTCTTCGAGGTAGATCGCATCAGCCTTGCGCAGGATATCACAACGCTCGCGCGTCACTTCGCCGGGGATGCGGATGGCAAGGCCGGGGCCGGGGAAGGGGTGACGGCCAACGAACACATCGGGCAGGCCCAGCTCGCGGCCCAATGCGCGCACTTCGTCCTTGAACAGTTCGCGCAAGGGTTCGACCAGCTTCATGTTCATCCGCTCAGGCAATCCGCCCACGTTGTGGTGGCTCTTGATGGTAACTGAAGGCCCGCCGGTGAAGCTCACCGATTCGATCACGTCCGGGTAAAGCGTGCCCTGCGCAAGGAAGTCTGCACCGCCGACCTGCTTGGCTTCAGCCTCGAACACGTCGATGAAGGTCTTGCCGATGAATTTGCGCTTGGCTTCAGGATCGGTAACCCCGGCAAGCCCGCCTAGGAATAGCGCCGATACATCCTTATGCACCAGCGGAATGTTGTAGTGGTTGCGGAACAGGCTGACGACCTGCTCGGCCTCACCCATGCGCATCAGCCCGTGGTCCACGAAAACGCAGGTCAACTGGTCACCAATGGCTTCGTGGATCAGCACGGCGGCCACCGCCGAATCGACGCCGCCCGAAAGGCCGCAGATCACGCGCGAATTGCCCACTTGTTCCCGGATTTCGGCGATCTTGGTCTTGCGGAACTCCGCCATCGTCCAATCACCGGTGCAGCCACAGACGTGGCGCACGAAGTTGGCGATCAGCTTTCCGCCATCGGGCGTATGGACCACTTCGGGGTGGAACTGGGTGCCGTAATACTTCTTTTCATCGTTCGCGATCACCGCAAATGGTGCGCCATCGGATACCGCGACGATGCGGAAGCCGGGTGCGAATTGCGTCACCTTGTCGCCATGGCTCATCCACACCTGATGGCGTTCGCCCACCGCCCAAAGACCATCGAACAACACGCAAGGTTCGGTAACGGTCAGGAACGCGCGGCCAAATTCGCCCGAATCGCCCGGCTCCACTTTGCCGCCCAGCTGCTCGCTCATCACCTGCTGGCCATAACAGATGCCCAGAATCGGCAATCCGCTGTCAAACAGCACCTGCGGCGCGCGGGGGCTGCCATCGGCGGGCACGCTGGCGGGCGATCCTGACAGGATGATGCCGCTGGGCTTCATCCGGTGGAACGCGGCTTCGGCCTGCGTGAACGGGGCGATCTCGGAATAGACCCCCGCTTCGCGCACACGGCGGGCGATTAGCTGCGTTACCTGGCTGCCGAAGTCGACAATCAGGATCGATTCTGAAGGCTGGATGCTCATGCGTGGCCGATAGTGGCATGGGCCATTTCTGTCCAGATGGTGCCCGAAATGTGACAGTTGCGTTACATGCAACTGGAGTTGCCGCGTTCGCACTTGCAGCATACGCTATTCGACGTATTTGGACGGCAGTTCCGATGCTTCCAGCCCACCCTGCCGGATGAACACGAACTGGGAGGATACCTGCAAGGTGAACCACAACAGGAGGTACACCATGCGCAAGCTTACCGCGATCGCGCTTCCGTTCATCTTTGCCGCTGGTCTCAGCAGCATGATGTTCACCGCCACGCTCGTCTGAGCGCGGCCTCGGCCTATCGGCATTTGCCGGCGGCCGGTACGGAATGCCAAGCACCAACACAAAAGCGGCTGCCCCGGTGGGGCAGCCGTTTTGTCTGTAGGGTGCGCACTTTTTGGCGGGCTTCTATCGATTGCCTGCACGCGCTAGAATTGAGCGCAATGACCGTAACCCGCTTTGCCCCCAGTCCCAATGGCCCGCTCCATCTGGGACATGCGTATTCCGCAATCGTTGCCCATGACCGGGCCATGCGGAATGGCGGGGAATTTCTGCTGCGCATCGAAGACATCGACGGCACCCGTTCCCGCCCCGAACTGGCGCAGGAATTCCGCGAAGATCTGGCGTGGCTGCGGCTCGATTACCGGGAAGTTACGCCTCAATCGCACCGCATCGCCAGCTATCGCACCGCGGCTAATGAACTACGTGCGATGGGCATTCTCTATCCCTGCACTTGCACGCGCGCCGAAGTGGCTGCAGCGGCGGTTGCTCATGGCCCTGATGGTCCGCTCTACCCCAGCACCTGCCTGCGGCGGGGGCCTGTGCCGGGGCCGGACGTGGCATGGCGGCTGGATATGGAACAGGCGACAGAACTGGCCGGACCGCTGTACTGGATGGACGAGCGTCACGGGCTACAGCAGGCCCGGCCCGAATTGTTCGGAGACGTGGTGCTTTGGCGCAAGGATGCGCCAGCCAGCTACCACCTTGCCGCAACGCTGGATGATGCCGCCGATGAGGTGACGCACGTAACCCGCGGAGTTGACCTTTTTCAGGCCACGCACATCCACCGACTGCTGCAGCATCTGTTGGGCCTGCCAGTGCCCGTCTGGCACCATCATCCGGTGCTGGTCGAAGAGGGTGGACGCAAGCTGGCTAAGCGGCGCGACGCCCCGGCATTGGCCGATCGACGCCGTGCGGGCGAGGACGGGCGCGCCGTGGCGGCAGAGGTCCGCGCCGCACTTTTTGACACTGGTATTTCGCTGTCCGACGCCATAGATCAGCGGCCATGAAATACTTTTTGATCCCGCTCATCATCATTTTCGTCGTGCTCACCGTGGTGTCGCTCGTGCGCGGGATCATTGCGTTTTTGAACAGCACCAAGGAAGACCTGAACCGCGATCCGTCCGACGGGGCGACTGCCAACCAGCTTTTGCAGAACAAGATGATGTTCAACCGCATCAAGTATCAGGGCCTTGCCGTGGTGACCGTGGCCATCTTGCTCGCGTTTGCGCGTTAAACTGGAACCGGCGATGGTAAAGCTCAACAAGATCTACACACGCACAGGTGATGATGGCACCTCGGGGCTCGTCGATGGTTCGCGCCGTGCAAAATACGATGCGCGCATGCAGGCCATGGGCGAAGTGGATGAGGCCAACAGCGTCATCGGCCTTGCCGCTCTTGTCACCGATGACGCGACCACCTCCACTTTGCAGCGCATTCAAAACGATCTGTTCGATCTTGGTGCTGATCTTGCCACGCCAGGGGAAGATTTCACCCCTTCGGAAATGGTCCTGCGCATCGTCGCCAGTCAGGTCGAATGGCTGGAAAATGCGATTGATGCGCTGAATGACAATCTGCCCCCGCTCACCAGCTTCATTCTGCCGGGCGGGTCAGAGGCTGCGGCGCGCATTCATGTGGCCCGCGCCACCGTGCGCCGGGCAGAGCGTAGCGCAGTGGCACTTGCTGCGGCAGAGCCGGTCAACCCACAAGCTTTGGCCTATCTTAACCGGTTGTCGGATTACCTGTTTGTCCTTGCCCGTGCCGTCAACGCCGGCAACGATCCGCTGTGGGTTCCCGGCGCTTCGCGCTGATTATCGGCACGCCTTGCATTAACTCGCGTTTGCTGCAGGTAGACTTGCCCTCACTCGCCCGTTAGGCACCGCGCCAAATAGCAACATTGGCGAGGGAATCACATGATCAAGACAGTGGCGGTCATCGGCGCAGGCCAGATGGGTTCTGGCATCGCACAAGTATCAGCGCAAGCGGGCATGAAAGTGCTGTTGGGCGATGTGTCGGTCGACCTTGCCGAAAAGGCCAAGGACAAGATCGCCAAGGGCCTGGCCAAGCTGGTTGAAAAGGGCAAGATCGATGCGGCGCTGGCGGCTTCTACCGTGGCCAACCTGCACAGCTTCTCCGATCACGCCGCGCTCACTGAAGCCGATCTGGTGATTGAAGCGGCGACCGAGCGCGAGGATATCAAGCACAAAATCTTCGAATCGGCGGGCAAGCACTTGGCCGCCCACACCATCATGGCATCCAATACCTCGTCCATTCCGATCACGCGCATGGCGGTTTCCTCGCCTGATCCGCAGCGATTCATCGGCATCCATTTCTTCAATCCGGTGCCGCTGATGAAGCTTGTGGAAGTGATCCCCGGCCTTGCCACTTCGGTTTCCACAATCGAATCCGTGCGCGATTACGTGGCCAATATCGGCAAGGAAATCGTGCTTTCGCAGGATGAGCCGGGCTTTATCGTCAACCGCATCTTTGTGCCCTTCATCAACGAGGCGGCGTTCGTGCTCGGCAGCGGCACCGGCTCCATCGTCGATATCGATAAGGGCGTGAAGCTGGGCCTCAACCATCCGATGGGGCCGCTGGAACTGGCGGATTTCATTGGCCTTGATACCCTGCTTGAAATCATGAAGATCTACCTCGCCTCGACCGGTGACCCGAAGTACCGCCCCGCACCGCTGCTGCAGAAATATGTCGAAGCGGGTTGGCTGGGCCGCAAATCTGGCCGTGGTTTCTATGATTATTCGGGCGACGTGCCGGTTCCCACGCGCTGATACGGAACGGGGCAGCGTTCAGGGCGTAGTCTCCTCATAAAGGAGATTGCGCCATGAATGACCGTGAAAGCCCCGTGCCCGAAACTGTGAATAGCGAACAGGAAGACGATGGTGCGCAGGCGCAAACCGTCGCCGAAGAAGCGATTGCGTGTGCCACCAGTGTTTTGGGCGAACAGGACCTTGGGGAACGTGCGCAGGGGCAGGGTGACAATAGCGGCAGCATGCCTGACCTTGTCGATCACATGAAGCAGATGGTCAGCAGCGGCGTTATCGACATGAGCGCCTATCGCGGCGAGCGAAATGACGATGACGAAGAAGGTCTGCTCGGCCAAAGCGGCGAGGATGATTGATCCGGACGTTGCGCTCCGCAGCGACGTGGCGATAGGGAGCAAGGCTCTTTATTGCTGAGCAAGGCTTTGACCGCTGATGACCACCGTTGTTCTGCTCGTCCTGTCCAACCTGTTCATGACAGTGGCATGGTATTGGCATGTTCAAGGCGGGGCGCAGGCCGTCGCGGCGCGACCGCTGGTGTGGGTCATCGCGATTTCGTGGGGCATCGCTCTGTTCGAATATTGCCTTGCCGTGCCCGCGAACCGTATCGGCGCGTTGAACGGGTGGAGTCCTGGCGAACTCAAGATCACGCAAGAAGCCATCGCTCTCGTGGTCTTCGGGGTGTTTATGGTTGTGGTGCTAAAGGAGCCGCTGCACTGGCGGCACTTCGCGGCCTTTGGCTGCATCATGGCGGCGGTCGCGTTCCTGTTTACTGGCAAGTGATGGCGCGTAGTTTCCCTTAGGTTCAATGCTTTAAGGGCTGATACGAGGGCGCAGAACAAAGCGGGATCGTGTTGGGTGGAGACATGTTTCTCCGCCTCCTTTCATCCACCGTGCTTGCGTTTGTAGCTTTTCAGCTGCCATCCGTCGCACAGTCCCCCGCCAAAGCAGCACCGCTGTTTGCGCCTTGCGATAGCACTCAGCGCATAACCTGCGTGGTCGATGGCGACACATTTTGGCTCCAAGGTACGAAGATCCGCATCGCCGACATCAACACGCCTGAAGTCTCGCAGCCGTCATGTCCGGCAGAGGCCGCACTCGGGCGTCGTGCCAAACTTCGTTTGGTCGAACTGCTCAACAGCGGGCCATTCGCGCTGGAAGTGCAGGGCCGCGCGACCGACCGCTATGGCCGCGCACTACGCATCGTTACCCGCAACGGGCAGAGCCTCGGTGCCATTCTGACCGCAGAGGGGCTGGCCGAGCGCTGGCAAGGCCGCCGCGGCAACTGGTGCACAAACGCTTAGGCCGCGCGCAGGCCCGTGAGTGCCTTGGCCCCGCGATCGGTGGCGGACAGGCCATCAAACACGGCATCGATAATCCGAGCCAGTTTGTCCTCGCTCAACCGCTCCATGAACATCGTCATCGTTTGCAGCGCGCAATAAGGAGCGCACATCTGGTTGATCAGGCTGATCGTCTCGTCCACCTCAAGCCCGGCAAAGGCCCCGTCGCTCATCCCTTCGCCAATGATCTCGCCCAAGTAATGGTCGGCAAGATCGATGTAGCTGCGGACCTGTTCGAAATAGTCGCTGCCCACCTCGATATAGGTTTGCAGCTTGACCGGATCATCCTCCCACTTCTTGCGCATCACCACAAAGCGGCGGGCAAAGAATTCGTAAAGCTTGCGGCGCGGCGGCAGGTCGCTGGCCAGCACCTCTTCCATGATGTCGACCATCGGCTGGAACCAATGCTCGGCGATGGCCTCCATCAGTTCCTCGCGCGTTTCGAAATAGCGCGACAGGTTCGCCTGACTGATCCCTGCCCGCGCCGCCAGTTCGGACAGATTGAGCCCCGCGCCGCCACGCTCTTCGATCATGGCCTGCGCCATATCCACCAGCCGCGCGCGCATGGCGTCTTTATCTGTGCCGGATAGTGCCATGGCGGAATCGCGCGTCCTTGGTCGAAGGGAACAAAACCAGTGTAGTGATGTCCTTGGTCCGCGACAATGGCCGCGCATACGAAGAAGGTGCGGTTGCGCCTTCAAACCATCACAGCGATGGGCTACGCAACGCGGCAACCCGTTCAAAGGTCGCCCGTTTCATGCCCACGCCGCTCCGTTCCGCAGTTGCCCTGCTGCTCCCCGCTCTTCTTGCCGCCTGCGCCGCACCGATGGCCAGCAACGCGCCAACAGGACCGGTTGAGGTTGGCATTATCGGCCTCAACGATTTCCACGGCAGCCTTGAGCCGCCGCGCCAGTCGGTGAATGTTGCCGATGGCAAGGGCGGCGTAATACCGGTTCCGGCAGGCGGCGCGGCGTGGCTGGCATCGGCCATCGATTCGATCCGCGCTAAACATCCGCAATCGATGACCGTTTCGGCCGGAGACATGATTTCCGCCTCGCAGCTGGCCTCATCGCTCTATCTCGATGAACCGGCCATCGGCGTGATGAACCGCATCGGCGTGGATTTCAACGCGGTGGGCAACCACGAGTTCGACAATGGCCAGCAGGAACTGCTGCGCAAACAGACCGGCGGGTGCGAGAAGTTTACGCCCAAGGAACCCTGCGCGCTGGAGCCATTCACCGGCGCAACCTTCAAATACCTCGCCGCCAGCACCAAGCGCGTCGATGGTTCCACCCTGTTCCCCGCCACCGGCCTAAAAACCTTTGGCAAGGGCCGCAGCGCTGTCACCGTGGGCGTGATCGGCCTGACGCTGAAAGGCACGCCCAATCTGGTCAACCCCACCGGCATTCAGGGCCTGACGTTCGAGGATGAGGCCGACACGATCAACGCCGCCGTGCCCGCGCTGAAACAGCAGGGCGCAGATGCCATCGTCGTGCTGATCCACGAAGGCGGGCGCACCAAGGGCGAACCCAATCCGCAGGGGTGCGAAAACTTTGCCGGCGACATCCGCCCGATCCTCGACCGGCTGGACACGCGCGTCGATGTGGTCGTTTCGGGCCACACGCACTGGTCCTATGTCTGCGATTATGGCGCGCTCAACCCGGCCAAGCCATTTCTCCTGACCAGTGCGGGGGTTTACGGCGAGCTGGTTACCGACATCACGCTGCAGATCGATCCGGTGGCAGGGCGCGTGGTTTCGAAGCGAGCCGAGAATGTCATCGTACAATCCTCCCCCTACAAAGGCACGCGCGGCGATATCGTCAACACTGCGCTGTTCCCGCAGTTTCAGCCCCGTGCCGATGTGGCGCAATATGTGGCGAAATACGTCGAGGCATCGAAAGCCTACACCCAGCGCCCCATCGGAAAGCTGGACCGCGCCGCGCCCAAGCTCGAAGGGCCGGGCGAGAAGGGCGGTGGGCCGTTGGGCAACCTGATCGCCGACGCGCAATTGGCTGCCACGCGCAACAAGGGCGCACAGATCGCCTTCATGAACCCCTTCGGCATCCGCGCGCCGCTGGTCCCCGCCGCCGACGGCACCCTGACTTTCGGCGACATCTATCTGTGCCAGCCCTTCGGCAACAACGTGGTGACTGAAACGATGACTGGGGCGCAGATCAAGGCGGTGCTGGAAGAAGGCCTCGACGACACCGGGCCAAAGCAAGCGCTGGCCCCGTCTACCGGCTTCGTCTTTACATATGACCCGGTACGGCCTTCGGGCGACCGGATCGTTTCGATCATGTTGGACGGCAATCCGCTTGATTTGGGAGCGACCTATCGTGTGACGGTGAACGGTTTTCTGGGGCTTGGGGGCGATGGATTCTCGGGGTTTGTAGGCAAGCCCGATACGGTAACCGGGCCTACCGACATTGATGCACTGGAGAGCTGGATAAGGTCCGCGCCAGTGCGGGACGTGCCGCAGGAGGTGCGGGTGATCCTGAAGGGGTGATCGTCGAACAGCCAGCAGCCGGGGCAAGCCCGCAGTTACGCTGTTCTTCGGTTGTGGCTTGATGCTGGATCAGCTCGCCAATCGCAGACCTGCGCTCACGCTTTCCGCTCCGGGTTGATCGGGCCAGATGCCGCGCGTGTCATAGACCACCTTGCCTTGGCGTTCGGCGAGCGGGATGACCTTGAACACGTCGTGGTCCACCAGCACGATCAGCACGTCGCATTCCTCCAGCGCGGTATCGACGTCGATCTGGATGGCGCCGGTGCCTTCGAATTCGCGTGGCAGTGCGCCATAGGGTTCGACCACGTGGATGCGGCTGCCGAATTGGCGGGCGAGGCTGGCGGCGACGTAGCGGGCGGGGCTTTCGCGGAAATCGTCGATGTTGGCTTTGAAGGCGAGGCCGAGGCAGGCGACCTTGGCGTGGGGGTTGGCTTCGACGAGGTCTGCGGCCTGCTTGACCACGTGGTGCATCTTGCCATCGTTCACGTTGCGGGCGGTGCGGATCAGCGGGGTTTGATCGGGTGCGCTCGATACGATGAACCACGGGTCCACGGCGATGCAGTGGCCGCCGACGCCGGGGCCGGGCTGCAGGATGTTGACGCGCGGGTGGCGGTTGGCGAGGCGGATGACTTCCCAGACGTCGAGGCCCATCTTGTCGGCCACCATCGACAGTTCGTTGGCGAAGGCGATGTTGACGTCGCGATAGGCGTTCTCGACCAGCTTGGTCATTTCGGCGCTGCGGGCATCGGTGGTGACGCAGGTGCCACGCACGAAGCGTTTGTAGAAGGCCAGCGCCTTGCGCGCGCAGCGGGGCGTGATGCCGCCGATTGAGCGGTCGTTGTTGGTCAGCTCTTCAAGGATGCGGCCCGGAAGCACGCGCTCGGGGCAATAGGCGATGGAGACGTCTGGGGTCTCTTTCGTCTTTCCAGGGAGTTTGAGGTCAGGGCGCAGGCCAGCCATCAGGTCGCGCATCTGATCGGTCGTGCCGACGGGTGAGGTCGATTCGAGAATCACCGTATCACCCGCCTTGAGCACGGCGGCGACTTGTGTGGCGGCGGCGAGGACATAGGAGATGTCGGGGGTGTGGTGGCCGTCCTTGGCGAACGGGGTGGGCACGGCGATCACGAAGACGTCTGCCGGTTCGATCTGCGTAGAAGCGCGCAGCAGGCCGCGCTGGACGACGCCGTGGACGAGGCCATCGAGATCGACTTCCTCGATGTGGATTTCGCCGCGATTAATCGTATCGACCACGTGCTGCGACACATCGAGGCCGAGCACCTTGCAGCCCGCGCGCGCTATGATGGCAGCGGTTGGAAGTCCGATATAGCCGAGGCCGACGACACAGACGTCCGGCTTCACATCACCCATCATTCGCCAGCAACTCCATGATTCGGCGCGAAGTCTGCCCATCCCCGAACGGGTTGTGGGCGCGCGCCATTGCCGCATAGGCAGCTTTATCGTCGAGCAGGGTGAAGATTTCGGAAACGATGGTGTCCACATCGGTGCCAACGAGTTTTGCGGTGCCTGCGGTGACGCCTTCGGGGCGTTCGGTCGTCTCGCGCATGACGAGGACGGGCTTGCCCAGTGCTGGCGCTTCTTCCTGCACGCCGCCCGAATCGGTGAGCATGATGTCGGCGATGGAAAGCAGGCGGGCGAAGTGCGGGTAATCGAGCGGTTCGATCATCGCCACGTTGGGCAGGCCTGAGAGTGCGGCGTCCATCACCTTGCGCACATTAGGGTTGGGATGGACCGGGAAGATCAGCGCCACATCATCGCGCGAGGCAATGCGGCGGATGGCCTCGGCGATGTTTTCGAGGCCCCCGCCGAAGTTTTCGCGGCGGTGGCTGGTGACGCCGATGATGCGTTTGCCGGCGAAGCGCGCTTCGATTTCGGCGAGGCCTGATGCGAGGGTGGGTTCGGCGGCGATTTTTGCGGTGACCCAGTGCAGTGCGTCGATCACGGTGTTGCCGGTGATGTGGACGGTGGCGGGATCGACGTTTTCCGCCAGAAGCGCGGCGGCGGAAACGTCGGTGGGCGCGAAGTGCAAGCGGGCGATGGTGCCGATGATCTTACGGTTCACCTCTTCGGGCCAGGGGTGATAGATGTTGTGACTGCGCAGGCCTGCCTCGACATGGGCAACCGGCAGCTTGCGGTAATAGGCGGCGAGCGCCCCGGACATGGCGGTGGCGGTGTCGCCCTGCACCACAACCCAATCGGGCAGCACTTCGTCCATCACTTTGCCAAGGCCGGTGAGCAGCGCGGCGGTGAGGGCATCGAGCGTCTGGTCCGGGCGCATTAGATCAAGATCGTGATCGGGCACGATGCCGGATATTTCCAGCACTTGATCCAGAATGCCGCGATGCTGCGCCGAAACGCAGGTGACAACGCGGAAGCGCGGATCATCGCGCAGGGCGTGAACCACGGGGAACATCTTTATCGCTTCGGGGCGGGTGCCGAACACCACAAGGATTGTCTTGACCATATGGGGTTCAATAATCCGCGAGTGTTAACTGTGAAATAAGAGGCTGGATTTAAGCATGGCTGCAAATGGCGCGGATAGGCGTCAACCATGAAAGGCCATCTGCCCTGTGACCGTACAGTTTCCGCCGCTTGCTCCTGCCTCTGCCCTTGGGCTTGATCCGCTGGTTTCAGCGAATACCCGCGTGGTTGTGCTGGGGCTGGGCTATGTCGGGCTGCCGCTGGCGGTGGCGCTGGCCAAGCAGTTTTTCGTGACCGGGTTCGATATCGATACGCAGCGAATCAGTGAGCTTTCCGAAGGACATGACCGCACGCGTGAGATCGAGCCGGAGCGGCTGGCGAAATCAAGCCTTGGGCTGATCAGCGATGCCAATGTCTGCCCGCCGAGTGACTTCTATATCGTGACCGTGCCGACACCGATCGACGGGCAGAACCGGCCCGATCTGCGGCTGGTGGAAGCGGCATCGCGCACCGTGGGCAAGATGCTGCCTGCTGCCGTTGCCGAGGGGCGCGCACCGGTGGTGGTTTATGAAAGCACGGTCTATCCGGGTGTGACCGAAGATATCTGCGGGCCGATCCTTGAGCAGGTTTCGGGCCTGAAATGCGGGGTGGACTTCTTTCTGGGTTACAGCCCCGAACGCATCAATCCGGGCGACCGCGAACATACCATCGACAAGATCACCAAGGTCGTTTCAGGCCAGACGCCGGACGTGCTGGAGCGCGTGGCCGATCTTTATGGCGCGATCACCAGCGGCGGGGTGTTCCGTGCGGCGTCGATCAAGGCGGCCGAGGCGGCCAAGGTGATCGAGAACGCGCAGCGCGATATCAACATCGCGTTTATGAACGAGATCACGCAGATCTTTTCGAAGATGGACCTGTCGGTGTGGGACGTGCTGGCGGCGGCGGGGACGAAGTGGAACTTCCTGCCGTTTACGCCGGGTCTGGTCGGCGGGCACTGCATCGGTGTGGACCCCTATTACCTTTCGGCGCGGGCCGAGGCGCTGGGGCATGATCCGCAAGTGATCCTGGCCGGACGCGGGGTGAACGATGGCATGGCCAAGTGGCTGGCGGGCGAACTGCACGCACAGCGCGGCGGCAAGACCGGCTCGGTGCTGGTGCTGGGCCTGACCTTCAAGGAAAACGTGCCCGATCTCCGCAATTCCAAGGTGGCCGATGTGATCGCCGAATTGCAGGCGCTGGGGCACACTGTGGCGGTGCATGATCCGCATGCAGACGGGGCCGAGGCGCTGCTGGAATATGGGCTGCACTTGGCGGGCGATGCTTTTGAGCAGGCCTATGATCTGGTGTTTCTGGCGGTGCCGCATAAATATTATCTGGCCGCCGGGGTAGAGCGGATTGCCGCGCTGGTGGCGCCGGGGGGAACTTTGGCGGACCTCAAGGGTGTGCTGGGCGCGCGGGCGGACTGGCGGCTTTGAGCTGTTCCGAGATACCCTGCTCCCCCGCGAAGGCGGGGGCCTCAGGAGTTTTACGGAACGGCAGTTGAAAACGCCGTGCGTTACGCAAGGGTCGCGTAAACGGCCTGAGGCCCCCGCCTTCGCGGGGGCGCACGGTCTCAGAATGAAGAAGGTAAAATACCAGCATGAAAGTCCTCGTTACCGGAGCCGCGGGCTTCATCGGTTATTCGCTGATCACCCGGTTGCTGGCGCGGGGGGACGAGATTGTCGGCGTCGATATCGTCAATGATTACTATGATCCCGCGCTGAAGGAAGCGCGGCTGGCGCGGTTGGTGGAGCAAGGGGGCAGCCGCTTCACATTCTGCCGCACCGACTTTGCTGATTATCAGGCGCTGACTGCTGCGCTGGCGGACAAGAGCTTTGAACGTATCGTGCATCTGGGTGCGCAGGCAGGCGTGCGGTACTCGATCGAGAATCCCCATGCCTATGTGCAGGCCAACCTTGTCGGCCATCTGAACCTGCTGGAAGTGGCGCGGCATCGCGGGGCCGAGCACATGGTCTATGCCTCGTCCTCGTCGGTCTATGGCGGGAACACCAAGATGCCCTTCTCGGTGGAGGACCGGGTGGATCATCCGATGTCGCTCTATGCCGCCACCAAGAAGGCGGACGAGCTGATGAGCGAGACCTACGCGCACCTCTATCGCCTGCCGCTGACGGGGCTGCGGTTCTTCACCGTCTATGGCCCGTGGGGACGGCCCGACATGATGATGTGGCTGTTCACCAAGGCGATTCTGGCGGGCGAGCCGATCAAGGTGTTCAACCACGGCGACATGTACCGAGATTTCACTTACGTGGACGACATCGTTTCGGGCGTGGTGGCATGCCTCGACAATCCGCCGCCCGATGATGGCGCGGTGAAGGCCGGCGGCAGCGAAAAGCCGCACCGGCTCTACAACATCGGCAACCACAAATCCGAACACCTGATGAAAGTGATCGGTATTCTGGAAAGCGAACTGGGCCGCAAGGCGGAGATGGAAATGCTGCCCATGCAACCGGGCGACGTGCGCCAGTCCTTTGCCGATATCAACGCGATTTCAAGCGATCTGGGGTATAAGCCGACGACCAGCATCGATGTGGGCGTGCCGAACTTTGTGCGGTGGTATAAGGAATTTCATGGGGTTTGAGGGTGGTGTGCGCACGCCCCCACTCCCAACCCTCTCCCCTGAAGGGGGAAGGGCTAGTCTGGCTCTCACACCATATGTAGAAACATTAATAATCAAGTGAAATTTTCACTTTAGACGGATCGATGCCTGCTAAATTCGCAATTTCGACCTTCGCAGATGCGATAACTTCAGCCAAAGAAAATGTCGGTTCAGAAGCGCCATTATTGTGTTCATCATAACCGCTTCTGCCAAATTCAAGATAGTCTACCGCGGTATTGAGCGCTTGGCTCAGCGCAACAAGATTGTGAGCGCGGGGTTCGGTATTTCCTTCTTCCCAATTCCAAATGCAGGTCGTTGACACACCGACCATCTTTCCTAATGCGGTCTTTGATAGCCGGTGTTGTTCACGAAGGGAGCGGAGGCGGGCAGGGAATGATTTAGGGCTGTGAGTCATCGGAAACTCCTTCGCCCCCGGCAATAGCAACTTTCCCACTTTTTAAAAGTGAAAAATTATCTTTTATCACTTTTTCTGCATTGGACCAAAATCTGCCGTCACCCTGAACTTGTTTCAGCGCCCATTTCCTGCCTCAGCGCCCCGCTTTGTCGGCTTAATGGATGCTGAAACAAGTTCAGCATGACGAATGGGGGGCGGGTGCTATCCGGCGTGTTGGTTCAGCGTGGCCCGCAAGCTTAACGCTCATCCGCAAACGCGGACAAAAACCCGTAGCCCGTTGCTACCAGCCGCACTGGGCAGTCGAGGTCGGCCAGCATGGCGCGGGTGGTTTCGCGGTTGGTGATGATGGACCAGTTCGGGCGGGGGGTGGTTCTGGATTGGTCGGCTATTTCGAGCGCGGCCAGCAGGGTGGTGGGGGAGGGTTCGCAGGTGGCGAGGCCCTCTCCGGCCAGGGCTGCTTCGGCAAAGCCCAGCGTGTCGGCCAGTTTGATCTTCAGCGGGACGTCGTCGATCATCGCCTGCCGGTGGTGGCTGAGGATGTCGGCGGTTTGCGCGTCTGCCGGTTCGCCATCGCGTTCGAGAACGGGGAGGCCGGGGGCCCATGCCTCGGGCGGGCAGAGGCGTTTTTCGGGGGTCATTGCTTCGAAGGGGCGGGCCTCCAGCGGGTAGATGCGGCAGATGCGCGGGCGCGCTTCGTAGTTGCCGCAGCGCATATCGGGCAGGAGGTGGGGGCAGGGCCCTTCATGCCGGGCGACGAGGCGCAGGTTTATGCGGAAGGGTACTTCGCCGACTACAGCGGGGAAGGTGGTGGCTTTGCGCCATTGGATGGCGGGATCAGCCTCGTCCTCGGCCCCGGTCCATGCCCAGCCTTTGGCCAGCAGATCGACCTGATGGCCATTGCTGGCCCAGACCCGCGCTTCTTCGACCGACAAGGTAAGCCGCAAGTCATGGCAGCAGCGGCCGCATTGTGTACAGTCGAAGGTTAAGTCCATTTCCGCCATAAAGCGGAATGTTTCAATTCAGGACAGTGAAGTTCTCACCGATGTGGACTTATAGTGTCCAAAGTTCGTGTCTCGACTTCGCTCGACACGAACGGGTGTTGTTTATTGATACGACAGGTTGGATGCCCACCCCGCTGCGACCAATTTCGCTAAACGCTCAATAAGTCTCGTTCCCCTCCCCCCTTCGACAGGCTCAGGATGAGCGGGAGGGTGGGGGTGGGTTTCCGACGTCTGATTTTTGATAGACCAAACAAAAAGCCCCGGCCTTTGCGGACCGGGGCTTTTGGTGTTCGATGCGTTTCAGATCAGAAGCGCACGCCGAGCGTGACGTTCCATGTGCGCGGATCGCCGTAGTAGACGGTCTGGATGTTGCCGACCGAGCTGAATTCCTGCCCGTCGGTCTTGTAGAGCGTGTTGCCCACGTTGCGCAGCGTGCCGCGCAGGTAGAACTTGTCGAAATCCACCTGAGCGAAGAGGTTGCCCAGCCAGTAGCCGTCTTCGGTGAGGCCGGGGCGGTTGTCGACAGAGAGGAAATGCTTGTCGACAAAGCGGGCATCGCCGCCGAGCGTTAGCGAAGCCTCGCCCAGCGGGATGCGGTATTCACCGCCGACGCGCAGGGTGAGCGGCGGGGCGAAGGCGGGGCGGCAGGTGATCGCGTTGC
>JBEQBV010000065.1:0-15639 GCA_041639635.1 Novosphingobium sp.
CAGGCAGTTGAGGAGCAAGTCTTGGCTGTGGGCCGCGCCAACGTGAGCCGTGCAATTTCAGATTTTGCGCGTGCCGGTCTCTTGACCCGGCATTATGCGGGCTACGCCACTAACCACCGCAATCGCGGTGGCGGGCGCCATGCAATTTATGTCGTGCGGCAAGAAGTCCTGCGCCTACTTCGCAGACCAGCGCATGTGCACCCACGCCACCGGCACCGCCGCCTTCACCTTCCGAATGATCGCATACAACCTTATCAGGCTGCCCAAAATCATCGAAGCGAACCAATAAGGACCGAACCATCACCCACAAGGGCCTCAGCCCGAGGCCCAACAAGCCCGCAAAGGCTAAAAACCCGACCGCCACAACGGCAATCGCTCCCTTCGCGGGACCGATAATGCGTTTTTCAGCAGCCTGTTAAAGCATCGCTATCAGCCGAAAGACACCTGCTTTTCGTCGTTGTTGAACGACGGGAACGGCATGTAGGAAATGCGCAGCTTCTGCTGCAGCGAAAGGGTGTGACCCCCCTTGGGAAAGCCGCCTGCACATTTGACGAAAATGGTGGCCGGTGCGCCAAAGGCCCAGCGCCGGTCATAGGCGGTTTCCATCTGATCGAGCGTCAGCAAGCCGCCACCTTCGTCAAAGCTGATGGCATCGCGGGGGAAAACCTCGCCGTCGATCCCGACGTTAAGTTCCTCGACCATCGAGAGCGTCAGCCCGCGATAATAGCCGAGCCTGGTTTCGAAGGCGAAGCCATCGGGCGCGTCTTGCGGGCCGGTGTTGCGCACGGTGGCCGGGTCGATGATGTATTTGTCGAACATTATGCGGGCTCCTTCGTGCCATACTTGGTCTGCGCCTGCGCGATCAGGCGATCAAACATCACGTGCTGGCGACGCACCTGTTCGCGGCTGTCCACTTCGCTGACATCCTGAATCCAGCGGTTGCCTTCGTATTCGCTGGAAAGCGTGCCCTCCCAGCCGCATTTCACCAGCGTATCAATGGCCTCTTCATAGGCCAGCGAAGGATCGATGCAGTCCTCGTTCATTTCATAGAACTTGGCCTGGATGTGGCGGAAATAAGGGGCATAATCGGCCAGCCGCTTGGGATTGGCATAAGGATTGTGGCGCAGCGTTTCGGCCATGGCGACTTCGGCCTTGTTGCCCTGCATCTTCACCGCCACTTCAAAGATTGTGTATTCGGCCATGATCTTGGCCTCGTGGCTGTCAACGATGAACTGCGTGATCTCGGGCCGCGCGCCCTGCCGTTCAAAGCGCGCGCGCCACACCGGGGGATAGTGCTTCAGGAAGATGCCCATGTCGGGCAGGATGCCAAGGTGCTTCGTGCCCAGCCGGTCCGCCTCTTCGATGGTCCGCAGAATCCACGCATGTTCGATGTGCCACGGCGCATGGACTTCCACGCCCATGTGCACGTCCAGCTCTTCGGCATAGGGCACGCAGCGGCCCAGAATATCGGGACGCACGAACACAAGCACGCGCATGTTCTTGATGCCCAGCCGGTTGCACAGCTTCAGATCGCGCACGATGCTTTCCACCTGCTCGTCGTCCGACATCAGCCGGTCCTTGCGCAGCTTGGTATCGAGAAACATGTCATAAGCAGTGAAGTGGCAGCCGTGGCGGGCCACCATGGCCATCCATTCATCCACTTGCGCGTCCGAAATGTTCGGGAAAGTCGGCATGTTCTGTTCGGGCAGGATTTCGATGCCCGTTGCCCCGATGGAGGCTGCGAAGGCAACGCAATCCTCCACGGTCATCTGGCCAAGGAACATCTCTTCCTGAAACGAATAGAGGCTTACGCCGCGTTTGATCTTTGACATCGTTGGCTTTCCGCTGTTGCGAAATCCGCCCGGTGCAAACCGGCCAGATTACAGGTTCCGAACTTCGATCTGCCCTGCAACGCCAAGGGGCGGCTGCACCTGCGGTTCAGGGCTTTGGTCAGGTTTTGCAAAGATGCTGTCGGGAAGGCGCGCTGCTGCCCAGGCGCACACCAGCAGCAGCGCGGCGATGATCCCTGCTGAAAACGGTGAAGGGGCCGTGCCAAACTGGCGCGCCCAGACGAAATAGGCGCTTCCTGCAATCGCCACGCCAATCGCACTGCCCAGTTGCTGGCAGGTCTTGAGCAGGCCGGACGCAGCGCCAGCATGGGCGCGGTCCATCTGCGCAAAGGTGATCGCGCCGATGCAGCCCGTGGTCATGCCCATGCCAACACCGGCAAGGATCATCGCCGGGGCCACGGTCATCAGCGACCAGTCCTGCCCGATGGCCAACAGGACCAGCGTGGTGCTGATTGCCATCACCAGCGATCCGCATAGCGGGATAAGCTTTCCGAACCGGGGCAGCAGCTTGCGACTGAGCACGCCGATCCCGAACATCGCGCCAAAACCATAGGGCATGTGCAACAGAGCGGTGACCAGCGATGTTTCGCCACGTTCGGTCTGCAGGCCAAAGGCAAAAACCAGCAGAAAGCCCGCACTTGCTGCAGCAAAGGCCACCGAAATGCCAAGGCCGAGCCGGAACGTGGGGATCGAAAGAATGGCCGGATCGAACAGGGCCGCGCCGCCACTTGCCGTTCGCGCGGCCACATGGCGCCAGCCCAGCCATCCCAGCGGCACAACCGCCAGCAAGGGCAACAGGGCAAGTGCGGTCATGCCGCCTGCCTCGCTTTGCATCAGCGGCCAAAGAAAAGCGCCCACCGCTGCGCCAAACAGCACGGTGCCCCACACATCGTGCCCCGGCGCGCCGTGTGAAGACCGCGTGGCTGGCAGATAACGCAGCGCCGCCACAATCGCGAGCAAGCCGACCGGCAGGTTGATGATGAAGATCAGCCGCCAGCCAAGGCCCAGCACGTCAGCCTCGATGAGCATGCCGCCCAGAATCGGCCCCGCAATGGCGGCAAGGCCACCGATCACGCCGAACATGGCAAGCTTCGATACGCGCTCCAGCGGATCGAACAGCACTTGCAGCAGCGCCATCGATTGCGGGGCCATCAGCGCGCCGGTGGCCCCCTGCAAAAGCCTTGCCGCCACAAGCTCATCCCCGGTGCGCGCAAGGCCGCAGCCGAGCGAGGCCAGCGTAAACCCGCCAACCCCCCACACGAACATCCGGCGATAGCCGAAGCTGTCTCCCAGCCTTCCGCCCGCCATCAGCAACAGCGCAAAACTCAGCGAATAGCCAGCCACGATCCATCTGGCATGGGTGGCATCTGCGCCGATGCCCTGCTGGATCGCGGGCAAGGCGGTATTGACGATAGTCAGATCGACGATTTCGAGCACCAGCGCAACGACCAGCGTCCACAGCGCCATGCGCTTGGCATGAGGGCTCATCGACTGGGCCGTCATCAACCGGGCGGGATCGGTCACTTCAGATCCGCCCTTCGCGCAGCATCGATACGGCAGCGGCACAGGCCCGCGCGGTCAGCGCCATATAGGTGAGCGAAGGGTTCTGGCAGGCGGATGAACTCATCTGCGCGCCATCGGTGACAAACAGGTTGGCGACGTCATGCGCCTGGCTCCATTTGTTCAGCACCGATGTGGCCGGATCGTGGCCCATGCGCGCGCCGCCCATTTCGTGGATGGCGGTGCCGCCCGCCCCCGGTGTGTCCCCTCCGGCAATCACCCGGCCGCCTGCCGCTTGCAGCATCTCCGCCGCCTCGGCTTTGGCTTGCGCCAGCGCGGCGTGCTCTTCCTTGCCAAAGGCGAAGGCAATCTTGAGCAGCGGCAATCCGTTGGCATCGGTGCGCGTCCGGTCCAGCGAAAGCCGGTTCGTGGCGCGCGGCACGCAATCGGCAAAGGCCACCAGCACCATGCGCCACATGCCGGGCTGGCGCAGCTTGGCCTTGTAGTCCGCGCCGATCCCGGCATCGCGGCGGCCTGCGGTCCAGGTTGAGCGGAAGGCCCCGCCCTGAAACGAAAAGCCGCGCGAGTGGCCTTGCCCGTCCATACTGTCCATGTTGCGATAGCGCGCGATCACCACGCCCGTGGGCCGGTTGCCAAAGCTGGTATGCGCTTCAAAGCCCGGCATCAGCGCCGCTGCCGAAAGCGTGTTGGCATGGTCCATGATGTGCGTGCCCAGCACGCCGCTGGAATTGGCCAACCCGTTCGGCATGGCCTCGCTGGCAGAGTTCAGCAGGATGTGGACCGAATTGAACGCGCCTGCATTGAGGAACACGATGCGCGATGCCGCGCGGCGGCGCTGCTTGGTCTTGGTGTCGATATAATGGACCCCGGTCACCTTGCGGGTGGCCGGATCGTAATCCAGCTTTTCAACCACGGCATCGGTGATCACGGTCAATCGTCCGGTCCTTTGCGCGGCGGGCAAAGTGCTGGACTGGGTGGAGAAATAGGCCCCGTATAAACAGCCGCGCGCGCAGATCGAACGATACTGGCACGGCCCGCGCCCTTCATCGGGCTTTTCCTGCGTTAGATTGGCGGTGCGGCCAATCGTAAGGCAGCGTTCCGGCCAGCGCGCGCGCACCGTTTCACGTACGTGGGTTTCAACGGCATTGAGCGCCATCGCGGGCTGGAACTTGCCGTCGGGCAATTGGGCCAAACCTTCGGCCTGTCCGGAAACGCCGATGAAATCTTCGACCTTATCGTACCACGGGGCAAGATCGGCATAGCGGATCGGCCAATCCGTGCCGTGGCCATCGCGCTTGTTTGCGCCGAAATCATAGTCCGACCAGCGATAGGTCTGCCGCCCCCAGGTGAGCGAACGACCGCCCAATTGATAGCTGCGGAACCAGTTGAACGCGGTATCGCCATCCGTGGCATAAGGATTTTCGGCATCGTTGACGAAGTGGTTCTGGGTATATTCGTTGAAATGCCGGTTCAGCATCTGCACCGGGTGCAACTTGCGATACATTTCCTGATCGCCGCTCCCTCGAAACGGCAAGTCCCACGGCGATTTCATCTCGGTTTCATAATCGAGCTGGTGGCGGATTTCGCGGCCGCGCTCGATCATCAAAACGGTCAGGCCCGCCTCGGTCAGTTCCTTGGCCGCCCAGCCCCCGGTAATGCCGGAGCCGACGACGATTGCGTCAAAATCCATGGGTTCGCTCCGCTTGGCCATCAGCCGAAGTCAACCGCAGTCCAGTCGCTGGAAAAGGCGCGCGTCTCTGCGGTGACTGGCAGATCCGGGTCCCAGCGTCCGGGCACGAGTTCGAACCGCAGCTCCTGCGATGCGCCAACTTCGCTGGTATAATAGCCGGTCAGGATCAGGGTCTTGATCGTGCGCCAGGGATGGCCATCCATGCCCTTGGCATAAGCCTGTGCATCCAGCGCCGCCAGAACATCGCGCCCCTTTGCCGGCGCGCGCAGGAAATCGCCATTGGCGCGGCGATCAAGTTCGGCCTCCAGCCAGTCTGCATATCGCAGCGAACCATCAATCTTGAGAAACGGGGTGATGCCGGGCGACAGGCTGGACCGGATGGCGGGCGACACCGCATCAGCACTGCCGCCAAGGCCGTGGGCCAGCGCCAGCAGCACGAAATCGCCGGTGCCAACCTCGCCCGCGCCGGGCGTATCGGTGCGCGGCAGAACAAGATCGCTGACGATGCGCAACAGCGCTTGCTGCCGCTTGCTGGGCACAGCCTCGCCCGGCAACTTTTCAAGCGCCAGCGCCGCCACCGGCACCCCGAAGCAGAGTGAGGCAAGCGCTGCAGCGCCAAGGAAATCCCTGCGTTGCCATTGATTTGCGGCAGGATGAGCCAAGACCGTCTCCCATGATCGCAGCCATCTTGGCGAGGTGCGAATTATTGGAACTTATATTCTAGAAATGGCGCGGTGTGTCAAGAACGGAAATTCTATTTGGCCGCTCGCCTGCCCACGCCGAACACCGTTAAACATTTTAATTGTAATGATGGTTCTACTTTGTTAGCGATGCGGAATTCCAGCAGCGATAAGGGCCGAAGATGGGCCACGGCGGGAGAGGCTGAATGCGATTCTTGACCGATTTCTACAAGGCCCTGACTCTGAAGCCGCAGGGTTTCACCATCGTGGTGGCGGGCTTTCTTCCGGTCTTTGCGATTATTGCGATGTTCCCTGTGGTTGCCTCGATCATCGAGCATTTCAAGGACGTGCCCGATGCCGCGATCAGAGTGCCGGCGATGGTCACTGCTCCGGGTTATGCCATTGCCCTGCTTGCCCCCTTTGCCGGCCTTGCGGTTGACCGCTTCGGGCGGCGCTTGCTGCTGCTGATCGCGACCTTCTTCTACGGCATCGTCGGAACGATGCCGTTCTTCCTCGAAAGCCTCGACGCGATCTTTGCCAGCCGCATTCTGCTGGGCGTGTGCGAAGCGGGTATCCTGACCATCGTCAACACCCTGATCGCCGATTACTGGGACGACAAGGGGCGGCGCAACTGGCTGATGCTGCAAGGGGTCATTGGCCCGTTCTTCCAGCCCGCCGTGTTCATTCTGGTGGCTGCGGTGGCGTCGGTCCGCTGGAACGGCGGCTTTCTGGTCTATCTGATTGCCCTGCCGATCTTCGTTGCGATGTACTTCTTCCTGTTCGAACCCGAAAAGCCCGAGGCCGAAACGCTTGCTGCGGCCACACAGATGGCGGAAGCAAAACAGCCTTTCCCGGTCGGCACCGCCGTGCTGGTGGGCGGGATGACGCTGTTTGCCTCGATCCTCTATTACGTGTTCATCGTGAACGGCAGCATCGCCTGGCGCGAGATCGGGGTGAACAATCCGATGGACGTGAGCAAGGCGACGGTTATCCCGGCCATGTTCATCGTGGTAGGCTCGCTGATCTTCCGGTTCGTATCGCGCTATTCCAACGCCATCCAGATCGCGGTATTTCTGGGATTGCTCGGTGCAGGCCTTGCCGGAGTGGGCATGGCCACGACGGTGTTCGACATGCAGGTGGCGCTTACCCTTCAGCAGGCCGGCGCTGGCATGGCAGTCCCGGCGCTGATCGCATGGGCGCAGAGCAAGTTTTCCTATGAACACCGCGGGCGTGGCATGGGCGTGTGGACCAGCATGTTCTTTCTGGGGCAGGCGCTGTCACCCATCGTGGTGGGCAATATCGCCAAGGCATCAGGCGGGATGCAGGGCGCTTTCCTTGTCACCGGGCTGATCGGCCTTGCCACAGCTGTCGTGCTCGTCCTGCTTTCGCGCACGGCCGGTGCCCGCGCGATCTGAACCTGACGCGGCGCGATAGAGGGTTTGGACGAGGCCACCAAATATTGTATCGCCCAATCATTGTATCGCGCCTCGGCACGAACCCAGTTTCAACGGACGATCACGCAATGCCCAAGACTGCCCAGAAGAAATCGGCTCCTCCCCTCTCGGTGGAAACCGTCAGCCGGATGCCGCAGCAGGGCCGCAGCAAGGCATCGCTGGAAAGAATGCTGTCGTCCGCCCGGCAGTTGATGGAAGAGCGCAGCAACGAGGAATTTACGCTGATCGAGGTCAGCACACGCGGGAACGTATCGATCGGGTCGATCTACTTGCGCTTTGAAAGCAAGGAGAATCTGGTCCGCGCGGTGATCGCCAAGACCATGGAAGACCTGCAGGCTGCAGAAGACGCCATGCTGGCACGGCTTTTGAAGGAATGCCCCACGCTGGACCGCTTCGTGCCTGCGTTCGTCAATGCTTATGCGGCGGTGCTTACCGAATTTGCCTCGATCCTGCGCATCGCGATGATGCGGGCAGAGCATGATCCCCAGGTTGCCGAACCTGGCAAGACCGCCGCGCTTTCGGCCGCCCGCAAATCATGTGAAGCGATGCTGTCCTATGGCGACATGACGACAGCGGCTGACCGCGCCGAGCGCGCCAACACCGCCTATCTCGTCATCTTCTCCACGCTGGCAAGGCAGCTAAGCCTTGGTTCAACCCGTGAATCGGTGACCAATCAGGATTGGACCGTGCTGAAGAAAGGTCTGGGGCAAATGTGCACGGCCTATTTGAAAGCCCCTTAATCTGCTGTTCCGCTCCTGCAGGTGCCGCGCTGACACCTGCAGGAGCGGCCCAGATCAGGCCGCAAGGATCTTGCGGCACATCGCCTGATGACGTTCCACCTGCACGAAGGCATCGCGCGTATCATAGGCGTGCCCTTCCCATTCGGATACGATGGTGCCGGTAAAACCGCCATCGCGGAACAGCGGCAGAATGGTGGCGTAATCGATGGCTTCTTCGACCAGATCCTCGCTCACGCCATAGAACTTGCCGTGGATGTGGATCGTGCGGTCAACCAGCTGCGCCCAGCTTTTCGGGTCTTCGTTCGATAGGATGAAGAAGGCAAGGCACGCGGCCTGAATATGCAAGGGCGCATGGCCATGGGCCAATCCCCATTCGCGCAGGCGCCCCGCCTTTTCATGGCTCATGCCGCCTTCCAGCCAAACGTCCTTCAGCTTGTCGAGCAGGCTTTCCGCAGCCCCTGTGCGGCGGGCCGCATCGAGCATCGATTCCGGGATGCGGCTGGCCGTGCCGCCAAAGTCCGGGATCCAGCCCAGCACCGGCGTATTCAGCTTGTCGTACATTTCGGCATAGGCCTGCACCGCCGGATGCCCGGCCCACATCGGCGCGTGGACTTCCACGCCCATGCGTATGCCCAGTTCTTCGGCATAGGGCGCGATTTCGGGCAGGAGGTGGACCGGCAGCGCAAACTGATAGCGCACCAGCGAAAAGCCCATCTTCTTGGCCGAGCGCAGCTGCCGCTTGTGATATTCGACCAGCGCGGCATCATCGATCGGCTGCTGGCCGGGCTTCAGGAAGCGATCTGAATTGATCGCGCACGATACCGGGTTAAGCCCCACTTCGGCGACCATATCCTTGAACTTCGCGGCGAAATCATCCGACACATCGGGGAACTCCTTGAAGTTCTGGAAGCCGATGATCTCTATGTTCGGCCCCAATCCGCGCCGGGCCACTTCGGCCAGAAGCGTGGGCAGTTCAAATTGCCGGGTGAGCCATTCATTGGTGAAGGAATAGAGCGTGACGCCCATTTGCGGGCCAGTTGCTGTTGCCATGACGAAATTCCCCTTGATGCCGATCAGGCGACGCGCAGCGTTGCGGTTTGCGGGTTGGTGCGGGTCATGCCCGGGATGTAGGGCGGGCTGACATTGATCGTCAGCGCAACCTCGCGTTCGGCACCGGGGCTCGCTTCCTGATCGGGCAGGACCAGAAAGGCGCTGTCACGCACGAACCAGAACGTATCGACCTGCTCCCCCTGTGCGGCAAGCGGCCACGATTGCCCATCGTATTCAACCCGCGCGCCCGAAAGGTCCACCGCTTGCCCATCAATGGCAAGTGCGGCGACCGAGACGGTCGAAAACGGCAACGACCGATACCAGGGCAAGCGCATGGCCAGACGCAGGCCATCAGGCGTTGCGGCAAGACCTTCTTCGCCGATTACACGTTCTACTGGCAGCATTCTGCTCTCCCGCACATATTAGAAGGCGGGTTCTAATTGCGGCTTGACAGAGCGTCAACCCCTGTGCAGAAAAAACCGAACAAGAGTTCTACTTCAATTTACGGGCGGATGCAGTGGACGGCGCAGATTTCGATTTCATCATTGTGGGTGCAGGTTCGGCCGGATGCGTTCTGGCAAACCGCCTCAGCGCTGATCCAGCCAACCGCGTGTTGCTGATCGAAGATGGCGGAGACAACCAGCACCCGTTCATCAAGATGGCCGGCGGCTTCATCAAGATCATGGGCAACCCGGCCTATTTCCGCATCTATCCGCTGAAGGCAAAGCCCGGAATGCGCGCGGGCATCCACACTTATGGCCGCGGTCTGGGCGGGTCCTCGGCCATCAATGGCACGTGGTATCTGCCCGGTGCGCCCAAGGATTTCGATGGCTGGGCGAAGGATCACAACCTGCCCGGTTGGGGCTGGGACGAGATTTCGCGCTGTTACGGCCAGATCGAAAGCTATCGCGAACCGGGTGCCCATACGGGCCGGGGCCGCGACGGCGAATTGCAGATCACCGCATCGACTTATGATTCGCCCGTCTTCGATGCCCTCGCGCAGGGCTTTGCCAGCCAGGGGATGCCGTGGCTTGAAGATGTGACCACCCCCGGCACCCCCGGCGCAGGACGCAGCCAGTATACGGTGGACCGCAAGGGCGTGCGGGAATCGGCCTACAAGGCGTTCGTCATGCCGGTGCTGAACCGGCGCAACCTGACAATCCTTACCCACACGGCGGTAAAGCGGGTGACCTTTGCCGATGGCCGCGCCACGGGCGTCATCTGCGAAAGCCACGGGCAGGAGCGGACCGTCCGCGCGGCACGTGAAGTTATCGTCTGTGCCGGCGTCTATGGTTCGCCGCAGTTGCTGCAACTGTCCGGCATCGGCGCGGGCGCGACCTTGCAGGGCCTGGGCATTCCGGTGGTGAACGACCTGCCTGCGGTGGGGCAGAACCTGGCCGATCACACCAAGTTCGGTGTCTCGTTCGACCTTCAGAACCACCCCGGCACCAACCGCGAATTCTTTGGCTGGCGGCTCTATCGCAATGCCTTGCAGTATTTCCTGACCGGCAAGGGCCATCTGGCGCGCGTGGGCATGCCGCTGACCGGCCTGATCGCCAGCGAGGGCACCGATCCCGATTGGCCCGATCTGCAAGTGGCCGCCGCGCCGTTTGCCATGCGCACGGTGAACGAGATGGCCGCCAAGCCGGGCAGCCCCCTCACCCCCAATCCAGGCTTGACGATGTCGGGATACCACCTGCGTCCGCGCAGCCGTGGATCGATCACCCTGACCTCGCCCGATTACCGCACGCCGCCGCTGATCGATCCGGCAATCTGGGCCGATCCTTATGACCGGGCCAAATCAATCGAACTGTTCAAGCTGTTCCGCGCCATCGCCCGGTCCGAACCCCTGCGCACGTTCATCGGTGCCGAACGCATGCCCGGTGATGCAGTGCAGAATGACGATGCGATTGCCAGCGAACTGGGCAAGATGGTCGAAGGCGGGCTGCATGGCACCGGCACTTGCGCCATGGGCACCGATGCGGCCACTTCGGTCACCGATGCCCGCTGCCGGGTGCATGGCGTGGCGGCCCTGCGCGTGGTGGACTGTTCGATCATGCCCACCCCGGTTTCCGGCAATACGAACGGCCCGGCCATGGCCGTTGCACAGCGCGCTGCGGAACTCATTCTGGAAGATGCGCGGGGCTGATACCGCCCCGCGCATATCAGGCGCTCATCCGCCCCGGCATCCGCCCCGGCATCCGCCCCGGCATCAGCCCCGGCAAAGGCTTTGGATATAGGCCAGCGCTTGCTCCGTGCGCACCGTTGGCTGCAGCTCCAGCCCGATGGTGCCGCGATAACCCCGCCGTTCCAGCAACGCCAGCGCGCCCGGCCAATCGATGTTGCCCGATCCCGGCTCCCCGCGCCCCGGCGCATCGGCAATCTGCACGTGCACCACATGGTGCATGGCGGCCTTCAGCGCGGCTTCGGGGTCCTCGCCCTCAACCACCGAATGATACAGATCATACAGCACTTTCACGCGCGGGTGATCGAGCATGTTGGCCACGTCCACGCTGTCCTGCGTGGTGGAGCACAACACGCCCGGATGATCGACGCGGGTGTTGGCGGATTCCAGCAGGATCGTCACGTCCAGCTCTTCGGCAATCGGCACCAGCTTGCGCAGGGCATCGGCAAAGATCGCCAGCTGCACCGGACGCTTCATCCACGGCACGCCCCGGCCCGATGTGACCACGATGTTGCGGCAGCCGAGCGAGCGCGCCGCTTGCGCTGCCTCGCGAAAGGTATCGCAGAACCCATCGTGCGTGGCGGGATCGACCAGCTGCGTGACATAATCGGCAACCGTGCTGATCAGTTCGACGCCATGATCGGACAATGCCTTGCCGATCGCGTCAAGATCGCGGCCTTTGAGCAGGAACAGTTCCACCTTGCGAAAGCCCGCCGCAGCAGCCGCTGCGATCCGGTCTTCGATCTTCTCTCCGGCTTCAGTAAAGCCGTATTCAAGGTTGACCGAAAGTTCGAACGGCATTCCTTCATCTCCTGTTCACGGATGCGAAGCGTGATGAAACGCTTCGGCAAAAGACAAAACAGCCCACCCGTTGCGGTTTGCTGGAAAAGCGAAGGGTGCCGCTTGCCGAAGCATGCGACACCCCCTCACCCAAACACCGCTCGGCAGACTGCGCGTTGGATCAGAAATCGAACGACAGGCGGACACCGTAGGTGCGCGGTGCGCCGAACTGCCAGTTGTAGATGTCATCCGGCCCGGCCACGGTAAACCCGGCATAAGTCAGCGGACGGGTGCCTTCGATGTTGCGGACAAAGCCCTGCAGGCTGAAGCGCTTGTTCTCTGGCGCATAGGTCAGCGACAGGTCGGTCTGGGTAAAGGCCGTCTGCTTTGAATCGCGGTAGTTGTAGATGTCGTTGAAATAGGCACTCTTGAACGTCGAGAAGACGCTGGCCGTGAGGCTGCCAAGATCGCCCAGCGGGAAGACCTTGTCGTATGCCACGGTGATCGTCCATTCGGGCGTCATCGGTGGCGTGTTGCCGGCAAGGCTGGGCTGCGTGACCCGGCCCGGCGTGGTTTCAAGATTGCCAACAACAAGTTCTCCATTGCCACCGCCCGGACGGCAACCCGAACCAGCCACGCAGAACACAGGGATCGCTGTCAGCAGCGAATTGTATTCGGCGTTAAGGTAGTTTGCCGTGGCAGAGAACGTATCATTGTCGGACAGCTTGATGATCGCTTCTGCTTCTACGCCCCAGATCGTCGCCTTGCCCGCATTGAAGATGCGGCTACCTTCGGTCGTATCAAGCAGCACGGCGACCTGCAGGTCCTTGTAGTCGTAATAGAAGCCCGCCAGATTGAACACGTGCTGGCCCGATGTGCCGAAGTTCTTCTTCAGGCCGGCTTCATAGGCGGTATTGGTTTCGGGCGCATAGACACCCACCGAGTCAAAACCGCCAGCTTTGAAGCCGGTCGAAACCTTGGCATAGATCAGCGTGTCGGGATCGGGCTTGTAGTTGATGCCCGCCAGCCAGGTCAGCTTGTCCGCTTCCGAACCCAGCGTAAGGTTGCGCAGGGGCGTTCCGGGGTTGGTCGGACGGACGTTGCCGGTGTTGAACAGCGGATTGGTGGGGTTGGCGATGGCGCCACCGTGATCGCGATAACGCGCCGAACGCTTGTCATCGGTATAGCGCAGACCGCCGACGAGCGTGATCTGCTCGCTCACCTTGTAATCGGCCTGTCCGAACACCGCCCAGCTGCGCGATTCCACGTCACGGAAGAAGTAGTTCACGTAACCGCCATTGGCACCCAGCAGGAAAGGCGGCGGCGGAGCGCGATAGAGGCCGCGTTCCACATCAAGCTTTTCGTTGAAGTAGAACGCACCCGTCTGCCACACCAACGTGTCGGTTTCCCCGTTCAGGCGCAATTCGTGGCTATGCGTTTCGGTGTCCTGAACGAAGGTGTTGAAACGGTAGCCCGGCGAAAGCGCAATGGAAGCCTCAAGATCGGATTTGCGATAGCCGCCGATGTACGAAATCGTTGCGCCGCCAAAATCATAGACGATGCTGCCGCGCGCCGCCGTTGATTTCAGATCGTTCGTGCCAAGCCCCGTTGCCGGCGCATCATAGCGCGAGCGGTTGACGTTGGCGAGATTGTTGGTGTTTCGCGGAATGCACTGCGTGCCCGGAACCGCCGGTGCGATCTCAACCCAGCCGACATTTGCCGTGCAGCCTGCGCCCGGCGAATTGCCAGGCGCGTTTACATTGTAGAACGCCTGATTGGGCAGGATCACGTCCTGCTCCACCCGTTCCAGCGCGGCATTGATCTTCAGGCCCGAAACCGGTTCCAGCCGAAGACTGAAGCGGCCGCCCCACGTGTTGTCATCGCCGCTGCGTGCGTTGATGTTGGGGTGGAAGTTGTAGCCATCGCGGTCCGAGTAAATCCCCGAAACGCGCACACCGCCGATATCACCCAGCGGCACGCTCACGCCGCCTTCGGCAATCACGTGATTGAAATTGCCATAGCTGATGCTGCCATTGGCGGCAAATTCGCTGCCGGGCTTGCGCGTGATGAAGTTGACCGCGCCGCCGGTGGCATTGCGGCCATAGAGCGTGCCCTGCGGGCCACGCAGCACTTCCACGCGGTCCATGTCGAACAGCGCAGCATTCAGCACGACCGGGCGGTTGATGTATTCGCCGTCGATGTTGATGGCGATGGCCTGATCCTGCGCCTCGTCGTTGCTGTTCGAACCAACACCACGCACGGTCACGCGGGTCAGGTTGGTGTCGTTGACGATCTGCAGCACAGGGGCAACGCGCTGCAAGGATACCAGATCAGTTACGCCCGAAGCCTTCAGTGCTTCGCCATCAACCACAGCAATCGCAATCGGCACGTCCTGCACGTTTTGCGCGCGGTTCTGTGCGGTGACGATGATCTCGCCATTAGGATTGTAGGCTTCGCTGCTCTGCGGACCACCATCCTGCGCAAACGCGGGCATGGCAACGCTTATGCTGCAGGCCGTGCCAAGCAGCATCGATCGGAAAATTGCTGGTTTCATGATGGACTCCCTCCCATTTTGACGCACGAATCTTCGCTGATGCGAATTATGATTTCAGTATTGATATATTGATTCCAGTTTGGCGCAAGCACGAATTTGTTTCGTCGTGTTGCTGTGGCGGCGGTGCAACAAACCGGCGCCATCGCCGACACCGTCAAGCGCTGCAAAAGCCTCCTAGTTCAGCCCCAGCGTCCCACCGGCTGCGGCAAGGGCCTTCAGCGCCTCGAACCGTTCGGGCGTGGAAACGGCAGGCCGCTGGCCCACACGGTCGCCCAGCCCCATGACGCGCACCGACTGGCGCTCCACCTTGGGCCAGTCACGACCGGGAACGCCGGTGCGCATGAAGGCAAGCAGGCGATCCTGCCATTGCCTTGCAATGCGGGCATCGGCCGAGCCAAACGTGCGATCTCCCAAGCCGATGTTGCCAAAGACATAGGGCAAGTGCGACGAGTGGAATGCCCCCCAGGATTGCCCTCCCCGCACCACGGGATAGTCGTGATCATAAAGATAGGCATAAATCGGCTGCTGCGCGGATCGCGCGCGTTCCTGCGACCACAACAGCAGCCCCGCCATGTACCGGTCGCGCGCCAGCAGTGCGTTCGAGGCCGCAGCCTGCGCGTTGGTTGCGTGGGGATAGAGCGCCAGCAAACGCTCGGCAAAATCGCCATAGCGCGCCTTCACCGCGGCCTGGAATTGCTGCGGCGTCCGCACCGAAACGTCGATCATCTCGGCAGCATTGTAACCGGTCATCAGCGGCACCGGATTCACAACCGGGCCACTGGCGCGCACCGGATCGAACGGCACGACTTTGCCATCGACATTGGGCACGAACCGCAAAGGCGGCGGGCCGCTGGTGGCACCGGGGATATAGCGCGTGGCCTCAACCAGCGCGTCGGCAGAAATGCTGCGCAATTGCGCCAGCGTGGTCTTGCCCAATTTTGCGGCAAGGTCCCTGCCCGCCTGTTCGCTCCTTGCCAGCGGCGGCACGGCCACTGCCATGCTTGCCCCGCTGAAGGCGATGGCCTTGTCAAACAGGCCCTTGGCCAGCGGTGAGACCATCAGATCGGCTACCGAGGCCGCGCCAGCGCTCTCGCCCGAAAGCGTGATATTGCCCGGATCGCCGCCAAACCGCGCC
>JBEQBV010000066.1:0-15531 GCA_041639635.1 Novosphingobium sp.
CAACATCTTTGATGTGGAGGCGCGGCGGCATACCAGCTTCCTCAAGGATGTGGCCCCGCTGTTCGGGCGCGATTTCCGGCTGAGTGCGCGGTTCAGCTTCTGACGCGATCAGTTCACCGTCCATAAATCTGGCCGCGCGCAGTTTTCGGGCGGTCAGGGACGGTGAGGTGAACTCATGGCTAAAGTGGTATGGGCAGCGCTGGTCGGTGCTGCGGTGCTTTTCACCAGCGGGGCAGAAGCAGCGCCCGGTGATCGCTTGCGCGAACGCATGGCCAAGCGGCTGGAGCAGCGCGCCGAAGGCGAAGCCAAGCGCAAGCGCGCGCCCGGCGCGCAGACGCTAAGCTATGGCAGCGATCCGGCGCAAGTGCTGGACCTGTGGGTGCCCAAGGGCGCAAAGGCTGCGCCGCTGGTGCTCTATGTCCACGGCGGCGGGTGGAAGCGCGGGTCGAAGGACACCGCGATGGGCAACGCGCTGCCGGGGCATCTGGTGGGGCAGGGCTATGCCTTCGCCTCGATCAACTACCGTTTGGTGCCCGAAGCCACGGTGGAGCAGCAGGCCAGCGACGTGGCGCAGGCGCTGGCCTTTGTGCTGGGCAAGGCGGCGAGCATGGGCATCGACCGCAGCCGCGTGGTCATCACCGGCCACAGCGCGGGCGCGCATCTGGTGGCGCTGGTGGGCACGGACGAGCAATATCTGCGCAAGGCGGGGCTATCGTTTGCCGATGTGGACGGCGTGATGCCCAATGATGGCGCGGCCTATGATGTGCCCAAACAGATGGCGCAATCGGGCCGGTTCATGATGGACACCTACAAGCAGGCCTTCGGCACCGATCCGGCGCGGCAGAAGGCGCTTTCGCCCACGTTCCACGCCGCCGCGCCCAACGCACCGCGCTTCCTGCTGCTGCACGTGCAGCGCGAGGATGGCGTGGCGCAGGCGAACGAACTGGCGGCGGCCCTGAAGCGCGGCGGATCGAGCGTGGAAGTGGGCAGCTTTCCGGGCAAGGGCTTGCAAGGCCATGCCGAGATCAACCGCAAGCTGGGCGAGCCGGACTATGCGGCAACGCCGGTTATGGATGCTTGGTTGAAGGGAGTGTTTGGGGGGTAGGCTTGGTGATGCGCAAATGTCACCGCTATGCCGGGATTTGTTCAGGTAGGCTCGGTCTGATCTGAACAGGTTTACACAGTTTACACTGTCCTGGAGAAAAAACCGGAGGGCCGGTGGGGCGGCTTTTCGGGGGCGTGTGGCCCCGCGCCCGCAGTGGAAATGCGCTGCGTTTTGCTGGGCTTTGCCGGGGGGCTTGAACGGTTCAAGGAGCGGGATGGACGGTAGGGATTTGACGGCGTGTAGGACAGCGGTTTGTGCTGTTTTCTTCGACTTTGCTCGACACGAACCTGAATTGCTGAAAGTCGTCGAAATTCAGACGTGCCGCAAGTTCATGGCTTTGTTGCATCTTTGCGCAAAAAGCCTCTGCCTCCTTTGCATCATTCAACACTCTGCCCGTCGCCCCGTGCTTGACACGGGGCTTGGCTTCTCCTCGCGGCCCTGCGCTGGCGAAGAAAAGCCAAGTCCCGGATCAAGTCCGGGACGACGGGTTTTGGGTATGTGACGTTTTTGTTTGAAAAGCAGGAACTGGGTGGTGAGCGGACATTGCGCAGGTGCTGAATTGTTGCCAAAATTGGTAGATGGCAGAGACCCATAACAAAATCGTCGCTAGCGCCGCGAAGTTGTCGCTGGGTCCGCTTGGCTTCGTTCGCAAAGAGCGATCTCGGACATGGATAGCAGACCATAGTTGGTGGGCCGCTGTGGTCGAATTTCAGCCGAGTTCATGGAGCAAAGGAAGTTACCTCAATGTGGCAGCACATTGGCTATGGTCAGATCAAGAGCATCTGAGCTTTGACTTTGGGGGCCGAATTGATGGGTATGTGGAATACGGGTCAGATGCACAGTTTTCAGTAGCCGTCGCTGCCTTGGCCGAGCGCGCTGCAAATGAATCGCTTCGGCTGGCTCAAATGTTCGTTTCTCTGCCTGAAACAGCAAGGCTTCTTCTGAGCAAAGTTCGCGAAGGTTCCGATAGTGGATGGGGGGCCTATCATGCCGCTGTTGCTGCAGGTTTGGCTGGCTTCCACGACGATGCCAACGAGATGTTGGCACGCGTAGCAAACGGATTTGCATCGCCCGATTCCGCCTTGGCACTGGCGACCAAGCGCATCTCAGCGATTGGAGTTGAGACAGAAAACTTTTGCAATGAGGTGCGCTCACTGATTGGAGCCCATCGCGCCGCCTTGCGATTGCCCGCCCTGTCAGCCTTGCCATTCTAATGTCCGCAATGGGGTCGTTTCCGGAATGGCGGCTTCCAGTGGAGAATGACGCAAAAGCTGCCGTTCGTTCTTCTCAAACCTTCTCCGGCCCGCCAGTCCCCAGCATATGCGTGCAACCCAGCGCCTGCGCGCTATCCGCATCGCTTAACGCCGCTACCGTGCGCCAGCCGATCGAGCGCAACCGTGCCGCCTCATCGCGGTTGTGGCCGAGCGGCAGGAACACGCGGTCTTCGGCGGGTTCGCTGGTGGAGAGCAGGTCGATCAGGGCGTCGGGGTAGAGCGAGAAGCCGGTGGCTGGTTCGTCCTGACCGTTGCCCGCGATGCGGTAGGTGCCGCCGCGTCCCACCGGGCCGCGCGCGCCTTCGGCGTAGAGGGTGAAGCCGAACCAGGTCTGGTATTCGAAGCCGTGGCGCTCGCTGGGGTCCAGCGTCAACCGCGCCGCGCCGTTCAGGCTGGCGGCAATTTGCTTGAGCGCGGCGATGCGGCTGGCCAAGGCGCCGCCTGCATCGATGGCGGCCAGTTTCTCGATGGCGCTGTCGAATTCGCCGGTGGCGTAGAGCAGGGGGACGTAGGCTTCGCCGCCGACATCGCGCAGGCCGCCTGCGTCCTTGGTATCGAGTTCGCGGCGCACGGCTTCGATCTGGGCGGGTTCGAGCGGGAAGGCCCTGGCGGCCAGCGTATCGACCAGATCGGGCAGGGTGAAATCGACGCTGACGCCGCGCGCGCCTGCGGTTTGCAGGGCTTCGACGGCGATGGAGACGATCTCTGTGGCGGCGGCGACATTGTCTGCGCCGATCAGTTCGGCACCGCATTGCAGCTTTTCGCGCGCGGGGTTCAAGCCGTCGCTCTTGATCGACAGGACCTGCCCTGCATACATCAAACGCAAGGGGCGCGCGGCTTCGGCAAGGCGGGTTTGCGCGATGCGGCCGATCTGCGGGGTGTGGTCTGACCGCAGGCCCATCATCCGCAAGCTGGACGGATCGGTGAAGCGGAACATGCGGCGAGATTGAATGCCCGCCATGCGCGTGGCGAGGCTCTTTTCGAACTCGATCATTGGCGGCAGCACACGGTCATAGCCGTGGCCGTGCATCACGTCCTGAAGGCTGCGCATCACGCGCGTGGTGGTCGCCGCTTCGCGGGGCAGGCGGTCTTCGAGGCCTTCGGGCAGGAGGCTGGAATCGAGGTCGGTCATGGGTTGCGCGCTTAGCTTGAACTTGGCGGCGTGTCGATGAAGGGGTGTGAGTTCACCTATACCGTCATCCTGAACTTGTTTAGCTTCGCTGGCCTGCGGCTCAGGATCCATTTTGCCTAACTAGCCGCCGCTTCATGCGAGAGATGGACCCTGAAACGAGTTCAGGGTGACGGTAGAGGAAGGAAAAAAGGCGGGCGCATTGCTGCACCCGCCCCTTGTTTCAGACTTCGCTGAAGGTCAGACGAACTTCAGCGCCTTTACCGTGCGCACGCCCTGCAACTCGCTGGCCTGCTTGAGCACCTCGGCTGGGACCGGGTTGTCGAGCGAGAGCAGCAGCACCGCTTCGCCACCGGCTTCGCGGCGGCCCAAGTGGAAGGTGCCGATGTTGATGCTGTTTTCACCCAGCAGCGTACCGATGCGGCCGATGAAGCCCGGCGCGTCGGAGTTGACGATGTAGAGCATGTCGCCATCGAGATCGGCTTCGATGCCGATGCCGAAGATCTCGACGAGGCGCGGCTGGCCGTTGCCGAACAGCGTGCCTGCTACCGAGCGTTCGCCCTGCGACGTGCTTACGGTGACGCGCACCAGCGTGCGGTATTCGCCTTCGCGATCATGGCGCACTTCGCGCACGTCCAGCCCGCGCTCTTTGGCGAGGAACGGCGCATTGACCATGTTCACGGCCTGCGAATACTGGCTCATCAGGCCAGCCAGCACGGCAGCGGTGATCGGCTTCTGGTTGAGCTGGGCTGCGGCACCTTCAACCTCGATGGCGATCTTGGTCAGGTTGTCGTGCGCCAGCTGGCCGACCAGCTTGCCCAGCTTTTCCGCCAGCGCCATGTAGGGCTTGAGCTTCGGCGCTTCTTCCGCCGTGAGCGAGGGCATGTTGAGCGCGTTGGTGACGCCGCCGTTGACGAGGAAATCGGCCATCTGTTCCGCCACCTGAAGGGCGACATTGACCTGCGCTTCGGTGGTGCTGGCACCCAAGTGCGGGGTGCAGATGAAGTTCGGCGTGCCGAACAGCGGCGATTCCTTGGCCGGTTCGGTTTCGAACACGTCGAGCGCGGCGCCTGCGACCTGGCCCGAATCGAGTGCGGCCTTCAACGCTGCTTCATCGATCAGCCCGCCACGTGCGCAGTTGATGATGCGCACGCCCTTCTTGCACTTGGCGATGTTTTCCGCCGACAGGATGTTGCGGGTCTGGTCAGTCAGCGGGGTGTGCAGCGTGATGAAATCGGCCTTGCCCAGCAGCGTATCGAGATCGGCCTTTTCCACGCCCATCTCCACCGCGCGTTCGGGCGTGAGGAACGGATCGAAAGCAACGACCTTCATCTTGAGGCCCAGCGCGCGGCTGGCCACGATCGAGCCGATGTTGCCCGCGCCGATCAGGCCCAGCGTCTTGCCGGTCACTTCGATGCCCATGAAGCCGTTCTTGGGCCACAGGCCCGCCTGCGTCTGCGCGTTGGCTTCGGGGATCTGGCGGGCGAGGGCGAACATCATGGCGATGGCGTGTTCGGCAGTGGTGATCGAGTTGCCGAACGGGGTGTTCATCACCACCACGCCCTTGCCCGAGGCATAGGGAATGTCGACGTTGTCCACGCCGATCCCGGCGCGGCCGATGACCTTCAGGTTGGTGGCGGCATCGAGGATCGCCTTGGTCACCTTGGTCGAGGAACGGATGGCGAGGCCATCGTATTCGCCGATGCGGGCGATCAGTTGTTCGGGCGTCTCGCCAGTGATCACGTCGACGTCGCAGCCCATCTCGGTGAAAATGCGGGCGGCATTGGGGTCCATCTTGTCGGAAATGAGGACTTTGGGCTTGGTCATTTTTGGATCCGATCCATGCGTCCCCGCGAAGGCGGGGACCTTGGTGTTGTTACAGGAAGGTTGTGTCAGGCCGAGGGAGGCCCCCGCCTTCGCGGGGGCGCGGCCTGCTATTGCTCAGGCGGCAGCCAGCTCGGCCTGAACCGTCGCGTAGGCCCAGTCGAGCCACGGGCCGAGAGCTTCGATGTCCTCGGCGTTGACGGTTGCGCCGCACCAGATGCGCAGGCCAGCCGGGGCATCGCGGTATCCGGCGATGTCGTAGGCTGCGCCCTGCTTTTCGAGGAGGGCTGCGAACTTCTTGATGAAGTCAGCATCCGCGCCTTCGACCGAGAGGCAGACCGAGGTCTTCGACCGGGTCGCTTCATCGGCGCACAAGTGCGAGAGCCATGAGCGTTCTTCCACGATCTTGTCGAGCGCTGCGGCATTCGCATCGCTGCGGGCCTTCAGACCTTCAAGACCGCCTAGGCTTTTGGCCCATTCGAGCGCAAAGATCGCGTCTTCGACGGCGAGCATCGAGGGGGTGTTGATCGTCTCGCCCTTGAACACGCCTTCGGCAAGCTTGCCCTTGGAAACAAGGCGGAACACCTTGGGCAGCGGCCATGCAGGGGTGTAGGTTTCAAGCCGTTCGACCGCGCGGGGGCCGAGGATCAGTACGCCGTGGCCACCCTCGCCGCCAAGGACCTTCTGCCAGGAGAAGGTGGCAACGTCGATCTTCGACCAGTCGATGTCGTAGGCGAAGACTGCCGAAGTGGAGTCTGCAAAGGACAGGCCTTCACGGTCCGCCGGGATGAAATCAGCGTTCGGAACGCGCACGCCAGAGGTGGTGCCGTTCCAGGTGAACAGCACGTCGTTGCTCCAGTCGATGGCGTTCAGATCGGGGATCTGGCCATAATCGGCGCGCATGACGGTGGGATCGATCTTGAGCTGCTTGACCGCATCAGTGACCCAACCCTCACCAAACGATTCCCATGCCAGCGCGGTGACGGGGCGGGCGCCCAGCATCGTCCACATCGCCATTTCGAAAGCGCCGGTATCGGACCCCGGAACGATGCCGATGCGGTGCGTATCGGGCAGCTGCAGCACTTCGCGCATCAGATCGATGCTGTACTGAAGGCGCGCTTTGCCGATCTTGGCACGGTGTGACCGGCCCAGCGATTCGGTAGCGAGTTTTTCGGGGGAGTATCCGGGCGGCTTGGCGCAGGGACCGGACGAGAAGAAAGGGCGCGCAGGCTTGCGAGCCGGTACAGCAACAGTCATGTAGTCTCTCCTTACAGAGAGCACGCGCGGCGTTGGGACCGCGTGGCCCGTCGACGGCCCTAGCGGCATGGTAGGGTTTGTCAAACGATGTTTGAACTACTTCCCCAAAGTCTCCGCCAGCATCGCGGCCGTCCGAGGCCCCGACCAATCGTGCGCGCCGATCATGCGCCACACTTCCTTGCCCTGCGCATCATAGAGCACGGTCGTGGGGAGCATGCCGGTTTCGTAGAAGAAGCCGACGTTGTTTTCAGGATCGAGCCAAGGCTCCAGCTTCGCGAACTTGTTTTCGGCATAGTAGGGCGCGACTTTGGCTGCGCCGTCGATGTCCTGTGATACCGTGAGGACGCGAAGCTTGCCCGCATTGTCTGCGGCCAGCTTGTCCAATTGCGGCATTTCCAGTTTGCACGGGCCGCACCATGTGGCCCAGACGTTCAAGAGAACCGGTGTGCCTTTGAGGTCGGTCAGCTTGAGCGCCTTGCCCGATGGGTCGGTCACGGTGAAATCGGGCATGGCCTTGCCGCGGTTGGTGATGTCGAGTGTGCCGTTGAATTCATTCTTCGGCGCAGATTCCGCTGGCGTCACGCTGCTCTGCGGTTGCGAGTCGAGCGCGGGTTGCTTATCGCACCCCGCTGCGGCAAGCGCTGCGACCAAGACCACCATTTGGGGCGAACGGACGGATATGAGCGGCAATTCAGGCTCCAACCAGATGTGGGGCGGGCGCTTCGCAGGCGGCCCTTCAGCAATCATGCGCGAGATTAACGCCTCGATTCCCTTCGACAAGGCGCTGTGGCGGCAAGATATCGCCGCGTCAAAGGCCCATGTGGACATGCTGGGCACACAAGGCATCGTTTCGGCTGAGGATGCCGCGCTGATTGCAGGCGGGCTGGATCAAGTCGCCGCCGAATATGAAGCCAACGGGGTGCCCGAAAACTGGGACCTCGAAGACATCCACATGACCACCGAAAGCCGCCTTGCCGAATTGATCGGCCCTGCGGCGGGGCGCCTGCACACCGCGCGCAGCCGCAACGATCAGGTGGCGACCGATTTCCGCCTGTGGGTGCGCGATGCAATGGATCAGGCGGAGCTTGGGCTGAAGCAGTTGCAAGTGGCGCTGGTGGGCCGCGCGGGTGAACATGCCGCGTCGATCATGCCGGGGTTCACGCACCTGCAAACCGCGCAGCCGGTGACGCTGGGGCATCATCTGATGGCCTATTACGAGATGATCGGGCGCGACCGTTCGCGCTTTGCCGATGCACGGGTGCGGATGAACCGCAGTCCGTTGGGTGCGGCGGCGCTGGCGGGCACCGGCTTTCCGATTGATCGCTTCCGCACGGCAGAGGCGCTCGGCTTTGACGGGCCGACCGACAACAGCCTTGATTCGGTGTCCGACCGCGATTTCGCGCTGGATTACCTGATGGCGGCGGCGCAGTGCTCGCTGCACCTTTCGCGGCTGGCCGAGGAGTTCATCATCTGGGCGAGCCAGCCTTTCGGCTTCGTGACGCTGCCCGACAGTCTTTCGACCGGCAGCAGCATCATGCCGCAGAAGAAGAACCCCGACGCCGCCGAACTGGTGCGCGGGCATTCAGGCCGGATCGTGGGGTGCCTGACCGCGCTGATGATCACGATGAAGGGCCTGCCGCTGGCCTATTCGAAGGACATGCAGGACGACAAGCCGCCGGTCTTCGAAGCCGCCAGCCTGCTCGCTCTGTCTATCGCCGCGATGACCGGGATGGTGGCCGAAGCGAAGTTCCGTACTGACCGGATGCGGGCTGCTGCCGAACTGGGCTATGCCACAGCGACTGACCTTGCCGACTGGCTGGTGCGGCAGGCCAACATTCCGTTCCGCGAGGCGCACCACATCACCGGCAGCGCGGTGAAGCTGGCGGAATCGCGGGGCATCGCGCTCGATCAGCTTTCGATTGACGACCTCAAGGGCATCGACGCGCGCATTGATGATCGCGTCTATGCCGCGCTTTCGGTCGAAGCGAGCGTGGCGGCGCGTTGCAGCCATGGCGGAACCGCGCCGGACGAGGTAAGGAAGCGCGTGGCCGAAGCGCGTGGGGCGCTGGGGCTGGAGGAATCGGCTTGAGCGTTTTGCGCACATCATTGCTGACGGTTGCGGGCGCGCTGGCGCTGGGGGCCTGTGGCAACCGGGCCGAGCTGAAGCTGGCACCGGATCAGACGCCGCCGCCGATCCCCTATGGCCGCGAAGTGCAGCCGGGCGCGGATGATCTGCTCAAACCTCCCGCGCAGGCAGCCCCTGCGCGCAATGTCGAGCCGCGTCGCCGCTCGCAGGATCGTGAAGACGATCCTTTTGATCTGCCACCCGAAGGCTGAGTTTTTCCGATGGACCATTTTGAACTGAAGAACGGCGTGCTGCACGCCGAAAACGTGCCCTTGCCGGTGATTGCGGCGGAAGTGGGCACGCCCGTCTATGTCTATTCACGCGCCACGCTGACGCGCCATGCTCGCGTGTTCCGCGATGCGCTGGGCATCCTGCGCAATGCGAAGATCGCCTTTGCCGTGAAGTCCAATCCCAACCTGTCGGTGCTGAAAGTGCTGGCGGCAGAGGGCTATGGCGCAGACGTGGTGTCTGGCGGCGAGATGGAACGCGCGCTGGCCGCTGGCATGGAGCCGGATGGCATCGTGTTTTCGGGCGTGGGCAAGACGGCTGCTGAAATGCGCCGTGGGATCGAGGCCGGGATCGGGCAGTTCAACCTCGAAAGCGAGGAAGAAGGGCTGGAACTGGCCGAGATTGCCGCGTCGATGGGCAAGGTGGCCGCTGCCGCGCTGCGCGTGAACCCGGATGTTGACGCCGGAACGCACGGCAAGATCTCCACGGGCAAGGCCGAGAACAAGTTCGGCGTTCCGTTTGACCGGGCAGCGGCGATCTATGCGCGGCTGGCGGAGACGCCGGGGCTGGATATGCGCGGGCTGACGCTTCACATCGGCAGCCAGCTTTCGAAGCTTGAGCCGCTGGAAGCCGCCTTCACCAAGGTGGGCGGGCTGATGGAAGAGATCCGTGCGGCGGGGCATACCGTTACGCATATGGACCTCGGCGGTGGGATCGGCGTGCCCTACAAGGCGGGCGAAGTGTTCCCGCAGCCCGAGGAATACGCCGCAATGGTCGCGCGCGTGACCGGCAACTGGGGCGTGACGCTGATGTTCGAGCCGGGCCGCGTGATTACAGGAAACACCGGCGTGCTGGTGACGGAAGTGATCCGCGTGAAGGAAGGGGCCGGGCATCCGTGGGTGGTGGTCGATGCCGCGATGAACGATCTGGCGCGGCCTGCGCTTTACGATGCCTGGCACGATTTCGTGGCGGTGGAGCCGAAGGGTGAGACGTTCACGGCCAACATCGTCGGCCCGATCTGCGAAAGTTCGGACACGTTTGCGATGGCGCGTACCATCGACACGGTCGAGCGCGGCGATTTGGCGGTGTTCCGCACTGCGGGCGCTTATGGCGCGACGATGGCCAACACGTATAACTCGCGGCCCTTGGTGCCCGAAGTGATGGTGGATGGCGACAAGTGGGCTGTGGTGGCCGACCGGATCGAACCGGCCACGATTTTGGCGGCAGAGCGCGTGCCGGATTGGCTTGCCTGAACGGGCAGGTCGTGCGTGCATGCTTCGACAAGCTCAGCATGAGCGGGTTTGAGACGGAAGTGTGCTTCATGATCCGCTCGTCCTGAGCTTGTCGAAGGACGCTGGCTTGGCGCTGGATGCTTCGACAAGCTCAGCATGAGCGGGTAGGAGATTCGAGAACCCACCTCCGCTCGTCCTGAGCCTGTCGAAGGACGCTGGCGCAAACCGCGATTGCAACCTCATGACCCTGCACAGCCTCCCCCTGTTCCACCGCATTGCGGGCCAGCCGGTGATCCTGCTGGGCGAGGGGGATGCCGCCGCCGCCAAGCAGCGCCTGATCGAGCGCGCAGGCGGGGTGATCTACCGCGAGATCAACGCCGGAATCGACGATGGTGCGCGGCTGGCCTTCATCGCGCACGACAATCCCGACATGGCGCAGGGCGATGCGATCCGGCTGCGCTGTGCAGGGCTGCTGGTGAACGTGGTCGACCGGCCCGAACTTTGCGACTTTACCACGCCTTCGATTCTGGACCGTGATCCGGTGCTGATCGCGGTGGGCACGGGCGGGGCTTCGGCGGGATTGGCGAAGATCCTGCGGCTGCGGCTGGAGCGGTTGCTACCGCAAGGGCTGGGCGCTCTCGCTCGGGCGCTGGAAGAGGCGCGCGAGGGGATGCGGTCGCGGTGGGCGTCTGTGGCGGATCGTCGGCGTGCGCTGGATGCGGCGCTGGACGAGGGCGGGGAGTTGGACCTATTCCGTGCCGGGAGCGAATGGGGCGTGCAGGATTGGCTGGCATCGGGCGCGGAGGGTCAGTCCGGGCGGTTTGAAATCGTGCTGACGTCCAACGACCCTGAAGATCTGACCTTGCGTGCCGCGCGGTTGCTCGGGCAGGCGGATGTAGTGGTTCATGATGCTGGCGTAGCGCTGGAAGTGCTGTCGCGCGCGCGGGCCGATGCGGTTCGGGTGCTGGCGGGGGGGCAGGTGCCTGAGGGCGGGATTGTGGTGGTGTTGCGGATGGGGTGACTTAACCTTTAGCCCACCCACACCGTCGTCCCGGACTTGATCCGGGACCCAGCTTTTCTTTTCGGACGCTTCATGCACCGGCGAGGTTGAAAAGGGCGCCCAGCCCCGGATCAAGTCCGGGGCGGCGGTTACTCATAGTGATGCGCTCTGTGAATACAGGCCGCCTCACCCCTTCATCGCCGCCTGCAACTGGCCGATGATCACCTGCGCCTGTTCCGGCCCAGAACGCGGCACGAAGTCGTCGGCGCGGTCGCTGATCTTGTCCCAGTTCGCGGCGAAGCCTTCGACGGTTTGGTCTGCAGGCGGCAGCAACACGCCCTTGTTCATCGTGACCCAAGCCGAGTGATAGCCGCCTGCGCCTGCGCCGACGATGGCGTTGGTGGGGGCGTCTTCGGAGACGAGGAACAGCGCGGCGGGGACGACGCTCTCGGGGTTGAAAAGCTTGAACGCTTCTTCGGGGAAGATGTCCTCGGTCATGCGCGTGGCCGCGACGGGGGCGAGGGTGTTGACTTTGATGTTGTTCTTCGCGCCTTCGAGGTAGAGTGTCTTGGCAAGGCCAGCAACGCCCAGCTTGGCCGCGCCATAGTTGGCCTGGCCGAAGTTGCCGAACAGGCCGCTGGACGAGGCGGTCATCAGGATGCGGCCGTAGTTCTGTTCGCGCATCAGATCCCAGCAGGCCTTGGTGGCGAAGGCAGAGCCGATCAGGTGGACTTTGACCACCGTTTCGAAATCGGCGGGGTCCATCTTGGTGAAGCTCTTGTCGCGCAGGATGCCGGCGTTGTTGATCAGCACGTGGACGCCGCCCCAGCGTTCCTTTGCGCGGGCGACCATCTCGACCATTTGTTCGTACTCGCTGACCGAGCCGCCGTTCGGCATCGCCTCGCCACCAGCGGCCTCGATTTCCTCGACCACTTTCAGTGCTGCGTCCGAATGGCCGGTGCCATCGCGCGATCCGCCGAGGTCGTTGACCACCACTTTTGCGCCGCGCTTCGCCAGTTCGAGCGCATAGGCCCGGCCAAGTCCGCCGCCTGCGCCAGTGACGATGGCCACGCGGCCTTCGAAGGAAATGCTCATGTGCTGTGACTCCGTAGACGCGCTAACCGAGCGTTTAACATGGGCGCAGCGATGCCATGACGTGCGCGGCAAGGCAACCGCATGAACCGCCCAAAGTGCGCGCTGCATTAACCGTACCGCTCATGCTGAGCTTGTCGAAGCATCTGGCGTGGTGCCAGCGTCCTTCGACAGGCTCAGGACGAGCGGAGCATCTGAAGATCAGGCGATGCGCTTTACCCAGCCATGCGTGTCGGCAATCTCACCGCGCTGGATGCCGACGAGCTTGGCGCGCAAGCTTTGCGTCAGCTGGCCGGGGCCGCCCGATCCGATGGCAAATTCGCCCGTCTGGCTGGCAACCTTGCCCACCGGGGTGACCACTGCCGCCGTGCCGCAAGCGAAAGTTTCGAGCAAGCGCCCCGAGGCGGCATCGGCCTGCCACTGGTCAAGGCTGTAGCGGCCTTCGCGCACGGTCAGCCCCTCTTCGGCGGCGAGCGTCAGCAGGCTGGAGCGGGTGATGCCAGGCAGGATCGTGCCGGTGAGTTCGGGCGTGAGAATCGAGCCATCATCGAACACGAAGAACAGGTTCATCCCGCCCAGTTCCTCGACCCACTTGTGTTCGGCGGCATCGAGGAACAGCACCTGATCGTGCCCGCGTGAAAAGGCTTCTGCCGTGGGAACGAGGCTGGCGGCATAGTTCCCGCCGCACTTGGCCGCGCCTGTGCCGCCCGGCGCGGCGCGGGTGTAGTCCGAAACCCAGATCGAAACCGCCGGAGCGCCCGATTTGAAATAGTTCCCCGCCGGGCTGGCGATGACCATGAACTTGTACTGCTTGGCCGGGCGCACACCGAGGAAGGCCTCGCTGGCGAACATGAAGGGGCGCAGATACATCGAGCCGCCCTCGACCGTGGGGAACCAGTCCTTGTCGATCAGCACCTGCTGGCGCACGGCTTCGATGAACAAGTCTTCGGGCAGTTCGGGCATGGCGAGGCGGCGGGCCGAGGCGTTGAAGCGCTGGGCATTGGCATCTGGCCGGAACAGCGCGATGCCGCCATCGGACAGGCGATAGGCCTTCAGCCCTTCGAAGATTTCCTGCGCATAATGCAGCACGGCAGCCGCAGGATCGAGCGCGATCGGGCCATAGGGAATGACGCGGGCGTCGTGCCAACCTTTCCCTTCGGCGTAGTCGATCTCGACCATATGGTCGGTAAAGGCAGCGCCAAAGCCCGGGTTGGCCAGCACTTGCGCCCGCACATCCGCAGCAACCGGGAAAGGGTGCGGATGATGGGTGAATGTCATGCTGGTATCGGCGATAGTCGCCATCGGGCAGTCCTTGCGCTAGAATCGAAGATGCAGCGCCGTGAACTATTGTTGCGCGAAACGCAAGCGTTATGTAATAAATGTGAAGGGCCGCGTCGGTCAATCCGAAGCGGCCCTTCGCATGGTCAGCGGCCGGAAGTGCCGCCCACGAAGCCTCTATCGCTTAATCGAAATTCAGCGATAATGCCTCGCGCGGGACTGTACCGACCTCTGTGCTGAACCATGAGACATCGGATCACCTCCTTTCGCGCTGTTGAGCCAAATCGCAACCCTTTCAGGTTGCTGGGCCGCAGGTGCGTTTGCCTGCTGACTTGTGTCGAATGTGATTCATCTGATGACAAACCACAAGTCTTGCATGAAATTATTTTGGCGTCAGTATGCTTGCCTTCGCAGGTGCGAAACGGACGGTCCCTGTAGAGACTATCTCCGACAATCCTCAACTACACGCGCCACCTCTGGCCATGCTGGCAGGTAGAGCGTCGGTAAACCGTTTACCTCCACTGCAAAGCGCCCTCGGCTGAAGGCCATCGCGTCAAGCAGGCGATCATTGGCGGGCAATGTGACCAACAGTTGGGTTGTGCCTTGCGGCGTGGCCAGAAGTGCACGGGTTTCGCTGGTGGTAGAGACCGTCATTGGCAGGTCTTCTGCTGCGTTACCGGTGCGGATCAAGCTGATCGTGCGGCTCGCTTTGTTGCATCGCATCGCAAACAACGTCGATGCTGTCGTGCCAAATTGTGCTGCACCGTTTTCATAACGCCAATCACCGGGGGTCTGCGGTGCATCGCGCCAGTCCTTGATCGTTGGTGACTGAGGAATGACGGGTGGAGGCGGCGTAGGCCGGGATTCGGGCGGCGGAGCCGGTGGTGGTACGACTTGCGGAGCGCTGCACGCGCTGGCCAACAAGGCGAAGGTACCGGACAAGGCTCGGGCCGAAAAAAGCGGGGTGGGGCGTGGTGCGCGATTGATTTTCATTGCGCAGGTATGGAAGGGATGCAGCGTGACCTCAACCCATTCCCCAAAACACAAAATCCGCGCCGATCAGTTGCTGGTCGAACGCGGCCTTGTTGAAAGCCGCGCCCGCGCGCAGGCACTGATCCTTGCGGGGCTGGTCTTCAGCGGTGAGACGAAGATTGCCAAGGCCGGGCAACCGCTGCCTTTGGAGGCACCACTGGACGTGCGCGGACGCGATCACCCGTGGGTTTCGCGCGGCGGGATCAAGCTGGCGCATGCGATCGAGCATTTCGGACTTGATCCTGCTGGCGTTACCGCGATGGATATCGGCAGTTCCACCGGAGGCTTTACCGACGTGTTGCTGCAGGGTGGGGCGGAGCATGTGTTTGCAGTCGATTCAGGCACGAACCAACTTGCGTGGAAATTACGGCAGGACTCGCGGGTAACTGTGCTCGAACAGACGAGTGCGCGTATTCTCACCTCGGCGCATATCAATCGTCCGGCCAGATGGGTGGTCTGTGATGCCAGTTTCATCGCATTGCACAAGGTGCTGGAAGTGCCATTGGCAATGGCGGCCCGGCCGACGACGCTGGTTGCGCTGATCAAGCCGCAGTTCGAGGTCGGCAAGGCTGAGGTTGGCAAGGGTGGCGTGGTGAGAGATCCGGCTCTGCACAGCCGCGTGTGTGAAGACGTTCGTCTTTGGCTTGAAACAAGCGGTTGGACCGTCCGGGGCATCGTGCAAAGTCCCATCACCGGGCCTGAAGGCAATGTCGAATTCCTGATTTGTGCGGACCGAGGCTGAGTTTTCCCCCGCAATTATCTCCATCCGGGATTGCAAGAGGATTGAACCTGCATTGCGCAGGACGCTGCTCCCCGCCAATATCGGCGGCGAATCGCGCCTAACGATGTTGAACAGGCGCATAACCAACGGGTGACATGAACTACCTCGCTTCTTCCGGCCAAATTCGTGCCAGCCTGCTGCGCTGGTCCTTGTTCACAGTGCCGCTCGTTGTTG
>JBEQBV010000067.1:0-15508 GCA_041639635.1 Novosphingobium sp.
GGCGGCTACAACTTCCGCATCACCAACGCCCGCGCGTTCGAACTGCTGGCAGGCGTCGGTGGCCCGAACCCGCAATATGCCTTCGATGAAGAGCAGGTCGACAGCTACGAACTTGGCGTCAAATACCGCACCCCTGATCGCAAGCTGACGCTGAACCTCGCTGCGTTCCGTACCGATGTGGGCAACATGCAGCGTGAAGTGAACGAAGGTTCGGCAGCGGGCGTTGCGCAATCGATCTTCAACACCGCAGATGCGCGCATCGACGGGATCGAAGGCGAAGGTCGCTTTGCCGTGAGCAAGAACCTGCTGCTGACCGCCAACTTCGGCTACATCAACGGGCGCTATCGCAAGGTGCTGTTCGATCTGTCCAGCGATGGTGTGGTCAACGATGCGGACCGCAGGCTGGCGCTGCCGCGCTTGCCCAAGTGGACTTACGGTGCCGGTGCCGTGCTTGATTTTGCCACTGGCAAGGATTCGAGCATCATGGCGCGCGCCAACTGGCAGTTCCGTGATCGGTTTGCCTATACCGACAACAACTTCGGCTGGATCGCCTCGGCCGATAACCTCGATGCCTCGATCAGCTACAATACCGGCGGGCTGACCTTCACGATCTATGGTCGCAACCTGCTCGATCAGGTGCAACATGGCGGCGATACGCAGATTGGCAGCGGCACGGCGCAGATTCCGGTGTTCGGTGGGCCGCTCTCCACGGGTGTGAACCGACCCTTCAGCGAGAATCCTGCTGTCGGCACGTTCTCGCCCTTGGCGCGCGGGCGCGTGCTGGGCGTGGAAATCAACGCCAACTTCTGATGCAATCAGCTTCCGGGCGGGGGCAAGCCCTGCCCGGAGGCGCTAGTTTCAGTTGGCCTTGGCCTTGATCGCTGCCAGTCGCGGCGCTTCCCGCCCGGCCCGCTTGTCCGATGCCATCACGCGATTCTTTCCGGCCTTCTTCGCCGCATAAAGTGCTGTGTCAGCAATGGGGAGAATGTCGGTTGCCGATGTCGCTGTTTCCGGAACCGTGGCAAGGCCCAAAGACGCCGTGATCGTGCATTCATGGCTTGCAGACAGCGCTTCGATGCGTTCGCGCAGCACTTCGGCCTTTTCCATGGCATCTTCAAACGAACAGTCCGGCAGGATCGCCACCAGTTCCTCACCACCATACCGGCACACCACGTCGGTCGGGCGCAGCGCGCCAACGATCTGCGCCGCCACATCGCGCAGCACGGCATCGCCCTTGGCATGGCCGTGTTCGTCGTTCAGCTTCTTGAAGTTATCAAGATCGAGCATGATCACCGCCGTGCTTGCTCCGGTTCGTGATCCTAGCGAGACAAAGCGCTCCAGCGCATCTTCCATATAGCGGCGGTTATAGAGTCCGGTCAGCGGATCGCGCAGCGATTGCGTCCGCAATTTCTCGCGCAGGGCAATGTTCGAAAGCGCCAGCGACATGGAGTCCGCCAAGGCGCGGCCCAGCCGGCGCATATCCTTCAGCCGATCAAATGCGCCATCGGTTTGCGGGTGGGTAATGATCAGCAACCCGTGTAACTGCCCGCAGGCCATCATCGGCAATTCCACATTGGCGATTTGCGATGCATGGTGCGCGCAGCATAGCGTTCCGTCGCCCGGCGCGTTGATGTGTGGCTTGCCGCGCTTCAGCGCCCAGCAGTTTGAGGGTGAGAGCATTTCGTGGGTGACGTACCCTTCGGGCATGTCCCATGCTCGGGCAAGGTCCAGCCGATCGCGCGAATTGTTGAACACATAAAGCGCCGCGCCATATCCCGGCAGCAATCTCCGGGCGGTGGCCATCAGCACGGCACCGGCATCGTCATACGTTTCGGCGGCCTGCAGCATATCGGTCATCGCGAACAGTTCCTGAATCTGTTCGCGGGAATCGCGGGTCTGGCGGAACTGCGCCTGCTGTCGTTGCCGGATCGATACAGCCACGCGCCGCAACACCATTTGCAGCGCAAAAACGCTGACCATCCCGCCCGTGGCAATCACTGCCAAGTGGTCACGCAGATGTTCGGTGGCGACCAGCGATAGCAGGACAGCCGCCAGCACGACCGCTTGCGCCGTCATCGCGCCGATATGGGCACGGTCCAGCATGCGATCATCGGCAAGCAGCCTGCGCTGCTCATGTGGCGACAAAGTTGCCATGCGGCGTATTCTCCCGGGTCATGCCATTGTAGACCTGCACGGCGGGTAGAATTGGTTAAAGCCGGGAACCGTATGATGACGCTTGGCCAAAGCGCTCGCTGTTAAGGATAAGTTTGCTGCCTTGTCAGCGGTTTCCAAACAGGGCTGAACCCACGCGCACGTGGGTTGCACCCAGTTGCACGGCCACTTCGCAGTCTTCGCTCATGCCCATGGACAGGCACGACAGCCGATTGTCATCGGCCAGCTTGTCCAGCAGGGCAAAGAACGGCGCGGCTTCGATGCCTGCAGGCGGAACGCACATTAGGCCGATCACTTCAATTCCGGCACTCCGAGCCTGATCGAGCAGGGCGGGCAGATCGGCCACGGCGCAGCCACCTTTCTGCTCTTCCGCACCGATATTGACTTGCACGAAGCATGGCACTTTACGCCCAATCCGCTCCTGCGCCTTGCCCAGCGCCGTCACCAGACTGGGCCGGTCAAGTGAATGGATGCAATCGAACAGGGCAATCGCATCTTCGGCCTTGTTCGATTGAAGCTGCCCTACGAGGTGCAGCGACACATCGGGATGTGCCGCGCGAATGGCGGGCCATTTGGCCTGCGCTTCCTGCACGCGGTTTTCGCCGAATACGCGCTGTCCTTGCGCGATCAGCGGCAGAATGGCCTCGGCCGGCTTGGTCTTCGAGATGGCGATGAGCGTCACGTCCTCCGCCTTGCGTCCGGCAATGCGGGCGGCCTTGGCGATGCGGGCCTGCACCTGTTGCAAAGGGGGCTGCTCAAGTGAAGCTGAAGGGACTGCCTGTTCCATGGCGCGCTGCTATAGCGCGAGGATGAGAAAGCGCCAGAGCATGAGAGGACAAGCCGTGCCGCGTTGTGTGCTGCTGAGCGATGCGCGCAATGACGCAGGCCTTGAACGGGCAATTCGGCGTCTGCCGCGCGGCAGTGCGCTGGTGTTCCGGCATTATCACCTGCCGGTTGCGGAAAGGCGCAAACGGTTCCGCCGCTTGGCTACCTTGGCAAGGGCCAACGGCGTGTCGGTCATCGGTGCGCGGGTTCCGGCACACTGGCATTGTAGCGGCGTATATGGCTCGGCGCAGGAAGTGGCGGGCCGGGCTGGCTTGCGGCTGGCCACGGCGCATTCGCTGCGCGAGATTGCCATGGCTGCGCGCGCCGGGGCTAATGCGGTGCTATTGTCGCCGGTCTTTGCCACCCGCTCCCATCCGGGGGGTAGAGCGCTGGGACCGCTGCGGTTCCTGATGCTGGCGCGGCAATCACCGCTGCCAGTTATCGCACTGGGCGGCATGACTCGTCAGCGCGCGGCGCGATTGTCTTCGGCAGGCCCAGTAGCAGGATGGGCGGCGATCGACGGATTGGCTTAGACCAAAAGCCATGTTCCCGTTATTTTCCGCAAGGATTCTTGACGGTGAGTCCCCATCGGGCGCATTATAGCCCCGACCACGCACAGGGACACGCATAACCATGGCCAGCCGGGCAGGACCTTCCGCACGCACGAGCAGCGCTGACTGGCGTGCCGTGTTGCGCCGTTCGGTGCGCCGCAGCTTTGAACTGATCGGTGGTGCAGTGCTGGCTGGGGCCATGTTGTTTCTGGCGCTGGCGCTGGTCAGCTATACCCAGACCGACCCTTCGGGCAGCACAGCTTCGGGCAGTCCGGTGGAAAACTGGATGGGTCTTGCCGGGGCTTGGACGGCTGAGCGTGTGCTCCTGTTCTTTGGCCTTCCCGGTGCGTTGCTGCTGCCGCTCCTGTGGGTCTTTGCCCGGCGTCTGTGGGACGGTGAAGGCGATCTGATCGATTTTGACGAGGACGAAGAATTTGCGCCTGAGCCACGCTGGTGGCGGCCAACGTTGCTGCTGTTCCTGGCCATGGCGCTGCTGGGCATTGCGCTTTCCCTGTGGGGTGCAGGGGCTGCAAGCCGCCTGCCAGCAGGGCCGGGCGGGATGGCCGGGTTACTTGGCGCTGCAGGAGTTATGGCGCTCGCCGATCTGTTTCCGCAGGTCTCAAAACTGTGGTTTACGCTGCCAGTCGGGCTTGCTGCCCTCGCAGGTGGTATGGCCATTGCCAGCCGGATTTTTGCCTTCGACTGGGGCCGGATGCTCTCGCTCCCGCCATTTCTGCGCCGCACACCGCAACGCGATCGACCGGTGGACAATGATGTGCTCCCCGCGCCTGCGCCCAAGCGTGAGCGACGCGAAAAGGAGGTGCGCGCCGCAGCCGAAGAGATCGATGTCGACAATGCACTTGCGCAGCGCAAGCCGACTGAAATCAGCGACCCCACCACCGCGCCGATTGTCGCAGCAGCCCCAGCCAAGGCGCGGCAGGGGGATCTGTTCGACAAGTACGAACTGCCCTCGATTGACTTGCTGGTAGAAGCGCCAGCCGGATCTACCCAGAAGGTCGACAAACTCGCGCTGGAACGCAACGCGCGCCTGCTCGAAAACGTGCTTGATGATTTCAACGTGAAGGGCGAAATCACCGCCGTGCGCACCGGTCCGGTCGTCACGATGTACGAACTGGAACCAGCACCGGGCATCAAAGCCAGCCGCGTGATCGGCTTGGCTGATGATATCGCCCGCAACATGAGCGCGATTTCGGCGCGCGTCTCGGCTATTCCGGGCCGCACGGTGATGGGCATCGAACTGCCCAACGCGATCCGCGATATGGTGAGCTTCCGCGAGCTTATCGCGTGCGAGAAATTCGCCAGTTCCAAGGCTTTGCTGCCGATCATTCTGGGCAAGGACATTTCGGGCGAACCCATCGTTGCCGATCTTGCCACCATGCCGCACCTGCTGGTGGCAGGCACCACCGGTTCGGGCAAATCGGTGGGGCTCAACTGCATCCTGCTGTCGCTTCTGTATCGTTTGACGCCTGCTCAGTGCCGTTTGATCCTCGTCGATCCCAAGGTGCTTGAACTGAAGTCCTACGACGACATTCCGCACTTGCTGTCCCCGGTCGTCACCGAACCGTCCAAGGCCGTGCGCGCGCTGAAGTGGGCGGTTGAGGAAATGGAGCGGCGCTACCGGCAGATGTCGTCCATCGGCGTGCGCAACATCTCGGGCTTCAATGACAAGGTGCGGGCGGCGCAGGCCAAGGGCAAGCCGCTGGGCCGCCGCATTCAGGTGGGCTTCGATCCCGATACGGGCGAGGAATTGTTCGAGGAACAGCAGCTCGATTACGAAGTGCTGCCGCAGATCGTGGTGATCGTCGACGAGCTCGCCGACCTGATGGTGACGGTGGGCAAGGAAATCGAAGTCCTGATCCAGCGCCTTTCGCAAAAGAGCCGCGCGGCGGGCATCCACCTGATCATGGCCACGCAGCGGCCTTCGGTCGATGTCATCACCGGCGTGATCAAGGCCAACTTGCCCACGCGCATCAGCTTTGCAGTCACCAGCCGGATCGACAGCCGCACCATTCTGGGCGAACAGGGTGCAGAGCAGCTGCTGGGCAAGGGCGATATGCTCTACAAGCCCAACACCGACCCGATCAAGCGCGTCCACGGTCCGTTCGTGAGCGATGAAGAGGTTGAAAAGGTTGCCGATCACTGGCGCAGTCAGGGCAGCCCGGATTACGTTGATTCCGTCACCGAAGAGCCGGAGGATGGCGGCTTTGGATTTGACGATATCGATAGTGCATCGGACAATCCCGAAGACCGGAAGTACCGACAGGTGTGCCAGCTGGTGTTTGAAAGCCAGAAGGCAAGCGCCAGCTGGATCCAGCGCCAGATGGGCGTGGGTTACAACACCGCCTCCAAGTGGATTGAACGGATGGAAGCCGATGGGCTGGTCGGCCCGGCCAATCATGTCGGTCGGCGCGAAATCTATCGTGACAAGGATGGCAACGTGCTCTGATTTGCCTTGAGCTGAAAGCACGAGCGCGACCATACTTATTCGGGCGTTTTGCCGTTTGGAAACAACGCCTCCCGCCCATCGGCAGCCGGGGCCATTAACGCGACTATAAGCTTGTCCGGCTATGGCGGGCGCATGTCTGGTGCGCTCGCGCGATTTCTGGTTTTCTGTCTGCTGCTGGCGTCAGGCTTTGCAGCGACTCCTGCTGTGGCGGGTATCGTGCCAGTGGAGCGTATCTGTCACGCCGAAGCCAGCACTCGTGAGCTGTTTCGTGAGATAGCGGCACAACCTGCGCGCTGGCACTGCAAGGGTGCTGGCTGGACGTTGAACACCGAAGCTGTGCTCATCCGGTTTGACCTGCCTGAAGGCGGTGATCGGTTGCTGCCGCAAAGCATCATGACGCACACCGGACACTTCCAACGCATCGACATTGGTCTGATTGATCGAAAGGGCGGCGAGCAATGGGCCTCGCACTGGCCTGGTGATGTGCGGCATCTGGCGACCGGTCCATACATGATGATCCCCTTGGCGGGCGTTACACAGGATACCGCACAGATTGCCGTGCGCGTGGTCCGACCTTGGGGCAAGACTACGTTGAGCGAAATGCGGCTTGATCCGCTGGCCAATGGCAGCGGCTGGACACTGCACATGATCGTAGCAATGGCGGCAATCTGCGGGATGCTGTTGGTGCCGTTGCTGATCAACACCGCCTTCTATTCGGTTCTGCCCGAACGCTATGTGATCTGGCATCTGGTCATGGTCTCAGCCATGTTGGTGCAGGCGGCCTTTGCCACCGGGTTTTTCCATCTGGTAACGCCAGTGGAGATGCGCTGGGAATGGCAGGCGTCGAACATTGCCTTTACCGTTATGTGCTGGGCAGCGCTGCTCTTTGCCGCTAATTTCATCGAGGACGATTGCCTTGATCAGCGCTTGCGGCGCATCGCAAAAGCTTTGGGGCCTGCTATTGGGCTGGCCGGTATCATCAGCAGTATTCCGGCAGAGGCGGTTCGGCCTTGGTCGTCGCTTACCATGCACCTTTCGGTCGGCTTGGCCATTGTGGTCCTGACAGCCATGATGGCCAATGCCTATCGGCGGGGCAGCCGTGCGGTCAGATTCCAGATCGTCGGATGGACCCCGCTGATGGCTATCGGTCTGTGGCGCATTCTGGCCTATGTTCTCCCGTCTCTCCATCCGACCGAGGCGATCCTGTCCTACCAGCTGGCGCTCGCGTTTGAAGTGCTGGTAACCGCGCTTGGCATCGTCAGCCGGTTTGTCGAAGTCCGGCACGAGCGTGACGAGGCCACGGCCCGCGCCATTGAACTCGAAGGCATGGCGGATCGCGATCCGTTGACGGGGTTGCGCAACCGCCGCACCATCGAGACCCATTTCGAAGAGCTGTTTCGGCGCGGTTTCCGCACCATGGCGGTGCTCGATCTGGATCACTTCAAGGCGGTGAACGATACGCATGGCCATGCCACCGGAGACATGGTGCTTTGCGCGGTGGCCCACGCTCTGGCCGATGATCGTGACACGCGAGCCATCCGCATGGGCGGCGAAGAATTCCTGCTGCTCCTGCGTGGTCACGATGCCGCAGTGCGCGCCGAACGATGCCGCCGCGCGATAACGACGCGAATCGCTGCCGAAGTGCCGGGGCTGGAGCGCATCGTCACCGCCAGCATGGGACTGGTGGAACACGATACGCGCGGCAACCTGCAGATCGATTTCATCTCGCTCTATGCCCGGTGCGATCAGTTGCTCTACGAAGCAAAACGCCTTGGCCGCAACCGCACGATGCGCGAGAAGGTGACCGGGTTTCAGCCCGTCATGGTGCAAGCCGCCGGTTGAGGCAGGAAAGGCGCGGCCACGTCCTTGGGCACGCGCAGGATACGGCCTGATGTGCGGTCGATGATCGCCCAAGTGGTCTTGGCGCTGACGATAATCTTGCCCGCCGCATTGCGGAAATCCACGCGGCGATCGAACCGCGCACCGGTGGGCGGTTCGGGAATGAAAGTCTCGGCCATCACGCTTTCGCCCGCCAAGATGTTGCCGCGATAGTCGATTTCGTGCCGCGTTACGACCCAGACGAAAGCGTCCTGATGTTCAGATGAGGCGACCGCAGACCAGTGCGCGGTGGCGATGTCCTGAATCCAGTTCACCCACACCGCGTTGTTGACATGGCCCAATTCGTCGATGTGCTCGGGGCCTGCTGTGAAGGTAAGAGTGTGGCGGTTGCTCAAGCGTCCACCCCCAGCTGCCACAGGATAAATGCAAACTCCTCCGCCGTTTCCTTCAGGCTTTCGAATCGGCCCGATTTGCCGCCGTGGCCTGCGCCCATGTTGGTCTTGAGGATCAGTTCGTTGCTGTCGGTCTTTACCTCGCGCAGCTTCGCCACCCATTTTGCAGGCTCCCAATAGGTCACGCGGGGATCATTCAACCCTGCGGTCACCATCAGCGGCGGATGGCTCTGCGCCTTGACCTGATCGTAGGGAGAGTAAGACCGGATCAGCTCGAACGCCGCCTTGTCCTCAATCGGGTTGCCCCATTCGGGCCATTCGCCCGGCGTCAGCGGCAGGTCCTCGTCCAGCATGGTGTTGAGCACATCCACGAACGGTACATGCGCCACGACTGCGCCCCACAGATCGGGATCGGAATTGATCACTGCGCCCATCAGTTCACCGCCAGCCGATCCGCCCGAAATGCTGATCTTGCCCGCTTGCGTAAAGCCACGATTGATCAAGCCCTTGGCCACATCGACAAAGTCGTTGAAGGTATTGGTGCGCGCTTCCAGCTTGCCCGCCTTGTACCATGCGCGGCCCAGATCATCCCCGCCCCGGATGTGGGCGATGGCATAAGCAAAGCCGCGGTCCACAAGGCTGAGCCGCGTGGTCGAAAAGCCCGGCCCGATGGCAATGCCATAGGCGCCATAGCCATAAAGATGCAGCGGCCCACCGGGCGCACGGTCCTTGCGCCAGACCACGCTGACGGGCACCATCGTACCATCGCGCGCGGCAATCTCCAGCCGCGCCGTGTCATAGAGCGAGGCGTCGTAGCCGCTCGGGATTTCCTGCACCTTGAGCAGCGTCAGGCTGCGCGTGGCAACGTCGTAGTCATAAGACGACGCGGGGCTGACCATCGATTCGTAACCGACGCGCAGCACGCTCATGTCCCATTCGGGATTGTCGCCCAGCGAGGCTTCATAGCTGGCTTCGGGAAACTCGATCGGCTCGACACGCGAAGGATCATCGTAATACCGCACCTCGATCCGGTCCAACCCGCGCACCCGGCCTTCCACCACATAGAAATCGCGGAACAGGTCGAACCCGGTCAGGTAGAAATCATCCGTGCCTTCGATCAGCGTCGTCCATTCCGCCGGGCTGGAGAGCGGCGCTGTGGCAAGGCGGAAGTTTTCGTGCGTGTCGTTGGCGTGGATATAGAGCACGCCGTCACGCTCATCGACATCGTATTCGACGCCTTTCTGGCGGGGCTTGACCAGTAGCGGCTCGGCCAGCGGATCGTCTGCCGGAACCAGCCGCACTTCGCCGGTTTCATGGTCCCCGGTCGAAATGATCAGCCACTTCTCATTGGCAGAAAGCGCCGCGCCAACGCGGAAGCCCTCGTCATCCTCGTGATAGAGTTCGACATCGTTTTCCAGCGGCCGACCGATCCAGTGCAGGCGCGCATTGTCGGTCCGCCAGTTTTCGTTGGCGAGGCTGTAGACAAGGCCGGTGTCGTTTTTCACCCAAATGAGGCCGGAAAGCGTGCCGGGGATTTCGTCAGCCAGCACTTCGCCGGTGGCGATTATCTTGATCCGCGCGGTGAAGCGCTCCGAGCCATTGTCGTCTACCGACCAGGCCAGTTTCGTGCCGTCCTTCGACACCGCAATCGCGCCGAGGCGGAAGTAATCCTTGCCCTCAGCCAGTGCCACTTCATCGAGGATCAGTTCGTCCGCGCTGCCATCATCGGGCGCACCCACCGGCCTGCGCCACCACTTCTTGTATTCCGCGCCTTCCTCGAACTCGATCCAGTAGAGGAAATCGCCGTCCTTCTGCGGCACGGACTTGTCCGCTTCCTTGATGCGGGCGCGCATTTCGGTGAAAAGTGCGTCGATCACCGGCTTGCGCTCAGCCATGCGGGCCTCGAACCAGGCGTTTTCCGCTTCAAGATGCGCCAGCACGGTCTTGTCGGTTACCTCGGGGTATCCCGGATCGCGCAGCCACGCATAATCGTCGGTAACGGTTATGCCATGATGCGAAAATGTGTGGGGCTGCTTGGCGGCGACAGGAGGTGTGGCAATGCTCATCCCCTGCATCTATGTTGGCTGCATGATGCCCGCAAGCCGGGCGTGCCCTTTCAGGACGATAACTCATGCTGATGCAAACACACGAAGCCCGCCTTGATGCCTTGCGCAAGCAATTGGCAGCCGATGGCCTTGATGGCTTCGTCATCCCGATTTCCGATGAACATATGAGCGAATATGTTGGCGCTTATGCTCAACGGCTGGAATGGTTGACCGGCTTTGGCGGCTCTGCCGGAACAGCCGTGGTGCTGGCCGACAAGGCGGCGATGTTTGTCGACGGTCGCTATACCCTGCAAGTGCGCGATCAGGTGGATGGGCGGCTGTGGACTTACGAATCCGTGCCGCACACCAGCGTGGCGGCGTGGCTGGGCGAACATGCGCCGCAAGGGGCGCGGATCGGCTATGACGCCTGGCTTCACGCCAAGGGCTGGGCCGATGGCGTGGCACAGGCGCTTGAACCGCGCGGCGCAACGCTGGTGCCGGTTGCCGCAAACCCGGTCGATGCCGTGTGGGACGATCAGCCTGCGCCTTCGCTGGCGCCAGCCGTGCCCCATGCCGATGTGCACGCCGGAAAGCCTGCGCACGAAAAGCGCGCCGAAGTGGCCGAATGGCTGGGCGCGCGCGGGCTGGATGCAGCGGTGATCTCGGCGCTCGATTCGGTAGCGTGGCTGCTGAACATTCGCGGGAGCGATGTGGACCGCACACCGGTGGCGCTGTCCTTTGTGCTGGCCCACGCCGATGGCACGGCGGACCTGTTCATCGCGCCCGAAAAGGTCACGCCCGAATTGACCTCGCATCTGGGCAATGCCGTGCGCATCCAGCCGCGTGAGGCTTTTGTGCCAGCGCTGCAAGCCATGAACGGCCGCAAGGTCGCCGTCGATCCCGAACGCGCGGTGGCGGCGATCTTCCACGCGCTTGAAGGAGCAGGGGCGCAGGTCGTGGCTGTAACCGATCCGGTGGTCCTGCCAAAGGCGATCAAGAACCCGGTCGAACAGGCCGGGCACCGCGCCGCGCAAGCACGCGATGGGGCATCGATTGCGCGGTTCCTGCACTGGGTATCTGTGGAGGCCCCGAAGGGTACCGTGACCGAGCTTGCCGCCGCAGACCGGCTGCAGGCCTTCCGCGCCGAGACCGGCCTTTTGCGCGATTTGTCGTTCGATACGATTTCGGGCGCGGGGCCGAACGGCGCGGTCGTCCATTATCGGGTGAGCGAGGAGACGAATCGCACGCTGGAGCCGAACAGCGTCTATCTGGTCGATTCGGGCGGGCAATATCTTGATGGCACCACCGATATCACCCGCACCGTCTGGATTGGCCCCGATGCACCGCCGGCAGAGGTCAAGGACCGCTTCACTCGCGTGCTCAAAGGCCACATCGCGCTGGCCCGCGCCGTGTTTCCCAAAGGCACGGCAGGCAGTCAGCTTGATAGCTTCGCTCGCCAGTTCCTTTGGTCAGCGGGCCTCGATTATGCCCATGGCACAGGCCACGGCGTCGGCAGCTTTCTGTCCGTCCACGAAGGCCCGCAGCGCATTTCCAAGGCAGCAGGCGGGCAGGCGGGTACGGGGCAGGAATTGCTGCCCGGCATGATCCTGTCCAACGAACCCGGCTATTACAAAGCGGGCGAATACGGCATCCGCATTGAAAATCTGGTGCTGGTGGAGCGGCGCGACATTGCTGACGCAGAGGGCGATTTCTACGGCTTTGAAACGCTCACCTTTGCCCCAATTGCCCGCGATCTGGTGGAAGTGGCGCTGCTTTCGGCTGAGGAGCTTGACTGGCTCAACGCTTATCACGCGCAGGTGCAAGCCCTGCTGGCACCGCAACTGGAGGGTGAGGATGCAAGCTGGCTTCACGCCGCTTGCGCGCCGCTTGCGGCCAAATGAACGGGAATGCCGCAACGCGACAAATTGCGACAATAAACCCGTCCCCACGGCATAGTCCCGCGACAACGTGTGCCTAGATAGGTCTCACAGGAACTGCGGTCGTCCCGCTTCAATCCCCCGGGCCTAAAAGGCCGATGGCAAGGCTTCCCTCCCCCTCTCCTTGCCAGCGGACGGCCGCAGTTTCCTGACCCTTTACTCGCTCGTGGAGCACGCACATGAAAAAGTTCAACATTGCAGCATCGGCGGCCGTCATGGCTACAGCCTCGCTCGCACTCTATGCCGCCGCCCCCGCATCTGCCCAGAAGATGGATGCCGATGGTGACAAGACCATCACCTTTGCCGAAGCCAAGGCCAAATCGGATACCATGTGGGCCAAGCTTGATGTCAACAAGGACGGCAAGCTCGACAAGGCTGATCGCGAAGCCAAGATGGCCGAACGCTTTGGCAAGATCGATACAGACAAGAACGGCGCGATCAGCCAGGCCGAATTCATCGCCCATCACAGCGCGATGAAGGGTCCCGGAAAGATGGCGGATGGCCAAAATGATGGACCACGCGAAGGCTGGAAAGGTCGCGGAAAGGGCCGCATTGGCCATCACGGCCAGATGTCGGGCCATATGGGTGGCATGCGCATGATGGCCATGGCCGATACCAACAAGGACGGTGCGGTGGCCCGCAGCGAATACGATGCCGGCGTGAAGATGCACTTCGACATGGTTGATACGAACAAGGACGGCAAGATCACGCCCGAAGAGCGCCGCGCAGCGATGAAGGCCATGCGTGGCAAGATGCGCGGGCCAGCAGGCGCAATGGGTGATGGACCTCCGCCTTCACCTTCGGCAGGCTGAACCGATGAACGAAGCGCCGATCCGCATACTCCTGGTGGATGACGAACCTGCGCTGCGCGAACCCCTGGCGGACTATCTGGTCCGGCAGGGGTTTGTCGTGACACAGGCCGGCACCGCTGCCGAAGCGCGCAGCCGTCTGATCGAAGCGGGCTGCGATCTTGTCCTGCTCGACATAATGATGCCGGGCGAAGATGGCCTCTCGCTGTGTCGCCATCTCGTCGAAGCCAAGCGGCTGCCTGTCATCTTTATCACGGCCAAGGGTGAATCGACCGACCGCATTGTCGGTCTGGAGATCGGCGCAGATGATTACGTGGTCAAACCGTTCGACCCGCGCGAACTGGTGGCGCGCATCCGCTCGGTCCTGCGCCGCGCGACCAAGCAATCGAGCGAAGTTTCCGACGCGGTCATCTATGAATTCGAAGGCTGGCGTCTCGATCCGCTCAAGCGCCGCCTGCTGGACCGGGATGGTGCGGTCGTCGCCATCTCGTCGGCGGAATTCCGCTTGCTGATGGCGTTCCTTGATCATCCCCGGCAAGTGTTGGACCGGGATCGCCTGCTCGATATGGTCCAAGGCCGCGAAGCACACCTGTTCGATCGCGCCGTGGATAACCAGATCTCCCGCCTGCGCCGCAAGGTGGAGGTGGACAGCCGAAATCCGCAATTGATCCAGACCGTGTGGGGTGGCGGCTATATGCTCGCCACCGAAGTGCGCAAGCGCCCCGCCATGCAAGACGAAGGCTGAGGCGGATGGGGGGCATTCGCTTGTGGCCGCGCAGCCTGCAGGGGCAGGTGCTGCTGGCCATCGCGCTGGCACTGCTGGTCGCGCAAACCATATCGGCGGTGCTGATCTGGCGTGAACAAACGCATCGCCGCGAAGTGTCGATGGTCAGCAGTGCGGCGTTCCGCCTGATCGGACCAAGCCCTGAAGAACGCCGGCGCAGGCGCGCTGAAGACCGCCCGCCACCCTTGTTCCGGCTGGAGGAATCGGCGCAATCGTTGCAGCGGGCAGGCGAACGGCGCTTGCCACGGGTCGAACATGAACTGGCCGAAGTGCTGACCGCACAAGGGGTGGAAGCCACGGAAATCGTGGTGTTCGAACGTGATCCGCGCCGGGATGGCCCCAGCATGGATTACTGGAATCGCAATCGCCGCAAAATTCAGATGGTGGTGAAAGAGCCGATGCCCCGGCTGGTGATCGCCTCGATCCGGCGGCCAAACGGTGGGTGGCTTTCAACCCGCGTATTCACCGAAGGCGGCGAAATGCGTGTGCTGGCCCCGCTCGTGGGGCAGACCATCGTGCTCTATCTGGTGCTGGTCGGCACGATGGCGCTTGTCCTGCGCCGCATGGCGCGCCCGTTGAAGGCACTGACTCGCCGGGTTGAAGACTTTGCCGGAAATCGCACGCTGGATGGCCAGTTGCAGCCCGAAGGGCCTGAGGACATTCAGGGCCTGATCGTGGCGCATAATGCCATGGAGGATCGCATCGCCGCGATGCTCGATGAAAAGGACGTCATGCTGGGCGCCATCGGGCACGATCTGAAAACACCGCTCGCGGCTTTGCGTGTCCGCATCGAAGCAGTCGAAGACGATACCGAGCGCAGCCGCATGGCTGCCACGATCGAGGATATCAATCGCTCACTGGATGACATTCTCTCGCTTGCCCGCGTTGGTCGACCGACCGATCCGGTGGAGCCGACCGAACTGTCCGCGCTGGTGGCCGACGTTATCGGTGAATTCGAGGATATGGGCGAGCCAGTGGAACTGGGCGATACGGACCGGATCGTCCTGCCGGTGCGTGCCACATGGATGCGGCGCGCGCTGCGCAACCTTGTTTCCAACGCCATGCGATATGGTCAGCGCGCGCGCGTATCGCTTGCCCGCGAAGGGCAGACGGCCATGCTGCGGATCGAAGACGACGGCCCCGGCATCCCCGAAAACGAGATCACGCGGATGATGGAGCCGTTCACACGGCTTGATGCCTCGCGCAACAGCGGCCTTGGCGGCACCGGCCTTGGTCTCACGCTCGCCCGCGCGATTGCCGATCAGCATGGCGGCACGCTCACTCTGGCGAACCGTCGCGGGCCTGATGGACAGGTTCGGGGCCTGACTGCGACCGTGCAATTGCCCATTGCAATGTAGTCAACCGACACTGGTCGGATGTGAAAGGCGCTTGGTCGAAAGGATTCGCGGGGATAACGAGTGGTTGCTAGTGCAACCAATCTTTCAGGTTCCGGAGTCCTTGCCCCCGATGCGTACCCTTTCCCTCGTTTCCCTCGTGGCGCTGTCGATTGCGGCTGTTTCTGCGCCCGCACTGGCGCAAAGTCCGGCCAATCCCTCGGCCGCGGCAGGCGTCCATACCGATCTGCCCCGCGTTGCGCATCCATCGCACTATACCATCGCGATCACGCCCGACGCCGCCAATCTGAAGTTCAGCGGGCAGTCGTCGGTCGATCTTGAGGTGACCGAGG
>JBEQBV010000068.1:0-15459 GCA_041639635.1 Novosphingobium sp.
ATCAGATCGTTGGCCAGATGCCACTTGTGCGCGTGGGGCAGAATTTCGGCATCGGTAAAGCGGCGGAACTGATCGCGGATCGCATCAAGATCAGGATCGCCAAGGCTATCAGAAGGCCCCTGCCCTGTTGCCAGCGCCCTTGCCACAGTGGCGCGCGATCGGGCGTGATCGGCCTCCAGCAAATCCGCGCAGGCCTGCGCCAGTTTGCGCGCTGCAGCGCCAAGGCCCAAGTCGGCGGGGCGGAAAATTTCATTCTGGCCCATCGGCAGGCCGCCCACCAGCTGGGCAAGGGTTTCAGCAAAGGCAAGGCGCGTGATTTCGGCATCGAGCGGACTGGACGACCGTGCCTGCCATTGCGCCACAGCTTCGAGCGCGGCCACGCTCGTCGCCACCCACGCAAAGCCGTGGCCTGCGCGCTGATGCGCGTCGATCCGCTGGCCCTCCAGCCGCGCCGCCAATGCGGCCTGCGCGGCGGAGCAATAGGCGCGCGCGGCCTCAAGCTGCTGTTCGAACATTTCTTCTCCCGCAACTCGGCACAGATTCCCGCTTGCCGAATATAAGCACTGCTATTATCGCCACTGCATGCAAGTCAACGTGGCCTTCTTGTCATCTGACGTCGGACGCCTGTTCCGCAAGCGTTTTGCCGCAGTTGCACGCCCATTTGGCGTTACCGGTGCGCAATGGCGGATGCTGGCGCTGATTCAGCGCGAACCTGGCATCAATCAGGGCGCAGTGGCCGCATGGCTTGAGGTAGAGCCGATCACCGCCGGGCGCATGGTCGACCGGCTTGAGAGGCTTGATCTGGTGGAGCGCCGCCACGATCCGGCAGACCGCCGCCAGTGGCGACTGCACCTGACCGCCAAGGCCACCGATCTAATGCAGCGCATGAAGGGTTGTGCGCAGACGGTCATCGCCGATGCTGTTTCGGGCTTTTCCGATGCCGAACAAGACCAGTTGATCAGCCTGCTGGAACGCATGCGCGCGAACTTGTCCGACGATCTGTTGCAGGATGTGCAAAATGGCTGAGGCCGATCCCTTTCCCCCGTCCGAAGCGCGCACCGGCAGCTCCTCTCAGCCTATGCCCGCCACCACGGGCAAGAGCCGGGCGCGCTCGGCGCTGATGATCGCAGGCCCGCTGATCGCGGTGGCAGCGGGGCTATGGTATTGGTTCGGCCAACCGGGCGTGGTCGAAACCGACAATGCCTATATCAAGCAGGACATCGTCTCTGTTGCAGGCGAAGTGACCGGCCTGATCACCGCTGTAAATGTGCGCGACAGCCAGCACGTGAAGGCGGGCGATGTGCTGTTCACCATCGATCCTTCCACCTTCAACGCCACGATCCGGCAGGCCGATGCCGAAATTGCCACGGCCCAGGCGCGCGTGACGGCGCTGGCCGCCGATGTTGCGGCCAAGGCGGCAGATGTGGCCGCAGCGCAGGATGATCTGGCGCTGGCGCAGGCCAACTATGACCGCGAGAAGGCTTTGATGGACAAGGGCTTCAACACGCGCGCGCGGATGGATGCAGCAGGACACGCCGTGGCCGTGGCGCGCGACCGAATCGTGGCGATCAGGGCCAGCGTGGCGCAAGCGCAGGCCGAACTGGCCAATGGCGCGCAAGTGCCGGGCGTAAACCCCGCCATTGCCGCGGCACAGGCCAACCGGGCCAAGGCCGCGCTCGATGTGCAGCGGACTGTGGTGCGCGCGCCTGCCGATGGCGTGGTGACCCAGCTTACCCGGCTGCAAGTGGGGCAGATGGTGTTCCCCGGCGCGCCGCTGGTATCGATCGTGCGCGATGGCAGCGCGCGGGTGGAGGCCAATTTCAAGGAAACCGATCTCAACCACATGCGCCCCGGCCAGCGGGCCGAGATCAGGATCGATGCCTATCCGGGCATGAAGCTGGCAGGCCATGTGGAATCGATTGGCGCAGGCACTGGCTCTGAATTTTCGATGCTGCCTGCCCAGAACGCCACCGGCAACTGGGTGAAAGTGATCCAGCGCGTGCCGGTGCGCATCGCCATTGATGGCAAGGCCGACCGACCGCTGATTTCCGGGCTGAGTTCCGATGTCACGGTCCATGTCGGCAAGTAGCGCAGGCCACGCAGCGGCGGGAGAAGACACGCCGCCGCTGGTATCACGCAACCGCACATTGATGCTGATCGGCACGATGGCCGCGATGGTCATGTACACGCTCGATACCACCATCGCCAACGTGGCCCTGCCGCACATGACCGCATCACTGGGTGCCACGCAGGACACAATCACCTGGGTGCTGACCAGCTATGTGCTGGCCTCTGCCGTGGCGCTGCCGCTGGCAGGCTGGCTGGTGGACCGGCTGGGCATCCGCACGATGATGTTGGCATCAGTGCTGTTGTTCACCATCGCATCGATGCTGTGCGGGATTGCGCAAAGCCTTGAACAGATGGTGCTGTTCCGCGTGTTGCAGGGCGTGGCGGGCGCATTCCTTTCGCCCCTTGCACAAACCATCACGCTGGATTCCAGCACGGCGGCAGAGCGGCCGCGGATGATGGGCATCTATACCCAGGGCGTGATGCTGGGACCGATCACCGGCCCGATCATCGGCGGCTATCTGACCGACAATTTCAGCTGGCGCTGGGTGTTCTATGTCAACCTGCCGGTCGGCATTGCCTGCTTTGTCTTGCTGTTGCTGTTTCTGCCGCGCACGCCCACCCGCAAGCGCAAGGTGGATCTGACCGGATGGCTGCTGGTGGCGATTACCGTGTCGGCGGTGCAGCTGATCCTTGACCGGGGCCTGACGCTGGACTGGTTCGCTTCGGCTGAAATCGTGATCTATGCGGTGCTGGCGTTGTCGGCGGGGTGGGTGGCAATCTTCCACCTTTCGGGCGCCGCAAACCCGCTGTTTCCACTGGCGCTGTTCCGGGATCGCAATTTCACCGTGGGGCTGGCGTTCATGTTCCTGATCGGTCTGGTGATGATGTCGGTCATGGCGCTGTTGCCGGGGCTGCTCCAACAGATCTATGGCTATACGCCGCTGCAGGCGGGCATGCTGCTGGCCCCGCGCGGGATCGGGATGCTGGTATCGATCACGCTGTTCGGCCCGGTCATGGCCAAAGTTGACCCGCGCGCACTGCTGGCCTTCGGGCTGCTGATGATGGCCGCATCGATGGCCATGATGACCGGCTGGTCGATTGAAATGCCGCGCGGGCCGATCATTGCGGCGGGCCTGCTGCAAGGCCTGGGCCTCAGCTTCACGTTCATGCCAATGAACCTCATTTCCTTTGCCACCTTGCCGCCGCAGTATCGCACCGATGCCTCCAGCCTTGGCAACCTGATGCGCAATCTGGGATCATCCATCGGCATTTCAGCCGCTTCGGTGGAACTGGCGCGCAATATCCAGATCAACCACGCCGAAATCGGCGCGCATGTGACGCGCGCGCTGGTGCCTTTCAACATCGACCGGCTGACCGCCTATGGCGGCGCGGGCGAAGCGGGCCTGAGGATTATCGACGGCATGGTGAACCAGCAGGCCGCGATGATCGCCTATATCAATGATTTTTATGCGATGGCGCTGGCGTGCCTGATTGCGATCCCGCTGTTGTTCTTTGTGCAGACGGCAAAGAAACTGCAGTAGAGCAAAAAAAGGGGGCCAGCTTGCGCGGGCCCCCTTGGAAAGTTTTGGGAGAGGATGCCTGAAAGGCAGGATCGTTACCCCTTGTGTTAGCGTTAACCGCAAGTGCGAACGGCGCGGATGCAATTGCAATTCATGCAAGCGTAGAGCGTTTTGCCGCAAGCACCGTGTTGCTGAGCAGGCAGGCGATGGTCATCGGCCCTACACCGCCCGGCACCGGCGTCACCGCCTTGGCGTGATCAAGCTCGTGCGTGGCGCAATCGCCCACGATCTTTGTCTTGCCATCAAAGTCGGTCACGCGGGTGATGCCCACATCAATCACCACCGCGCCGGGCTTTACCCAATAGCCGCGCACCAGATGTGGGGCACCGGCAGCGGCCACGATCACATCGGCCTTGCGCGCCACATCGGGCAGATCGCGCGTTTCGATATGGGTGACGGTGACAGTCGCTTCGCGTTCCAGCAGCAGCATCGAAACGGGTTTGCCCACGATGTTCGATTTGCCGATCACCACGACGTTGAGACCGCGATAATCATCGATCACGCTATCAAGCAGCAGCATCACGCCCAGCGGCGTGCACGGCACCAACCCACCCGTGCCGGTGGACAGCCGCCCGACATTGACCGGGTGGAACCCGTCCACATCCTTGCCCGGATCGATCCGGTCCAGCACCAGCGCAGCGTCAATGTGCTTGGGCAGGGGCAGCTGCACCAGAATGCCGTGGACACCGGCATCTGCGTTCAGCGAATCGATCAGCGCCAGCACATCGGCTTGCGGCGTATCGGCGGGCAGGCGATGTTCGATCGAAGTGATCCCCGCCTTGCGGCACTGCGCAATCTTGCGGCCAACATAAACCTCGCTGGCCGGATCATGGCCGACCAGGATAACCGCCAACCCCGGGGCAGGCGCACCGCCAGCCACCATTTCCGCCACATCTGCAGCGGTGCGCGCCAGCACTTGCGCGGCCAGCGCCTTGCCATCGATAATCTGGGCCATTGCTTTGCCTCACCCTCTCGTTCGAGAGTGATTGTATGTGTTGCATACAAATTTATCAACCAGCGTTTTGCGCTTTCACAGCCTCTGGCACCACCTTGCCGATCACGTGGGCCAGCGCGCGGGCATTGAGTTCCTTGGCCTTGGCCTCGCTTTCAGCCTCGGTATAGCAGCGCAGTTCGGGCGCGTTGCCCGATGGGCGCAAGTGGATCACCGCGCCGTTGGCAAAGGACATGCGGTAGCCATCAGTCGTATCGATGCCGGTCGGCAACCCCGCAATTTCGCCGAACAGCCGCGCCGCGCGCGCCAGTTGCCCGCCTTGTGTGCCGGTGGAAAGCAGCGCGATCAGCGCCGCGCTGTGCGCTTGCGGAAAGTCTGCCACGCGGTCGCTGAAGGTAAAGCGCGGGGGCAGGCTGGCCACGACCTCGGCAATCGGCTGCGCCTTGGCCGCCTGCACCACCGCGATGATCGGCAAAAGCGCATCGCGCGTTGGCAGGGCCGCCAGTTCCCCCACCGCCGTGCCCAGCAGGAACCCGCCATTGGCCTCATACCCGCACACACAAGCGGCAGGATCAGCCTCTGCCGCCTCCATCATCGCAGCAATCACATAGGGCGATCCAATGCGCGTGCGCACCACGGTTGGCACTGCGCGGCTCAATTCCAGCACGGTGTTGGAACTGACCGGCGTTACCGCCACGTCTGCGCCCACCGCTTGCGCGCAGAGCAGGCCCACCACATCGCCGCGCAGCCATATGCCGCGCGCATCGGACACCAGCGGCCGGTCCGAATCGCCATCGGTGGAAATGATGGCATCGACTGCATTGTCTGCTGCCCATTGTGCCGCCAGCGCGATGTCCTCGGCCCGGATCGCTTCGGTATCGACAGGCACGAACACCGCCTCGCGCCCGAATGGCACCGCCGTGCCGCCCAGTGCCTCAACCGCGCGCACCAGCACATCGCGGCCGACGGCGGTATGCTGATAGACGCCCACTTTCAGCCCGGCCAAGGCATCGGCGCCGAAGTGCTTTACATAGCGTTCGATATAGGCAGGCACCACATCGACCACGGCTGGCAAGGACACTGGCTCCAGCAGGCCACCATCGCGGTCAAACCGGGCGGAATCAAACACAACCTGCTGCGAGACGATCCCCGCCTCGTCGGTTTTCAGCACTTCGCCATGGGGGCGGTAGAACTTGATGCCGTTGCGGTCTGCGGGAATGTGGCTGCCGGTGACCATGATGGATGGCATGCCCGCCCCGCCATTCGATCCCATGGCAAAAAGCGCCAGCGCGGGCGTTGGCACATGGCCGCAGAACACGATCTCGCCCCCGCAATCGCGCACTGCCGTGGCGCAGGCGGCCAGAATGCGCGGGGTGCTTGTTCGCAGATCGCCTGCCAGTGCTACCTGCTGGCCATCGGAGAATTCGCCAATCTGGCGCAGATACTGCAGGAATGCCGTGGCATAAGCATGGCACAGCTGGTCAGTCATCGCGCTGGCAAGGCCGCGAACGCCGCTGGTGCCGAACGGAACGCCGCTTTGCGCCATCAGTTCGGCCACGGTTGCGCCCGAAGCGGGCAGATTTTCGTTCATGCCGGAAAGGTTCCAATCCATTTCCTCTGCCCGATAGCCGGAAGGATGCCTGCACCGCAACGTGCAGCGTCTGATCACAGCCTCGTTATCATGCCGGCAGATGCGCCGTAATGAACGTATATGCGGCTTGCCGCGCATATGGCACTCTTTGCGCAACAGCAAAAAAAGTTCACACAACGGTCCTACAAAGTCACCAAATCGTGTCCACTTGTGCTGCAACTGCGAAATATGGAATTGTCTTGATCGATGGGTTCTCCGAACGCCGCTTCTTCTGATGGTGCATCAGGCCACCATGCGCCCCGCTTTCGCGATTTCGTGAGGTGGGCGCGGCAGGTCCTTGGGCCGGATGCAGTGTTCGTGCGGCTTGCGCTACTTTATGGTGTGGCCATCTCGCTGCTGTCATTGGCAACGCCGATCTCAGTTCAGTTGCTGGTCAATTCCGTGGCCAACACGGCCCTGCCCGCCCCGCTGCTGACGCTGGCGGCGCTGCTGTTCGTGCTGCTGCTCCTGTCCGGCATGCTCAGCGCGTTTCGCGTGCACTTGCTGGCCCGGTTCGAGCGCAGATTTTTCGCACGGCTGGTGGGTGAAATCACGCTGCGCGCGGTCCACGCGCAAAACCCGTTCTTTGTCGATGCGCGGCGCGGTGATCTGTTCAACCGCTTTTTCGATATGGGCGTGGTTCAGAAATCACTGACGAGCCTGTTGATCGCCGGATTCACCATCCTGCTGCAAAGCATCGTCGGCCTGGTGGTGACAAGCTTCTACCACCCGTTCTTCCTGGCGTTCAATCTGGTGCTCGTCGCTCTAGTGCTCGTCATCTGGCGGGTGTGGACCAATTCATCGATCGCCAGTGCCGTGGCCAAAAGCCACGCCAAACATGCCGCCGCACACTGGCTGGGCACCGTTGGCAATTCCAACGGCGTCTACAAATCCAGCCGCCACATGACTTATGCGATCGAACGGTCTGACGAGGTGACGGCGAACTATGTTTCGGCGCACCGCAAGCACTTCCGCTACACCTTCAGCCAGACGATTGCCTTGCTGCTGCTTTATGCGATGGCCAGTTCCGGCCTGCTGGCGATGGGTGGCTGGCTGATCCTGCAGGGGGAACTGTCCATCGGCCAGCTGGTGGCCGCCGAACTGATCCTGTCCGGCGTGTTCTATGGCGTGGCGCAGCTCGGCACTTATCTCGAGATTTTCTACGAAATGGCCGCGAGCCTTGAAGAACTGCACCTGTTCTGGGAGGTCCCGCAGGAAGCCCCGGTAGAATCAGAAACGCCCTGCCCACCCGATGGCGCGATCCGACTGCGCGATGTGCGCCACGCCGGGTACACTTTCGATTTCTTTGTCACGGCGGGCACGCAGGTCGGCATATTGGCCGCGCCGGGGGTGGAACGGGTACTCGCTGCGCTGCTAAAGCGGCTCGATGTGCCCAAAAGCGGGTTCGTCTCGGTTGGCGGGGCTGATCTGGGCACGTTCGACATGTACCGGCTGCGCTCTGACGTGATCGTGCTCGACCGGCCAACCATCGTGGAAATGAGCGTGCGCGAATACCTCGGCCTCAGCGCGCCGGGCCGCCCGGAAGTCATGATCGAAGCGCTGGAACTGGTCGGGCTGGACCGGCGGATCAGCTCGCTGGAAGGCGGGCTTGATGCCATCCTTTCGGGAACCGGCTGGCCGCTTTCAGTGGGGGAAACGATGGCGCTGAAGCTGGCAGGTGCCGTGCTGGCCCGCCCGCGCGTGCTGATGCTGTCCCCGCTTTATGACATGATCCCGCCCGCCCGGCTTGAGCGCGTGCTGAAGGCCCTGCGCGAAATGGGCACCACCGTGCTGCAGTTTACCGAACGGCCAGAAGGCCTGAAGCGTGATCTGTGGATGTGGATCGGCAAGGATGCGCAATCGGCATCGAGCGAGCTGACCGAAATCCTTCCCCTCGCAAACGGAGGGCGTTGAGCCATGGCACCTGCTCCAAACCCGCTTGCCGTCCGTTCCGGTCACCACGATCTCACCGCATTCCGCACGCTATCCACGCTGAGGGTTCCGCGCACCACGCGCACGCTGGGGCGGATGATTGCGGTCACCATTCCGCTGCTGCTGATCCTGCTGTTCCTGGTCAAATGGGTGCAGACCGCGCCCGGCCGGGGCGAAGTGATCGCGCTGAACCCGCAGGATCGCGTGCAGATGATCACCGCGTTGGTCCCGGGCCGGGTGGAACAGTGGTTCGTGTCCGATGGCCAGCTGGTGAAAAAAGGCGATCCGATTGCGCGAATCATCGACAATGATCCCAACCTGTTGCGCAGCCTTGCGGCAGAACGGGATCAGGTAATGGCCCAGATCAGCGCCGCCGAACAGGCGATGATCACAGCGCGGCTCGATGTGAACCGCTTCTCGCAGCTTTATAGCGAGGGCCTTGCCGCCCGGCGCGATTTTGAAGCCGCGCAGATCAAGGTGGCCGAACTCAATGCCAAGCTGGCTGAAACCCGTGCAAAGCTGAACAAGGTCGATATCGCGCTCAGCCGCCAATCGGCCCAGCTGGTTACTGCACCGCGCGATGGGCGCATCCAGTCGCTCAACACTGCTGCCGGTGGCACGCTGGTCAGCGCGGGCGATATGCTGGCCACGCTTGCGCCCGAAAACTCGCAGCGTGTGGTCGAACTGATGGTCGATGGCCGCGATGTGGCGTTGGTGCGCAGGGGGCAGCCGGTGCGCCTGCACTTCGAAGGCTGGCCTGCCATCCAGTTCAGCGGCTGGCCATCAGTAGCGCAGGGCATGTTCGATGGCCGCGTGCTGGCGATTGACCCTTCGGCCCAGGCCAGTGGCCTGTTCCGCGTGCTGGTTGAGCCAATGCCTGGAAAGCCCGCTTGGCCGGATGAAAACTATATCCGCCTCAATTCGAAGGTGCGCGGCTGGATTCAGATGGAAACCGTCACCATCGGCTATGAACTGTGGCGCCAGCTGAATGACTTCCCGCTGGAATTCCCGACCCCGGTTGACACCGGCCCGCGCAAGGGGACGGCAGCCAAGGCCCTGTCCGACAAGGACGCGGGCAAGGCGGTGAAGTCCAACGGCTATGACAGTGAATACGGCGGGAGCGGGGACGGCAAATGATCCGCTCAAGGATGGCGGACCTGCGCAATCGGGCCTTGTTGGCGCTCTCTAGCGCGCTGACCATGGTTCTGGTGGCAGGTCCGGCCACGGCTCTGACAGGTTTGGCTGCACCCGCTTCGGCGCAGGAGCAGGCTTCGCGCAAGGCCGAAGCGCAGCCGATCACTCTGCAGGACGTGCTGCAATCATCCGCCACCCATGCGCCGCAGATCATCGAGGCCATGGCACGCCAGCGGCAGGCCGATGCCCGCGCACTGACAGTCGAAGGGCAGTTCGATCTGGTCTTCAACGCCGATGCCAATGCCCGCCCACTGGGCTTTTACAACGGCAATACCGCCGAAATAGGTGCCTACCGTCCGCTGCAGAACAACGGCGGCCAGATCTATGGCGGTTATCGCCTTTCAGCCGGGGATTTTGCCAGCTACGAAGGCAAATCGGTCACCAACCAGTTTGGCGAGATCAAGGTCGGGGCGGTCTTTTCATTGCTGCGTGACCGGGTGATCGACGAGCGGCGCGGACGGCGCGAGATTGCCGGAACCGATATCGAACTGGCCTCGCTGGACCTTGATCTGGTGGCTATCGGCGTGCAGCGCCGCGCGATCGAGGCCTACCAGCTGTGGGTGGCCGCCGGGTTGCGCGTGCGCATTTATCGCGAACTGTTCGAACTGGCCGAAGCGCGGCAGGATTCAATCGAACGGCAGATTACGCTGGGCGCGCGCCCCGAAGTGCTGGGGATTGAAAACCGCCAGAACATCGTGCGGCGTCAGGCGCTTCTGGTCCGGTCCGAGCAGGACTTGCAGCTTCAGGCCAATGCCCTGTCGTTGTTCCTGCGCGATGGTCTGGGCCAGCCGATCGTCCCAGCGGCCGATCGGCTACCGCCAAGGTTGACCGATGGGGTCACGCCGCGTCTGGTCGATCAGAGCACCGCCATTGCCGGGCGGCCCGATCTGCAGGCGCTGCTCACACGCATCGAACAGGCGGGAATCCGCGCGCGCCTTGCCGAAAACGAACTGAAGCCAAGGCTCGATCTGCGCGTCGAAGCATCGAAGGATTTCGGCCCGGGATCGCCGGTGCGAGAACCGACCGAAGGATCATTCGGCCTGCGCTTTTCCGTACCGCTGGAACAGCGCGCGGCCAAGGGGCGTATTGCTGAAGTGGCGGCTGAACAGGATGCGCTGCAAGTGCGCCTGCGCTTTCTGGAGGAGCAGATCGGCGTGGAAATCGCCAATTTGCGCACGCAAGTGGCCGCTGCTGAAAAGCTGGCAGGCCTTGCCACGGCAGAAGCCGCCCTCGCCCGCCGCATGGCCGAGGCCGAACGGCGACGCTTTGCGCTGGGGGCCAGCGATTTCCTGCTCGTCAACTTGCGCGAAGAATCGCTGGCCGATGCCACGATCCGCGAAATTGACGCCAACTACCGCCATGCAGCCGCGCAGGCGGAACTGGTGGCAGCACTGGCAGACCGCGATCAGTTGGGGCTTTAGGGGAAGAGAGTTACGGGGAAACGCCTTAACGCTGCTTCTTGGCAATCGTTGCGGTAAAATCAGGGTCCTTGTTCGCCACCCAATCCACGAATTTGCGCACGGCAGGATTGCCCAGCAATCCTTCCACATCCATGCCATGGCGCTGCAATTCGGAATTGGTAAAATTCACGGTCAGCGTTTGCTGGCAGATGCTGTGCATCGGCACCACATCGCGCCCGCCCCGGCTTTTCGGCACGGGATGATGCCAGACAATGGTCGATCCGGTGGGACGGCCGCACAGCCAGCAGGGCACGACGGGTGCCGGGGCATCATCATCAGCGTCGGGCAGGGTGTCGTCAAAGCGACCATGCTTGGGATGTTTGCGAGCCATGGGCGTGCCTTATACCAACCTGCGGCACAGCGCAAAAAAGCGGGACGGCGCACAAGCGCCGCCCCGCCAGTGAAAGGAACCCTGCAACTGCAGAGCCCTTCGGGTCGCAAGAGTGTTCTATCCGGATTGGGCCGATCAGTATGTGCGAAGTTTCACATCAAACTTGCAGAAATGCGCACCCTTCATTGCTGGCTGTGACTCAATGTCCACTTTTCGATAATGCAAACAATTCTCATTGACAATTTGTGCGCCTCTGCATAAACCGCGCGCCATGCGCAACCGGGCAATCACGGCAGTGGCTTGGGTCCACAAGTGGAGCAGCCTTGTCTGCACACTGGCGCTGTTCATGCTGTGCCTCACAGGCCTGCCGCTGATCTTCCACGATGAAATCGAAAGTCTGGGCGGCGGCACCGCCCTGCAAGGACCTGCCTCTGCCCGCAGCGGCCAGCCACTCGACCGCATCGTGAGCGCGGCACTGCAGGATTACACCAAGGCCGCAGGCCAGCCCGGTGTGCCGCTGTTCATCGGCTTTTCGGCGGAAAATCCGCTGATTACGATCACCATCGGCCCCCGTGCCGATGCACCAGAAGCGCAGATGCGGCTGTTCTCTTATGACCGCGTCACCGGCGCTGCGGTGGGCGAAGTGGAGCAGGGCGGTGTGATGGACTTCCTGCTGCAACTGCACACCGATCTGCTGCTGGGTCTGCCGGGCATGCTGTTTCTGGGCGTTATGGCAGTGCTGTTCGTGATCGCGTTGATCAGCGGCGTGGTGCTCTATGTGCCATTCATGCGCCGCCTTGCCTTTGGCACTTTGCGGCATGACCGATCAGCGCGGGTGCGCAATCTGGATCAGCATAACCTGCTGGGCGCACTCGCGCTGGGCTGGATGCTGGTGATCGGGCTGACCGGCGTAATCAATGCCTTTGCCGATCCGCTGACCGCGATGTGGCGCAATGGCGAATTGCAAAGCATGGTAGCCGGCCAGAATGGCCAAGCCGCGCTTGCCCCTGCAGACTACGGCTCCATCGACACGGCAATGGCCAGTGCGCAGGCTGCGCTGCCGGGGCAGATGCCGCAGTTTATCGGCTTTCCGGGCGGTGCGTGGTCATCCACCCGGCATTACGCGATCTTCTTTCAGGGCGATACGCCGCTGATTAGCCACCTGCTGACGCCTGCTCTGGTCGATGCTGCCACCGGCACGCTGGCCGACGTGCGGCCCATGCCCGCCACCATGCAGGCGCTGATGCTGTCAAAGCCGCTGCACTTTGGCGATTACGGCGGGCTGGCGCTGAAACTGGTGTGGGCGGCGCTGACGCTGGCCACGCTGTGGGTGCTGTGGACCGGGCTGGTGCTGTGGCTGAAAAAGCGCGCATGAGCCGCCTGCCCCGCCAGACCACCGGCAAGATCCTCGCCCTGCCCTTGCTGCTGGCGGTGCTGGCCCTCGTTGGGCTGGTGCTGGGCCTGACCGGCGATGGCCTCCGCGATGTCCTCTCCGTGGCGCTGCTGGCGCTGCCTTGTCTGCTTTTCCTGAACCACTGGCGCCGCCGCACGCGGCGCACATCCTGACTGAAGGCCTGATGATGAACCGCAATAGCCTGGTTGCTGCCGCTGCCTTGATGCCTGTCCTGTCCGCCCCCGCTTTTGCGCAGGAAGCATCGCAAGAAGAAGCGCCAAAGGACATGAACGACATCGTGGTCGTGGCCAAGGCGTTGAACGCCACGCAAGTCATGGGCGAGGGCGATCTTGGCGCGCTGGGCCGCAAACGCGCCGAGGACGTGCCCTTCACCATCCGCGCCTATAACGAAGCGCTGATCCTGAACCAGCAGCCGGTCACGCTGGGCCAGGTGCTGGAAAACGATCCGACCGTGCGCACCAGCTATGGCTTTGGCAATGCCGCCGAACAGTTCGTGATCCGCGGTTTTGCGCTGTTTGGCGATGATGTGGGGCTGAACGGCCTTTATGGCATCGCCCCGCGCCAGCTGATTGCGCCCGAACTGTTCCAGTCGGTCGAAGTGCTGAACGGCGCGTCAGCCTTTCTCAATGGCGCGGCACCGGGGGGATCGTCGATTGGCGGGGCGGTGAACCTGCAGCTGAAGCGCGCGGGCGAAGATCCGCTGAACCGCGTGACGGTGGGCTATATCTCCGAGGGCAATTTCGGCGGCAGCTTCGATGTGTCACGCCGCTTTGGCGATGATGGCGCGGTAGGTGTGCGGCTGAACGCGGCCTTCCGCAGCGGCGATGTGGCGATCAATGGCGAATTCCGCCGCACGGCGGTGGTCGGCGCAGCGTTTGACTGGCGCGATGACAACACGCGCCTGTTCCTCGATCTGGGCTACCAGCGCGTCGAAGTGGATGGCCTGCGCCCCAAGGTGACCATCGGCACCACCGTGATCCCCGTCGTGCCCGACGCTTCGGCCAACTATGCGCAGCCGTGGACCTATACCGACTTGCGCGATGTGTTTGGCGTGCTGCGCCTTGAACAGGATCTGGCAGACAACGCCACGTTCCACATCAGCGCAGGCGCACGCGATGGCAGCGAACAGGGCATCTATGGCGGCGTGACCGTGCTGAACGCCGCGACCGGCGCGGCCAACGGCAACGGCCTCTTTGTGCCGCGCACCGATAACAACGAGGCGATTGAGGCCGGCTTCACCGTAAAGCTGGGCAAGGCGGTCACGCAGGAGATCAACTTCGGCGGCAGCGCGGTGTGGCAGGTCAACCGCAACGGTTATGACTTCCTCTATGGTCCGGGCTTTGCTGGCTTTGCCACGAACATCTATGACGCGCCCGCTGTGCCCGTTCCGGCATCGGCGCTGGTGGGCGGCGATCTGAACAATCCTTTCCCGATCAGCCGCACTCGCCTGCTTTCGGCCTTCGCGTCTGACACCGTGGGCCTGTTCAATGACCGCGTGCTGATCACCGGCGGGTTGCGGCTGCAGGACATTCAGGTGCAAAGCTACAGCTATTTCGGCGGCGCACTGACCGGCACCTACCGCGAATCCGCGGTCACGCCAGTGGTGGGCCTGGTGGTAAAACCCGTGCCCGGCCTGTCGCTTTTCGCCAACCGTGTGGAGGCACTGCAGCAGGGGCCGACCGCGCCGATTGATCCGCTGGTGGTCAATGCGGGCGAAGTGTTCGGCCCGATCCGGTCAAAGCAGTATGAAGTGGGCGGCAAGCTGCGGCTGGGCCGGTTTGAAGCCGGGCTTTCGCTGTTCCGCATCGATCTGCCGGTGGCCTATTCGGTCGATGCCGGGACAGGCGATGGGCGCGTGCGCTTTGGCCTTAATGGATTGCAACGCAACGAAGGCATGGAGTTCACGCTGAATGGCGAGCCGGTAGACGGACTGCGCTTTATCGGCGGCGCATCTGTGATCGATGCCAAACTGCGCCGCACATCAGGCGGAGCCAATCAGGGCAACCGTGCGGTAGGCGTGCCCGAATGGACCGGCAATGCTGGCGTGGAATGGGATATCCCCTCCACCGGCTTTACGCTGACCGGCCGCGTGGTCCACACCGGCAAGCAGGCGGTGAACGTGGCCAATACGCTGGAAATCCCCGATTGGACGCGCTTCGATCTGGGCGCGCGCTATGTGCTGGTCACCGGGGGCAAGCCGCTGACGCTGCGCGCGGGCGTGGACAATGTGGCCAACAAGCGGTTCTGGGCATCGGCGTTCGATGTGTTCTCCGCCGCGCTGCTGCAAGGCCAGCCGCGCACTTTCCGGGCAAGCGCTTCGATCGACTTCTGATGGCGAGGGTTACCCCCTGATGCCGCGCTGCGGCAGAAAGGGGGGAACCAGTGTGGCTGGCTGACGTTAGGAACGTATCAGCCAGTTATCATTGGAGTTTGCATTGGTCGGCCAAGGCCCTCATGCCGTAATCACCCATGCCTCTCACGGGCGCACACTTGATCTGCCACCCTCTCACCTGCCGAAGCGGGCGAGCCTGTTCCTCGATTTTGACGGAACGCTCGTCGATCTGATCGACCGGCCCGATGCCGTTCAAGTGACAGAGCGGGTGCGCGCGCTGATTGCCGCGCTTTGCACCCGGATGGATGGCAGGCTGGCCATCGTCACCGGGCGCGAGGCTGCCTTTGTAAAGGCGCAACTTGGCCTGAACGGGGTTGGCATCGCCGGTAGCCACGGTCTGGAAATCCATTTCCCCGATGGCAACACCAGCATTCCGGAGACGCCCATTGCCTTGGCCGAGGTTGCGGCGACCATCACCCGCCTTGCCGCAGCCCATCCCGGCATTCTGGTGGAGCGAAAGCCGCTGGGCATAGCCATGCACTATCGCATGGCCCCGCATCTGGA
>JBEQBV010000069.1:0-15234 GCA_041639635.1 Novosphingobium sp.
CATCCACATCCTCGGGCGCTGGCATCGCGCCGCCCTTCGGGCTGATCACCACGCCAGGCACGCCCATGTTGCGCAGAAGGCTGGCGACGAAGTTGCTGCTTTCCAGATCGATGAAGATCTCGCGGATAACACCGTCCAGCGGAGAAAGGCCCATGCGCAGGTTGCGCGGATTGATGCCATGCCGGAAATGCACCACGTCTTCAGGCGGGATGTGGAACGTCTCGCCCATCCCGCCACCGGGTTTGTAGTGATAGTGGCGGATGAACTCGCTGCCATCCTGCGGCCAGCACGGCTCCATGCACCAGCTGGGCACGAACCACAGCTCGGCCGGCCTGCCAAACGCATTGCGCACGATCAGCCAGTAGGCATTGCCCGTGATCGCAAACGAAATGATCGTCGCCATCCACAGCGCAATGTCGCCATAGGCCGGGTTCGGCATTTGGATCAGCGCCAACATCGGATGGTTCGGCACATCGATGTCGTTGCCCTTGGCATCCTTGCGCCGCACCGTCAGCACAGCCTCAGGCAGCGCACGGGCAATCCACATGGCAGGCGCGGTCACGACTGAGGAATCGAGGCAGTCGCCCACTTCCTTGCGATAGTCGAACCGGGTGCGCCGCAGCAGGCCAGAGAAGAACGGCTTGCGCCCGCCATGCCGCATCTCGCGGAAACTCTCGGCGGCTTTGACCGCAAAGGTCCTGATAGGGGTAAGCCAGCTCATGCAGGAATCCAGTCATCATCAAGAGTGCGAGGCGCGCCCGGACGTTTCGCCTCGATCAGCGGCTTCCACGCCGCGCCGTTGCTGCTGGCGGCAGCATGCACCGCCAGCGCCAGCGCCCAGAACCGGTCAGAGTGGCCGTCCTTGGTGCGCTCGGCTGTAAAGCGGATGTTGCCCGCTGCCGTCGTCGTCTTGGTCACAGCGCGCAGATCGGCGCGGATGTTCTTGTCGTATGGGATGCGCAGGCGGCGATCTTCCATCTTGGCGCGCAGTGGATAGGCCAGCTCTTCCTTCACCCGGCCGGAGAAATTCACCCCTTCGATGCGATAGGTCCCGAACGCCTTTTGCGCGTCGTCCGTCCAGCCAATGCCAAGCCCGGTGGAGTCGATGCACACCCGCTGGCAGCGTTGGAACCATGGCCACAGGATTTTCTCCTGGTCGCCCTTTGTCATCGCCTGCATGGTTTCAACGTGGCGCGTGTAAAGCACGTCGCCCAGCAGCTCCACCACCCACAGCACGGTCAGGTCCTGCTTGCGGCCAATGTCCACCCCGGCAAACAGCGTGCCGCCCTCGATCTGCGTCCAGTTGGTCGCGGCAGGGTACTCGGCCGATGCGATCAGATCATATTCCAGAAATGCCGCGTCATCGTCGGCAGGTTGGCACATGTACTCCTGCAGAAAGCTTTCCTCGTCCGCGCAGCCCGATTTGACGAAGTCGTAGTAATCGGCCTCGGTCATGTCCTGCTGCTCGGCATCCTGCGGCAGCGATTGCTGAAGCTTGTACAGGAAGCCCTGATCCAGCGCGTCCTGCAGCGTCACGGTGTGCAGGCTGATCTTCTTCGGGTTGCCCTGTTCCTTGATCTCGCGGACCAGCCCGTTGAAGAAGTTGTGGCTGCCGCGGTGCGTGCTGATCAGCTCCATGTTGCCGCCCCAGGTGATGCCGGGATAGGCAATGGCCCACAGCTTGCGCGGATCGGGATGCAGGGCAAATTCGTCCAGGATGCGCCCGCCGCGCTTGCCCGCCTGCGCATCGGGATTGGAACTCATCGAATTGATGCGCTTGTCCGTGGCGAACTTCAGGACATAAGCGGTCTGCTTGGTGGCATCGTCCACGATGCGCTCGCCCAGATCCTGTGCCGCCATGTCCAGCACACCGGTAAACAGCTTGCAGTCTTCCAGAAACAGCCGCGCCTGAATGTCATCGCGGCTGCTCACCCACTGGTCGTGCCGCGCGCCTACCTTGCCGGTGCGCGCCACGGCGGCATAGGCGGTTGACCAGGAGATACCGATCTGGCGGCTCTTCTCCATCAGCTTCAGCCGCGAATCGTCGGCAATCCACCGGCCCTGGTAAGGCAGGAAGATCGCGCCGGGATTGGCTGGAATGTTGCGAGCTTTGCCCATCAGCCAGCAGCCCTGCGGGCCATGGCGCGCCAAAGCCGTGTTTCGCGTATGCCGAGATGATCGACACCGAACTTCTTGCGCTGACGCTCAAGTCGATACCAAACTGACCTTTCAACCTTTGTCAGACGCCGCCAGTGCGCTGCACAGATCAGCAGGACATGGGTCGTTCCCCACCGCTTTTGGGCGGTGGCCGTCATCATGCCACGATTGCATCCGGGGATCATGCACGGGATCTTGTCACCCGACATCACCCAACCCCCAACGCGCGGTTGATCTCAGCCAGCGTCTCTGCTGAAACGCCCGCTTTCTTGACCTTCTCACTCACCTCTTCGGCGGCCTTGGCCATCTTCTCGGCCACCCGGCTTTCCAGCTGGCGGCGGTACTCGTCCGAACCCTTCTGCGCAGACACCGCCGATTGCAGCGCGCGGCTCAGCTCCATGATGCCCTTGGTCGAAACGTCCCCACCTTCCAGCAGCTGGAACATCGCCGTCTTCAGCATCTCGGCCACGGCCACCGTTACCTGATCAGGACCATCGGTGCCCAGCGATGTCACCAGCTCGCCCGACATGCGCTGAACCTCGTCCAGCTTGCGGAACTGGATGGCCTTGCGCACGGCATAACGCGACCATGCGCCTTTCGAGATCGGCGGCAGGCCCTTGTCGGCCAGCCTCTCGTTGAACTCGGCCAGGATCACGGTCTGGGGCAACTTGCGCTCGCGCAGCTGCTCCAGCGCCCAGATCACATCCGGCTCGGCCTCGTCGGGCAACTGGTCGATCGACGAAAGCCGGCCGCGTCCTTCACGACGATCGGCCTCACGCCGGTTGTGCTCGGCCTCATCCTCCAGCCCGCTCATGTCAAAGCGCCTCGGAAGGCAGCGTGATCCCTTCGATCACCACCCGCTCGTCAAGGAAGTCGCGGCCCAGCGGCGTAATCTTCGCCACCAGCACAGATCCCGCCGATTGCAGCTCGATCGCGCCCAGCGCTTCCAGCTTGCGCAGCTGTGTGGCGATCCAGTCGCGGTCGCGCTTGATGCCATACACGTCCAGTGTGCGGCGGATCAGCAGCTCATTCAGCCGCCCGTCCACCTGCCGCTTCAGCTCGCGCAGTATCTGCAGGCGCGCATCCTGCGCGATTGCGTCGGCCAGATTGGTCACTTGCCCATCCCCTTCTCAATGAACATGCGCTCGATCCGGTCGATAGATCGCGCCGTGCGCTCCATCAGCTCACGCTGCGCCGCCGTTCTCTCGTCGATCAGCTGCTCGATCCGCTGGATGTCCTTGCCCGTTGCGGCTTCCTCTTTCAGGTCGGCCACTTCGGATTCGAGGTGCCCCATGCGCTGCGAAAGCGTGGTCACCTTGCTGGACAGCCCGCTCACCTTGCGGCCGAGTTGCCCGGTGCCTTCAGGGTTCGCCGCGCCGCCGCGCCACACCACGGTGCCGATGGAAAGCACGATGAAGATGATGATGGCCCATTCCAGGGGGCTGCCGGTCATGTGTCTTTTCCCGTCTTTTTGGAGGTATCGCCACCCGGCGTGCCATCCGCAGGCGCAGAACCTGCCGACAAGCCGATTAGGCGCTTGATCATGCCTTCGATCTCGCGCCCGGCGAACTCGATCAGCGAATAGCCGGAAAAGCCCAGGCCAATGGAAACCACGAATGTCAGCAGTGGGCCGGGGTGCGATTGCGCCACCCAGATCACGGCCACTATGGCCATGATCGCGGTCACCAGCACAAACCGCAGCAGGCCCACGTCCTTTTCCCGGCGCGGTGCCAAAGGGCGCGCCATCAGTACGCCCACCAGCGCCAGCACCGCCTGCAGCACCGGAATGCTCAGGCTGTCCACCTGCAGCACCATGCCCGGCGTGGCATGGGCCGAAAGGCGCGGTTCACCCACGGCAGCAGCCAGTACGGACATCGTCCACGGGGCATAGAACGCCGCCATCTGTTTGACGGCCACAGGATCGATCATGGCTGCGGCTCCGGCGATGTCTTGACGCGCGCTGCCGCTTCCACGGCATCGATCAGCCGGTCCAACTGGTGCGCCTGCTCACTGGCAATCAGCGCCCGCTCGATGCTCATTGCACCGGGCGCGATGGGGCAGACGCTTCCAGTGGTGCCAGAAAGTCCTTGATCACCGGCCGCTTCATCAGCTCCGGCGCGGGCTGGAACGGGGCCGGGCACACCAGCTCCATCGGCGCTGCGGGAATGGGTTGCGGCGGCTCTGTCCCGCAACTGCCCAGAAGCATTGGAAGCAAGAAGCTCGGCACGGCGGCGCAGGCCCGCCAGATCGGATTGCAGCGCACTCACGTTCTCCCGGTTGATCGCATCGTTGGCAGCAGCCACGCGCACCAGATTGCCCTGCTGTCGGATTTCGGCCTGCCGCGCTTCTGCGCGCAGATTATCCACGGTGCCTTCGCAGGCTTTGCCCTTGGCTGTCAGGCTGCTGATTTCGGCTCGCAGGGCAGGGAAGCTTTTCCATCGGTCATAGGCATTCGCAAACAGCAACAGCGCGATCATGGCATGGCGGACATCCGAAAACACCCATGCCAGCGCGTTCTTCACCGGCTTCCACAGCCCGCCCGCCAGCTTCAGAAAAAAGGCAAGGGCCGCGCTCATGCAAACCCTTTCCCAAGCTCATCAGCCCGGTTGAGCCACCCGCGCAGGAACCGCTGCTGCGATGGTCGGGCGCGCACAATCGCGCGATATCGCTCGCGTACCGCATCACGGTACGCGGTCACCAGCGCGCCAAGGCCAAGGCCGGGCCACTGGATAACTTCCAGCATCGCGTTGCGCGTGGCGTTGCCGATCACGCCATCCACTTTCAGCACGGCAATGCGCGTCTTGCTGGCAGGCATCAGCAGGATGCAGGTATTGATCGCGCGCTGCAGCAGCTTGCGCGCCGCCACCATCCCGCCGTTCACCGCTTGGTCAAACAGCATTTCGCCAATGGGAATCGGGAATGTCTCGGCCTGCAGCCGCAGCCAGAAGCAGCGGTGATAAAGATAGATGGCATCGCCAACGGTCAGGCGGCGAATGTCCGCCCCGTCGATATCGCCATCCATGTCGATATCAAAGTCGGCCAGCCCGTCGGCGTCCTCGTCGAACGCGCCTTCGGCCTTCAGGAACCGCAGCGAAATGCCGTATTTTGTCTCGCCGCCCCGGTCCACCGGGTCATTCACATGGCCGCCTTCAATGCCCAGCACGTGCAAAACCGCCTTGCGAAAGCGCGGGCTATAGGCCTGCACCACGATTTCGACTGGCGTGTTATCGGGCCAGATCGGCGTGTTATCGGGAATTGGTTGGGCGCTGTCCATGGCCCGCTTGTGGCCGCTGCACCGCTTGTGCATCGCCCCGGTCAGATGAACATGGCAACCTTTTGGGGGTGCTCAGCCGTTTCTCAGAACAGGCTCATCTGCCTTTCGTCGCCCTGTTTGCCCAATCTGGCACGGCGGCGGCGGATGGTGCTGGCGCTGAACCGCGTGGTCAGCGCAATTTCACGCTCGGAGTAGCCTTTTGCAATCATCGCGTCCAGTTGCTCTTGCATCTGGGCGCGGTGCCCTGCTGGGCCAAGCGGCAGGTTTACCCGCTGGCCGATGCCAAGCCCGGCCGTCAGGGCATCGGCCAGATCGTTGGCCGGGCCGTGCCCGATGGCCTGCGCCAGCCAGTGATCGGGCGCAACCACGGGCGGGATATAAACCTGCGTCCCGCCGCGCAAAGTGGCGATCTTCAACGCCGCTTCCTCGCCCACGACATCGGCGATCTGTGCCAGTACCGGAGGGAGAGGAGCGGCAGACATGGTCAGTTTGAAGGCTTTGCTGTTGATGCGTCTGGTCGGCCCAGCGCCAATGTCTTGCGCCCATCGTCGTCTTCCGGTGCAAGCACCGTGGTGACGATATCGTTGCGCACCACATAAATGTGGCCATCCATCTTGATGACGTAGTCCACGTTGCCCATCGCACGCGCAGCTGCTGCGGCGCGGGCGAGGCCGACGGCGATGCTCAATCGCACGCTTTCAATATCCATGCCGCCAACCCGCTCAAGGAAGCGGATCAGGGCATGGTCCGAAACGGGCACCATGCCCGCTTGCCGTGTCATCACGGATTTCTGGGCCAGATGCCCGCTGCGCGGCTGTTTCTTGCGGTGCGCGCCCATCAGAATACGCCCGCAAGGTTCAGGATGCCACCAACGGCAACCAGTTCCAGCACGATGGCGACACAGATCAGCCGCCACACGCGCTGCCTGATTGCGCGGTCCTCTGCACTACGCGGCTTTGGCATTGTCGCCTCCCGTCATTGCGTCGAGGTCGGCAAACACCGCCTCGATATCGGCGCGCTTCTCCAGCACGCGCTGGGCAAGGCCTGCAGTCAGCCCGCCTTCTGCGCCGATCCGGCCAAGGATCGCCTGCAGATCAGCCAGCACCGCCGCATCGGGCGTTGGGTGCAGCTTTCCCTGGTTGTCGATGAATGCTGTTGCGGGTTTAGCCACGTGCGCCTCCTCCGTTCTTGCCATCGGCCTTGCCGTCGCAGCTGCCCCACGATGCCTGTGTGCCAAAGGCCATGCCATGGGTGCGCAGCTTGTGGCCCAGCGCCTTGGCAAGGCGCTCGTAATCGCTGGCCGTCCACGGCGCGGCCTTGGCGTTCTCGATCCCGCACAGCTTCCATGCGGCATCGTGCAGGTGCCAATCCGCAGGTACGACGCCTGCGTCCTTAAGCTTGATCAGGATCGCCGCGCACAGCGATGCCTGCAGCTCGATCGGGTTGAACTGCCGCCCGGTCGCGCGGTTGTGCTGCACCCAGCCATTGCGCACGGCCATGCTCTTGAGCGCTTCGATCAGCCGGAATGCGTCCGACTGCCGCGCCCACTGCAGTTTCTCGCAGCCCAGCTGGCGCTTGGCAAAGGCCTCCAGCGCCTCCTCGGCCGGGTTGTTCACCGCGTTCAGGTGATAGAGCGAGATCCACAGCGCCCGCGCTTTCAGCGCCATCGGATGGCTGGCTGCCTTCTTGCCGGGCAGCGGCTTGAAGCCCTTGCTCTTCATGACATCGAGGACGCGGGAAATCTGCGGCTCGCTGCATTCCGTCAGGCTCGTCTTGCCGGTCTGGTCGAACAGGATCTGGCGATAGTCGTCCTCGTCCATGTTCAGCTGCTGGCGCGCGATCTGAACTTTCGCGATCATCGACCGGCGATGCTGGCTGCTCTTGTCGAAAACCGCAGGCTTTGCGGCTGCTGCATTAGAGGCTGGCATGATCCTGCCCTCCTTTTTCCGGGTGCAAACAGGTGAAGTGAAACCGCATCGCCTCGGCCACGCGCTTGAATGCGCGGTCCTCCAGGCGCAGCCGGATCACCGTCTTGTGAAGGTGCATCACGCTGGTGTGATCGCGCTCGATCGCGCGGCCGATCTGCGGATAACTGAACGGCTGCGCTGGAACCGTGCGAAGCAGCCACACCACCAGCGCCCGCGCCGCCACCAGTTCATCGGCCCGGCGATGCGCAAAGAAGGCGCTCTCCTCGATCCGATAGAACTGGCAAACGAACGCGATCACGCGCGAAGGCGATACCCATGCTGGCCGATCAGCAACCGGCTTCAACGCTGGGAGCGGTGACTGGCGCTGATCGCCATCCCGCCAGAAGGGTGCCCCGCCGATCATGGGATCAGCCCTCCCGCCAGCGGAATGCACACCACAATCGCCAGCACGGCCACCGCACGGACGGCAGCATCCCAGAAGCTCCAGTCGCTGCGCTCGATCACGCGCACCGCAGGCTGTTCGCCCGTCTCACGCGGCGCAACCTGCAAGGTCGGAATCGCCCCGCGCCGCTCTTCCAGCGCCCGCTCCATCCGCTCCACGGCAAAGACCAGCGCACCCGGCTCCAGATTGACCGTGGCATAGGGCACGCTCAGCTCGTGCGTGTAGCCCAGATGCGGCAGGGCAATCCGCCCCATCACGACAAAGCCGTTGCCCCGCAGGCCCACGGCAATGGTCTGCACATCGTCACAGGCGGCTGCGGCTTTCTCGGCCGCTTCGGCAAGAGCGCGCATCATGCTGCAAGCGCCCGCTGCGAAAGCTGCGACCACGCATCCTGCAGATGCTCTTTTGCCAGCGGGCGCTGGTCAGTGGCAGCGATCATCCATGCCAGTTCCAGCGCCATCGTGCCGCCGCGCAATCCGCCCGGCATGCCCACGATCCGGCGCACCAGCCCCAGCGTCGCCTCGTCTTCCACCTTCCACGCCTTGGCCAGCGCGTCGGCGTCGGCCTGCAGCGGCAGCGGACGGATCATCCGCATCGAAACCCGGCTGTAAAGCTGGGCAAAGGCCGCGCTGCGCGTGCCGCCTTCCAGCTGCTGCATCACTTTCACATTGCCCAGCAGGGCAATGCCCACGCCGGTGGCATCGTGCCAGCTGCGGATTTCCTCGATCGCCTTTTCCGAAAGGTGCTGCGCCTCGTCGATCACGATCAGCGCCTTGCTCATGTTCTTCACGCGCTCGCGGATACGGCGGGAAAGCTTCTGCGGCGTGCCCACCGCATCGCGCTCGCCCAGCGCTTCCAGCACTTCGATCTGCATGTTGTTCACGCCAGCGGTCGATGGGGACATCGTGGCAAGGAACACATGGGTATAGCAGTCGCGGTACATCTTCGCGGTCATCGTCTTGCCCATGCCCGCGCCCGTGGCGATCACCACGATCCGGCCACGCTGCGCCCAGGTCAGCAGGCTCGTGATCTGTTCGCTGGTGGCGGTCGGGAAGTAATCCGGCAGGTCCGGCGCTTCGACTTCGATCTTCGCCTGCTCGGACAGCAGCTGGCGATAGCGATAGACCTTCTCGCCAAGGCGGCGCTCATCACCGGCATAGCCTTTGGGGCTGCCGAACTGGCTCAGCGTGCCCTGCGGGATATCGATGCGCTTGGCCAGTTCCGACCAGCTCAGCTGGGTGCTGGCGCGATGGTCGATCAGCCATTTGCGCTGCTCTTCGATATCAATGAGTGCGGTAGAAGGATCATTCATGTAGAGAACTCCTGTCTCTGTTGTGGGACAGGTGCGCGGGGAAGTTTCTCAGGCGGCCCCGCGCACCAACTCAGTCGACGATCTTCAAATGGCGAAGAGCGCCCAAAGCCTTGTTTTCGTAGTCTGACGGTTCGTTCACTGGCTGCTGCACCACTTTCAGCGCCGCCGCCGTCTGCCCACGGTGCCGCACCGGGCGCACCACTTGCGCTTCCGGCTTTTCGGGTTCCGGCGCGTCAACCTGCACCGCCACCAGCTGCTGCATCGTCAGCAGATCTTCGGCAGCCATCCCGTCGCGGATGCGGCGGCGATAATCGGCCACCATTTTGGCCGTTGCCTTGGCCTGCGCCGCGTCAAGGAACTGCACATCACCCCACTGCTGCGCAGCGCAAAGGTAGTGCCCGGCCTGGTCGTAAAGGTGGATATCGCGCAGCAGGTTGTCGGGATCGAACCGCACGGTTACCGTCTGCCCGTGCAGCCGCGCGCATTCTGGCGACCAATACCGGTTGCCAAACAGGTTGATTTCGCTGGTCGCCTTGTTGATCCGCTTCTGCTCACCCGCCAGCAATGCCCAGCGCATGGCCTCGGGCGATGCCTTGCCGATCGGCGCGGTGGCATAGGATTCGGCGAACACTTCGTTGAAGCTGCGCCCGCGCGCCGTCTCGGTCCTGCGGCCAAGCTGGGCGTTGTGCTTGGCAATTTCCTTGTCCACCCTTGCCACGAACGCATCCCAGGCAATGGCCCGGCTGCCGTAGTTTTCCGGCTTCGCCATCGGGTTGTTGCCCACATAGGCCCCGTGAAACTCGGGATGCTTGGCAATCCGGTCGCACATGTCGCGGAACGCGCGCTCGATCGGCTTTGACTGGCCGCGATAGGGTGTGGCCCAATGGATATGGATGCCAAGGCCGGTCAGCAGGCCGGTCGGTTCCTCAGGCTTGATCTTGAACCGGAATCGGCTGCCAGCGCCGCCCGTGATCCACTTGCTGGCAAAGGCGCGCCCGTTGTCCAGCACGCACTCTTTCGGGATGCCCCAGTCGCGGAACAGGTCGGCAAAGCACAGCCGCGTCTGCACCGCGCTTTCCTCGCCACCGATCCGCCATGCCAGAACCTTGCGGCTGAAGATGTCCTGAATCGTCACCATGATCGGGCGGATCACGCGGCCGTCGCCGGTCTTCACGAACACGTCGAACTTGTGGCCGTCGATGTTCACCACTTCCAGCGCGTGCAAATGCGCCACGGTGCGGCGCTGGGCAGGAATCGAGCGGCGCAACGCCTCTTCACCTTTGCGCGCCAGGCGCAGCACCTGCGGGTCAACCTCACGCTCCAGCTTGCGCCGGAATGCCTTTTCCGAGGGCAGGGTAAGCCCGCGCGCAGCGGCGATTTCCTTGGTGCGATCGTAGCAGCTGGTCAGCGTCGGCACTTCCAGCCGCAGATAATCGCTCAGGAAGATGCGCCACAGATCGGCATCGATGTCGGCCTCGCGCCCACCGGCCTTGCGGCGCGGTGCCAGCGCTACGATGCGGTTGTGCCGTGCCACGCCTTTGATCAGCTTGCGCCAGCCCCAGATCGTGGCGGGGCTAACCTTGTGTTCCAGCGAGGCGGCATTGACCGCCATCGTCGAAGAAACACCGGCCTGCTCCAGCAGCTCGATCTGCGCAATCACGCCCACGCGCCGCTGCGCTTCGGCCTTGGCCTTGTCGCTCTGCAGATCATACCAGGCCCAGCCTGCCGCTGTCGGGTCCTCGGCTTCGATCAGCACGGTTTCACCCAGCTTGCGGCCCAGCTCCAGGCGGGCAGGACCGGGCAGCAGCGACACATGAAACTCGATTCCGCCACCACGGCCGGCGCGTGGGCGCGAAAGCGGATTGCCCGCCTTGTCGCACTGGATTTTCCAGCGGTACTCGTCGGCGTGGCGGTTCACGGCGCGCTTGTCATGCGGCAGGCCGGGCAGGTGGAACTCGGCCAGCTCGGCAGCGGTAAACCACTCCCGCGCGTCGGCGCCGGTGTCAGCTTTTGCTGTCTGTTGATGCGCCATGGGCTTCACTGGAAACTGTCCCCTCGGATCAGCGGCGCATGCGCCGCCAACTTCTTTTGTTCTTCGCGCAGCCGCGCAATCTCGCGGTCGATCTGGCCCAGCCGCGCTGTCTTCACTTCGGCCCCGATCAGCCCGGCCATGCCAATCTCGCGCAGCAACGGGTCCATCAGGTCATGGCGCTGTGTCACCAGCACCAGCGCCCAGAACCGGCTCATCGGCACTTTGTGATCGGCGCGGGCGGGGCTGGCATAGGCATCAAGCATCGCCCGGCTCACATCCTCGTCCAGCAGGATGCTCATCTCGGCGGCGATATATTCGCGCGGCCGGGAATCGCTGTTCAGGATCGTGCCAACGGTGCGGCAGATCATCGCTTCCATCCCTGCCAGCCCTGCCGCCCCGGTACGGGCAACAGGCTCCGCAAAGGTGAAGCCAAGCTGATTGGGATGGGCGCGCGCCTTAGGCATCTGCACCCTCACGGAATGGGAAATGCACGTCCGCAGGCCACTGGATGGGCTTGCCCGAAACGCGGCCCGTGGGATCGCCATGGCGGGCAAGGTATTTACGAACCTCGCTGCCCCACATCCTGCGGCCCCAGCACGTGCCCTCATGCGCGGGTTCACCCTTGCCCCACAGCGCTTTGCGGCGCTGCTCCAGCGTAGCATCGGCGGGCAAGTCCCGCGTCAGCTCGGCAATGCGGGCCTGCGCCCTTTCGCGCCAGAAGCTCACAGCTGCTCCCCCATTTGGTCAGGATTGTCATTCCCCCGCGCCAGTCGCGGATCTTCCGACCGGCGCGGCATGTTCACCAGGCGCAGCTTCAGCACCGGCACCACGGCCACGCCCGAAAGGCTGAGATTGATCTGAGCATCGCCTAAGAGCGCCGAAACGGCCTTCTCATGCAGGCAGAAAGGGGCGGGCTTCACGTTCACGCCATGTCCCCCCGCTGCCACCAGAGCGTCGGCTCTTCCGGCGCTTCAACTTCGCGCGTCACGGCAGGACGGTGGCTGCTGTCCATCATCGCCTTGCGCGCGCGCAGGCGGCGGTCGGTTTCCTGCCAGCGCAGCCGCGCCGCCGCATCACGCGGGGTGCAGCCCATCTGCATCCCTGCCTCAAAGGCCAGACGCGCGGCGCGGAATCGCTCTGCAAGAGATTGTGCCATCACAAACGCTCCCCACTGAACCTTGTGGAACCGCTCGCGATCATCGGCACCGCATAGAGCGGCTGACCGTTGATCGAAGGAAAAGGAACGGGCACCAGCACTTCGATTGCGCGCGCCCAGTTGCGCCTGCGCCGCATCGCCCCGCGCTCTTCCAGGCAAACCATCATCCGCTGGATGCTCTGGGTGCTGGCAAGGCCAAGCCCGCGCTGGCATTCCCGCACAGAAGGCGAAACGCCGCCACGCGCGATCTGATAGCCACGGATGAAGCGCAGCAGGTCAAGCTGCCGGGGCGTCAAGCCGATCACAGCGCCAACCCCACTGGCCGCACCACACTGCGGTGCCGCTTGCCGGTCAGCTGGATGGCTTTCAGCAGGAACGCCGATCCACGGCGCATGGCCGCTTTATCGCCAGCGCCACCATCGCCGATGTCAAACATCGCCACGATCTTGCCGACCCGCTCTTTGTTCATGCCCATGTTGCAGGCAATTACATCAAGCGATGCCCCGGCATCCCACATGCCCATGATCCGGGCCTCTTGGGGGGTAAGAGTCGACGCCATCAGGCCGCGCTCCCCTCAACATAGCCAAGCGGCGGCAGCCAGATCGTGCGCGTTTCACCTGGGGTTGTCGGCTTGCGCACGTCCCAAACGACGGCGCAGTAATCGACCATCCCCCCGCGATAGGCGCGCCCGCCCATCGCCGCGATCATGTCGCCCGGAGGCATCGAAGGCCGCTCACAGAAGTGCAGAACGAATTGCGGGGGATGGTCGATCCGCACCAGGCGCGAACGCTTCTTGCCCATGGCCAGCCACTTGGCTGGCAGGATCATGACCACGCGGTCAGTCGCCACCTGCAGCGCGCGACGTACAAACGCCTCGCTCACGATCATCTGCCGCCCATCCAGCCAGTATTTGCGATAGGAAAACGGCGGGTTGCACCAGATCGATATGCGTCCGTTGTCCGGGCGCTCGGCCAGTACGTCCTCGATAAAGCACAGGCTTTTGAAGCTGATCAGTTCGGGATGCTCGAACTCGTCCCACGCAACCCGGTTCACGATGTCAGTAAGCAGGAACCGCCCCCGGAATCCGGCGCTTTGCAGCCACTTTGCGCTATGGCCAAAGCCTGCTGCCGGGTCCCATATTGTCGCGCCGGTATCGGCCTCTTCCAGACCGATTGCCGTGGCAATCTGCTCCCACTCCCAGCCCTCTTCGACATACCAGTCGTAAGGATGGCGCTTGGCAGCCCGCCCGGTTGAAACCTCGCCGCGCATTACTCGGCACTCGGCTTGAAACGAAAACGGCTATCCGCGCCGCCTGTGATCTTTTTGTCTGCACAGCGTCGACGAGGGCGTGGGCAAAGCTCCACCAGCTGCGCGCGCAAGTCAGGACCAACGCCGTTCACAAGGCGCAGCCATCCCCAGATCGTGGCAATCCCGATTTTTCGATCTGCAGCGACCGTCACCACCGCCGCACTGCGCGTCATGCCGATCAGCTCAAGCGCGCGGACTTGCGCTACTACTCCAGCCCGATGCGCGGCGATCCGCACATCCCGCGAAGATTGCGCGCAAAACCAAGCCCAACCTGTGGGTTCATTCGCCATCTTCGGCATCCTCTCTGCTCGATTCCGGCAGCATTTCCTGCAGTTTTCCCGCAGCTTCGGCCAATTGATCGTCGTCCACCGGCTCGCCATCCAGCAGCGAAGTCACGATCTGGAAGGCCATGTTGATCGTTGCACTGTCGCCCAGTTGCGCGTTGATCAGGTCGCGCACCTGCCGTTTGACATCGCTGGATTTCAGCGCGCCGACGACCTGCGGCACATACCGCTTCTGCTGCGGAGCGGTCAGACGGCCAAGGTTGCCACAGATCGCGTTGAGGGCCTTTTCCTCGCCGTTGGGCTTGCGCCCTTCCTTGCCGGGAACGCCCGCCGCGATCACGGCATCGTCCGCACTCAGCTCTTTGTCTGCCAGCAGCGCTTCAATGGCGACACGGCGCATTCCCTGATCTTGGATCGTGGCGATCAGCCGCAACTGACTGGCATTGCTGCCCACCACCGGATGCGCAGCCAGCGCCTCGATCAGATCGGGAAACGGCTCGATCAAAAGCCGGAAAAGCTCAAGATCGCGATGTACTGCGCTGCGCGACATGTTCAGCGCTTCGCGGGCCGACTCCTCCCATCCATATACGCGTTCCAAATTGGAACACGTATCGTTGACCTCTTCGGTCAGGGCGCTTGCTGCTGTGGTTTCAAAGGCTTTCACCCGCTCCCACCGCGCACGAATTGCCAGCTTCTGCTGGGAAAGGTTACCGTTCTCCCGCGCAACGCGATCCCGCGCCGCCTGCACCAACGCAGCGGTGAACTTCGCCCGCTCCAGCGGCTCCAGCCGCCTGCGATGCAGGTTTTCCGAAGCTTCCTGATCAGCCAGGTCTTCCGGCTTGCCGGTCACTTCCACGGCAAAGATCGTAATGCCTTCCAGCCGCGCGCCCGCCGTGCGGTGCATGCCCACAACCAGCTTCCACGGCTTGTCCGCACCCTTGCGGCTTTTCACAACGCTGATTGGCGTGCGCTGCCCGTCCACTTTCATCAACCGGCCAAGCGCCGCCGCCTTGTCCGGGTAGAAAAACCCGATGCGCCCAGAATCGTCGATATCGTTGGGATCAATCTCCAGCATCTGCGCGCCGGAAAGCAGACTGTTCATTTGGGGTTCTCACTTAGACGGTGCGCCGGATCGACCGGCGTGGCAGGCTCAACACCATCGGCAACAACAGGAGGCTCCGATGGATTTGAGCGACTATCAGCGGAAATGGCTTGCGATTGGGCAGCAGCTGGCAACGGTGCTGACGGATCAGGACGTTGAGCAGATGGAGATTCTGGCTGAAGACATTGACCAATGGGCCGGTGTGCCCTCTGCCGAATGGAATTCTTCAGCAGGCTTTC
>JBEQBV010000070.1:0-15031 GCA_041639635.1 Novosphingobium sp.
CTGCTGGAGCCGATCGGCAACATCCCGCCTGCCGAAGCCGAAGATCAATATTATGCTGCCGCGGACAACATCGATATGGCAGCGTGACTCACAACCAAACGCCTCCGGCAGACCCGGCGCGGTTCAGTCCAGCCCGGTCGCCACTTATTACGACGAAGTTTACAAGGGCAACTTCGCGTTCCTTGGCGTGGCCATGTACGATCTTGAGCGCGTCGAAGTGCTGCGCGGGCCTCAGGGCACGCTCTATGGCAAGAACACCACGGGCGGCGCGGTGAACATCATCGCCGCTCCTGCCAAGCTGGGTGAAACCAGCGGCTATGCAAACGCCGGATACGGCAATTACAATCGCATCGATCTGAACGGCGCGATCAACGTGCCGCTGGGCGATAAGGCCGCGCTGCGCATTGCGGGCACGTTCGCCAAGGCCGACGGGTGGTTCAAGAACGTCGTCCCCGGCAAGCCCGATCTTGCCTCAACCGATGAATATGCCGTCCGCGCGACTTTGAACGTGGAGGCAAGCGAGACCGTGCGCTTCGTGCTGCGTGCCTCGACCAGCTTCCAGAACCCCTACAACTACGGCATCTATGCCCAGCCCGAAGCAGCCAACCGCCCGGGCCTTGGCCGCCGCGAGATTGCCTCGAACATTGACGAGAAACGCCGCGCCCGGACCTATTCGGTGGCGCTGACCAGCATGTTTGACGTGTCCGATACGCTCACCATCACCAGCATCACCGCGTGGGACAAGGGCAATCTTTCGTTCTACGAAGACACCGACGGCACGGCAGGCCAGTTGCTCGAAATCCCATATCGTGACCGCGCTACCCAGTTCTCGCAGGACTTGCGACTGACCAGCGACACCGGCGGCTCGTTCGATTTCATTCTTGGCGCATTCTATCACCGCGAGAAGGTGTTCAACCAGACCACGTTCGAGATAGGCAAGGACATCGATTCCGATGGCCAGCCCGGCATCACTGCCAACGATTGCGCGGTTGGCCTGCCGCTCGGCTGTTTGTTCCGTAACCAGTTCAATCAGGTCAAGCACAGCTACGCGCTCTATTCCGATCTGAAGTATGACCTCAGCGATGCGCTGACTTTGCGCGGCGGCCTGCGCTTCACCCACGATACGGGCCGCCAGACAGACTTTTCGTCGGACGCGCTGGGCGTCGATGGATCGCTAGTGGTGAATCTGATCCCGCTTTCTGCGTTGCGCTACAAGCAGGACAACCTTTCGGGCAAGGTCGGGCTTGATTACAAGCTCGCCGATGGCAACCTGCTCTACGCCAGCGTCAGCCGCGGGTATCGCGCGCCCAGCTTCAACGCGCAGGCGTTCTTCGATCCGTCAGAGCTTTCGATTGCGCGACCCGAAGAGGTCACCAGCTATGAAGCCGGCGTCAAGACGCAGTTCATGGACCGCAAGATCACGCTCAACCTCGCGGGTTTCTATTATGACTACAAGAACCAGCAATTCATCAACGTCGATCCGACAAGCGCCGCGCAGACCCTGCTTAACATCCCCAAATCACGCATCTTTGGCGGAGAAGCCGAACTGACGATCCGCGCAAGCGACCGCTTCACCATTCATTCCGGTCTGGGCCTGCTCTCCACCAAGATCCAGCGCGGCACGGTGAGCGGCAACAACGTGGCGGGCAACAAACTATCCAATGCGCCAAGCCTTACCTTCAACACCACCGTGGATCTGACTCTGTTCGACGGTGACATGGGCAAACTCTCGATCCATCCGGACATCGCCTACCAGTCCAGCCAGTTCTTCGAAGTGCTGAACGTGCCTCGGCTTGAACAGTCAGCCTATGCCATCGTCGGCGGCCATATAGATTGGGAAAGCGCAGACGGCCGGTTTAATGCCTCGGTTTGGGGCAAGAACCTGACTGACAAGTTCTTCTTCACCTCTCGCGTCGATCTGCTGGCTGGCTTCGGGTTTGATTACAACCACATCGGCAACCCCCGCATGTATGGCGTGAGTGTTGGCGTGAAATTCTGATACCATGAACTGCAAGGCCCCGCGAAGGGCCGGGAGAGGACAATGACCGACTACAAGCTGCTGATCGGCGGCAGGCTCGTCGATGGCGACATGACGATGGACGTGATCAATCCAGCCACAGGGGCACCCTTCTGCACGGTGCCCCGCGCCAGCGCCGCGCAGGCCGATGCCGCCATCGCTGCGGCGAAGGCAGCGGTACCGGGCTGGTCGGCACTGCCCTGGGCAGATCGACAGGCAAGGCTCATTGCGCTCGCTGATGCCATCGCCGCCCGCAAGGACGAGATCGCCCGCGCGCTGACGATGGAGCAGGGTAAGCCGCTGGCCGAAGCCATGGGCGAACTTGCTTGGACCGATGGCTATCTGCGCCATTACGCCACACTGGAACTGCCCGACCGCGTGATCCAAGATGATGAAGCCGGGTATATCGCAGTGAAGCACCGTCCGCTGGGTGTTGTTGTCGGCATCATCGCATGGAACTTCCCGCTGCTGGTGGCCTGCTGGAAGATCGGCCCGGCGGTGCTGGCGGGCAATGCCATCGTGCTAAAGCCCGCGCCGACGACCCCGGTCTGCGCGCTGATTCTGGGCGAAATCTGCGCTGAAATACTTCCGGCAGGCGTCGTGAACATCATCACCGATGCCAATGACCTTGGCCCGCATCTCACGGCGCATCCTGATGTCGCCAAAGTTGGCTTCACCGGCTCTACCGCTACAGGCAAGCGCATTGCCGCCAGTGGGGCAGACACGCTCAAGCGCGTCACGCTCGAACTGGGCGGCAATGATCCGGCGATTGTGCTCGAAGATGTGGACGTGCGCGAAACAGCGCAAGCTATCTTCGGCAATGCCTTCCTCAACAACGGGCAAGTCTGCCTTGCGGTCAAACGCGCCTATGTCCACGCCGATATCTATGATGCAATGTGCGGCGAACTGGCGCGTCTGGCCGAAGCTGCCGTAGTTGACGATGGACTGCAGCAAGGCACCCAGATTGGCCCGATCCAGAACGCAACGCAGTTCGAAAAGGTTAAGGGCTTCCTCGAATCTGCCCGCGCCGAAGGCACCGTGGTGGCAGGCGGCGAGGTGATGGAACGCGCCGGATATTTCATCCGCCCCACCATCGTGCGCGACGTTACCGATGGTGACCGCATTGTAGACGAAGAACAGTTCGGCCCGATCCTTCCGCTGATTAAGTTCGATGATGTCGAGGACGTTATCGCCCGCGCCAATGCCAGCGAATACGGACTTGGCGGCTCGGTTTGGTCAAAGGACGTGGGCCGTGCTGCCGATATTGCCGCACGCATTGAAAGCGGGCAGGTATGGGTCAATCAGCACATCGCCATCGGTCCGCACATTCCGATGGCCGGGTTCAAGAACAGCGGCCTTGGTGTTGAACAATCGGTCGAAGGGCTTGCCGAATACACGCAGACGCAAGTAGTGAACATCAAGCGATGACACAGCTTTCCTATGCCAAAGGCGCGGTGGATGAACCGTTGCTGGAAAAGACCATTGGTCAGGCCCTGCGCGATGCTGCGGCGCAGTGGGGCGGGGAACTTGCTCTATCGTCGCGCCATCAGGGTGTGCGCTGGACATGGGCCGAACTCGATGCGGAAGTGGACCGCATCGCCACCGGCCTGCTCGACAGAGGCGCGGCGAAGGGGGATCGCGTCGGCATCTGGGCGCCCAACTGCGCGGAATGGACTGTGCTGCAATTTGCCACAGCGCGCATTGGCGCGGTGCTCGTCACCATCAACCCTGCTTATCGCACCAGCGAGGTGGAATATGCGCTGAACAAGGTTGGCTGCACATTCCTCGTCAGCGCGGCCCGCTTCAAGTCCAGTGATTACGTGGCAATGCTGCGCGAACTGGGGCCGCAAAAGCTGCCAATGCTGCGCGGCATTGTGGTGCTTGGGGATAAAGCGCACGAGGGCTTCGAGCCGTGGGAAGCCCTGCGCGTTGAGGCCAATCTCACCCGGTTGGCCGAGGTCAATGCCACGCTTGATCCTAACGACCCGATCAACATCCAGTTCACCAGCGGCACCACCGGTTTCCCGAAAGGGGCCACGCTCACCCATCGCAATATCCTGAACAACGGCCATTTCACGGCCCGCACGATCAAGCTGACGCACAGGGATCGCATCTGCATCCCCGTGCCGCTTTATCACTGCTTCGGCATGGTGCTGGGCAATCTGGCTGCGCTCGCCAGTGGCGCAGCCATGGTCTATCCGGGCGAAGCGTTTGATCCCAAACTGGCGCTGGATGCCGTGCAGGCCGAAGGCTGCACCGCACTCTATGGCGTGCCCACGATGTTCATCGCCATCCTTGCTGAACCCGATCTCGAAGCATGGAATGTAAGCGCGCTGCGCACGGGCATCATGGCCGGATCACCGTGCCCGGTTTCCACAATGCGGCAGGTGATGGATCGCCTGAACATGCACGAGGTGACCATCGGTTATGGCATGACCGAAACCAGCCCGCTCACCACGCAGACCGCCACCGATGATCCGATCGAGGAGCGCGTCGGCACCGTCGGCCGCGTCCACCCTCATGCGGAAGCCAAGATTGTTGGTCCGAATGGCGAAACGCTGCCCATCGGAGAGCAGGGCGAATACTGTTCGCGCGGCTATGCCGTCATGCTTGGCTATTGGGACGATCCGGCCAAGACCGCTGAAGCCATCGATGCCGATGGCTGGATGCACTCGGGCGATTTGGCCACGATGGACGCCAATGGCTACATCCGCATCACCGGGCGGATCAAGGACATGATCATCCGTGGGGGCGAAAACATCTACCCGCGCGAGATCGAGGAATTTCTGCTCACGCATCCGGCGGTGCAGGATGCACAAGTGTTTGGCGTGGCAGACGAAAAGTATGGCGAGGAAGTCTGCGCCTGGCTGATTGCGCGGGCAGGGCAGGAACTCACCCCAGATGATGTGCTGGCTCACTGCAAGGGCCGCATTGCGCATTACAAGGTGCCGCGTCACGTGCGGATTGTCGAAGCGTTCGCAATGACCGTCACCGGAAAGGCGCAGAAGTTTGAAATGCGCAAGCTGATGGAGGCAGAGCTTTCGGCCTTGGAAGTGCGCTGACGTTAAGGATTTGTGCGTAGTCCCTTGGTAAGCAGATGCTTGCCATTTGTGGTTAACACAGGCTCAATGAAATATGAGTTGGGGGTCCAAATCCATGTCGCGCTCCGCATCCGTCTTGCTCGCTGCCGCGCTGGCCGCTGTGCCGGCACAGGCCTTGGCCGAAGGTGTTGTCTCATCGCAGGCTGACTGGCGTCTGGCCGAGGCTGGCACCACCGCGCTCGTTTCTGCCGGTAAGCAGCAGTCCGGTGCCATGCTCGGCGTGCAGTGCGATGCCAACGATATGCGCGGACGGCGGCTGATCTTCGGTGCCTATCGCAACGAGGACGGCTCCGGTTTGCTACGTGCTCTCGCCACTTCGCGGCCGAAGGTCATCAACATCTCGGTTGAATCGCAGTCCGCCTGGGCTGAATTTGGGGTTGCGCTCGAAGGCAGGGGGCAGTTGAGCCAGACTGGCGTTGCCGATTATGTCGCAGGCTATCTCTCGGCAGAACAGTACAACCTGATCCGCTCGGCCCGCTCGTTGACCATCAAGGTCGGCGAAAAGGTGTTCTGGTTCACCGGCAACGGTTCGCTCAGCGCCACCAATGCACTGGTCTGTGGCGGTGCATCGCCGATCCGTGCGAGCCGCATGGCGGTGGAAAGCTCCAATCGTCCCAAGCCGCCGGTACAATCGCGTTGGGTTTTCGCACCCGGCCTGCTCACGCCCGATCCGGCGCGCGGCAGCTATCAGGCGTTTTCTTCGGTCTCGGGCTTTCCCGGTAATGAACTGGCCAGCTTCAACTTCGAAGTCACCTGCCGGGCCGGGCAGCTTCACGCGATGTTCCGCAACGGCGCGGTTCACGCCAGTGTGAAGGACGCTGCGGCCCAGAATGCGCTCGCGTTCATGAAATCCGTCAATGGCCCGGCCAACACCGCCGAAGTCTATGCCAAAGGCCAGATGCTCGCCCGCTTTCCGGTAGAGCCCGGCAAGGACGGCAAAGGCCACCCGCTTTCGGCCAAGGAACTGCAGGCGTTGATGAAGTTCGATCAGATCGTTGTCGCCGGGCAGGCTGCTACGGTGGAGTTCGGCAGCAAAGAGGGGCCTTCGAGCATCCTTGCGCTGGCACAGGCCTGCGGCGCTTCAAAGCGGAGTTAACTCGCCGTCGCAACCTTGGCAAAGCGCGCCAGATCGCGCGGGGCGAGTTGCAGGGTGCGGTTGTTCGGCACAGAAACGGTGAGCGCGTAAAACGCGCGCGCATCGGCTGCGGACAGGCCCATGTCGCGATAGTAGCGCTCATATGCGGCGCGCGCTGGATCATCTGCGTGCGCTGCACTTGCATCGCGCCCATCGGCTGAAAGCCATGAATGCACAGCAAAGCGCGCGTCAGCCGCCGCCCTGCGCGTCGCTCCGGCAAGGAAGATATCCACCGCACCTGAACGCACCGAGGCCCCCGAAGGTGCCACCGTGGCAATGCCATGCTGACGGATCATCCGCCCCAAGCGCAGATTGGCAATGTCATCGCGGGTGCCCGGGCAATCGACGAGTTCGAGGACACGGATCGCAGGATAGGCCTCGATCATCGCAAGGAACGCTGCGGGAGAGCTTCCATCGGTGACCCCCACCAGTTGCGCCGTGCCAGCCGATATCACCGCGAATGGCCCGAATTGCGCCTGGCGGGCGGCAACCGGGGCCTTGGCAGGCACAGCCACCGGAGCCACCAGCGTAAGGCTGGCAAAGGCAAACAGGGTGGCGGCGCGGATCGTCATGCCACGATATGATCACGCCGCGCTTAGCACCAGCCCAAGAAACGAGGTTAAGTCCGCACTAACACTTAGGCCCGTTTCAGATCATATCCTTCGGCCGAACCAGTCGATCAAACGTGGCTTCATCCACTAAATTCAGCGCCATAGCCGCTTCGCGCAGGCTCAGATCATGCTCATGCGCATGCTTGGCGATCTTTGCCGCATTGTCGTATCCGATATCGGGCGCAAGCGCGGTGACGAGCATCAGTGAGCGTTCCACCAGTTCTCCAATCCGCCGCCGGTTCGGCTCAATCCCTTCCACACAGCGCGCGGCAAAGCTCAGCATCCCTACTGACAACAGATGGATCGAGCGCAGCACCGCTGCACCGATCATCGGCTTGAAAACATTGAGTTCCAGATGCCCCTGCAGCCCACCAACGGTCACCGCCTGATGATTGCCGATCACTTGCGCGGCGACCATCGTCAGCATTTCGGCCTGCGTAGGATTGACCTTGCCCGGCATGATCGAACTTCCCGGTTCGTTCGCCGGAAGCTCCAGTTCACCAAGGCCCGATCGCGGACCAGAGCCGAGCAGGCGGATGTCATTCGCAATCTTGGTCAGCGCCACGGCTAGCGTTGATAGCGTGCCCGACAGCTGCACCATTGGATCGTTGGAGGCGAGGGCTTCGAACTTGTTCTGCGCGGTCACGAAGGGCAGGCCCGTGATCGACGCAATTTCTGCAGCAACATCCTGCGCAAACCCTTCAGGCGCATTCAGCCCGGTGCCAACCGCCGTTCCCCCCTGCGCAAGTGCGTGCAGGTGCAATTCGGTGCTCTTCAGAAATGTATCGGCATTGGCCAGTTGCTGGGCATAGCCGGAGAATTCCTGACCCAGCGTCAGCGGCGTGGCATCCTGCAAATGCGTGCGCCCGATCTTCACCAGATCCTTCCACGCCAGTGCCGCACCGGAAAGGCTTCCGCGCAGCCTGCCAAGCGCGGGATAAAGGTCGCGATGCAGTGCGCTGACCGCCGCAACATGCAGCGCAGTGGGGAAGGTGTCGTTCGATGATTGCCCCATGTTGACGTGATCGTTGGGATGCACCGGGGTCTTCCCGCCCCGCGTGCCGGTCAATATCTCATTGGCCCGCCCCGCAATCACCTCGTTGGCGTTCATGTTGGACTGTGTACCGCTGCCGGTCTGCCAGATGACCAGCGGAAACTGGTCATCCAGTTTCCCTGCCGCAACTTCAGCCGCCGCCGTCTCTATCGCGTCGGCAAGTTCGCGCGGCAGTCCATGCCGAAGGTTAACCCGCGCCGCCGCCTGCTTGATCAGACCCAGTGCCCGCACGATTCCTGTCGGCATGCGCTCCTGATCGCCAAACGGAAAGTTATCGATGCTCCGCTGCGTTTGTGCGCCCCAATAGCAATCGGGCGGAACATGCACTGCGCCAAGGCTGTCAGTCTCTTTGCGAAAAGCCATCATGTGCGGCCCAGCAAATGGTCGACAGTTTCACCGGTAGTGTCACCCATACGGTGGGTTGCTTCCACCTCGCGTTCCAGCGCATCGCGCAGCTTTTCGATCTGAGCTTCGGTCATATGCTCGATCCCCACAAAGCCATCGCGCGCCTTGTCCAGTGCCCGGATCAATTCGTCCAGCTTGGCCTGCATTGCTGCGGCATCGCGGTTCTGGCTGTTTTGGATCAGAAACACCATCAGGAAGGTCACGATGGTCGTGCCGGTGTTGATCACCAGTTGCCAGGTGTCGCTCCAGGCAAAAAGCGGGCCGGTGATTCCCCATACTATGATGATCGTAAGTGCCAGGATGAACGTCCCGGCTTGTCCCGCCCAGACCGAAACACGATTGGCGATATTGGTAAAAGCCTGATCCATAGCCCTCAATCTTTGCTTGTCTGCTCCGGACAGCCGCTTTGCCCAGAACGCCTGAAAAGTTTTGCTGTTCCGTTCGTCTGATCGGCCGATGCGTCATTTAACGTAGCAATGAAGACTTGCGTCGTCGCTACGCTCGTGTCTCTAGGGCCATTGTACCAGACAGGAGTAGCCGTGCGATGCGGGCCGCATTAAATCAAGGCGTGCGGATGTGATGACGCGATCCGCTCTGCCTGCGCCGCGTGCCCTGCTTGCGTCAGGCAATATTGCAATGGCGCTTGAGGCTGCGGGAACTGCACTTACTCGCGATCCTACCGATACCGACGCGGGATTTGTTGCGGCCATGGCCTTGGCGGAAACCGGCAGGATATCAGACGCCTTGAAGGCCATGGGCGCGGTTGTTCGCGCCGTGCCGACAAACCCGGAATACCTCTCACAACACGCGCGCATCCTGCTGACAGCAAGGCGCGAAGCTGAGGCGCTGAAAGCTGCCCGCGCGGCGGTGGCCTGTGATCCGGTCGATCCGTTGGTGCTCGATACCATAGGGTGCGTCTTTGCCCGGCTCGGCGCCCATGATGAGGCGCTGCCCCTGTTCGAACGGACGGTTCGCGCCAAGCCAGATGTGGTGGATTATCGCTTCAATCTGGCCAGCACGCTGGGATTTTTCGGCAGAGTGGATGACGCCGCAGAGCATTATGAGGCCATCCTGAAGCTTGATCCCACGCATGGCCGCGCGCATCTGGGCCTTGCCGGTCTGCGCCGAAAGGCCCAGCCCGATGGGGTCGCGCGGATTGAGGAGGTGCTCGGCACTATTGCCGATCCGCTGGAAAAGGTGCGGCTGCACTATGCCGCAGCAGCCGCGCTTGAAGATATGAAAGCGCATGATCGCGCTTTTGACCATCTGGCGCAGGGCAACGCCATCCATCGGGCGCAATTGACCTATGATCTCGCGGACGATGCGGCTGTGTTTGATGCCGTGCGCCAGACATTCTCCGGTGAACTGCCATTGCTGCCCGACAGCACGCTCACCGATGCGCCCCTGTTCATTGTGGGCCTTCCGCGCACCGGCACCACGCTGGTTGATCGGATCGTCTCATCCCACCACGCGGTCACTTCTGCCGGAGAGCTGCAGGCCATGCCGCTGGCGGTGAAGCAGATGGCGAAAACACCGTCGCGCCTTGTGCTTGATCCTGAAACGGTCATGGCTACCCGCGGCGGTTCGGCGCAGGCGCTGGGCGAGCTTTATCTTGCCCGCGCACGGCAGAATGCCGGCGCGCAAAGCCCGCGCTTTACCGACAAGTTCCCGCTGAATTTCCTCTACATCGGCTGGATCATGCAGGCCTTTCCCCATGCCAAAGTGTTGTGTCTGCGTCGCGGGGCGATGGACAGTGTCTGGTCGAACTACAAACACCTGTTTGCTATCGGCTCGCCTTACTATCGCTGGTCCTATGATCTGATGGACACTGCGCGCTATGTGCTGGAATTTCAGCGGCTCATGTCGTTCTGGCGGCAGCGGTTTCCGGGCCGGGTGCACGAGGTTACTTACGAATGGCTGGTGGCCGATCAAGAAGCGAACACGCGCAAGATGCTGGCCCATTGCGGGCTGGACTGGGATCCGGCCAGCCTTGATTTCCAGAACAACACCGCCGCAGTGGCCACCCCCAGTGCCCAACAGGTGCGAGAACCGATCAATTCTCGCGCAGTCGGCCGCTGGCGGTCGTATGAGCGGCATCTTGGCGAAGTGATGGACTTCTTCAAGACCAACGGAATCCCGCTCGACTGACCCTGCAATTGCAAAAAGGGGGCTGCTGTCCGTATGAGACAGCAGCCCAGTCCTTCGCAGGAAACCGTAAAACGCCACAGTTCCGGCCCGCAAAGGGCAGGCCGGATCACTGGGCATCAGAACTTCACGAAATACTCGATCCCGATCTTGCGCGGGGCAATCACGGCGTTGCTGTAGTAGCGCGATACAACGCCATCGTTGATGATCCGACGAGAAAGGTCTTCGCCGACCGAGGACACCGCGAACTTGTTGAACAGGTTGTCGACATAAAGCCGCACTTCATACCTGTCGCGCCGGTAGCCAATCGAACCGCGCGCCAGGATGTAATCGGGGATGACTTCCCCGCCGGCACGCGCGCCAACGCGCGACAGCACTTCACCCTGATACGTCGCGGTCAGGTTGGTGGAGATTACCGCATCAACCCCCACTTGCGCATCATACGTCATGCCAAGGCTGCCGGTATGCCGTGCCGTTCCGGGCAGGCGATCACCCGAAAGCACGTCTACGCGAATGTTCTTGGGCCGGTCCGACAACACCTGATTGCGGATGGTTAGCAGGCGAGGGACATCCTGCGTCAACCTGGCATCGTTGTAGGAGTAGCTGCCGCTGATCGTCAGCCCATCCACGGGCCGCGCATTGAAGGTTGCTTCAATGCCCTTCGATACGGCTGCCCCGCCATTGGCGGTGATGCCTGCCACGCCATACTGGGTTTGCGAGGCCAGCTGGATGCCCTGCCATTTGATGTGATAGCCAGAAAGGGTCGCCAGCAACTTTCCACCAAACAGCGTGGCGCGAATGCCGATTTCCTTGTTTTCGGTCGAATCAGGACCGAAGAACTGTTCGTTGGGCAGGGCGCAGGCGTTCTGGAAGTTATCTAGATTTCCTTCAGGGCAGGCCGGAACGCTGTTCGGCCCGCCGATGCGATAGCCTTCGCTGTATGTTGCATAGAGCATCAAATCGGGCGTGATCTTGTAGGATGTGTTGAACTTCAGCACCACGCCATCCTGCCCTGAATCGCCGCCGCCGGTGTCGAACTGCAGGACTGGGACCGGTTCAAGCAACGGCAGAGTGATCCCACCGTTGGTCGTTGCATCATAGTCGAAGTAGCGGCCACCTGCCGTAACCTGCCATTGCGGCGTGATCTCGAAGGTTGCTTCCCCGAACACGGCCTTCTCGGTCACCTTGCTGTCGTTGAAGCTGGCGTACTCGATCGGCTCGGGATAAGCCGGCGAATAAGTGATCGGGCCAAAATAGAACTCAGGCAGGCCGGGGGTCACTTCGCGATAAGTGCCGCTCGATTTGCGCTGGTTGTAAAACCCGCCAAGCACCCAGCTCAGCGGCCCGCCATGGGTCGAAACCAGACGGATTTCCTGGTTGAATTGCTTGATTTCGGTGGCTGCGCGGGTGAAGCCCGAAAACGTCGGCAGCAATTCATAGCCATAGTCGAGATCCAGCAGCAGATCGGTAACATCGGCAGAACTGCGAAGCTTTTGCTGCGACCATGCCGTTGCCGAAACGATCTGCGCAATTCCGCCGACGTCGATTTCCACTTCGCCGCTGACGAGGTGAACTTCACGGTTCGATGGCTCAAGATATCGCTGTGCCGCTTCATACCGCCCGGTGCCGAAAACGCCTGCGCTGTTGATCTGGCGACCGTTCGTTTCGGTCTTCTGGTAGGCATAGTTCACATAGACGCTGACGTTTTCCGATGGGAACAGGCCTAGCGTGTTGCGCGTGGTAAAGGTGCGCTCGAAGTTCGCGTCCTTGTAGGTGTAAAGGTTCGCGGCGATCTGTTCGGGCGTGCCCAAGGGTGCGGTGCGCGAAGTGGCGGGGCCGCCCGGTTGTGGCAGAGAAACACCCGGTTCACGCAGCAGCGCGACATAATCGATGAAGCCCGGATCGTTGTAGTACCCGAACGTGGAACGCAGCGCTATCTTGTCTTCCAGGATCGGAATGTTGAACGTGGCATCAACCTGGAAGCCCGGATCATCCGCCTGCGCAACGTCATAGACCCGGCCATGGAAATTGGCTTGCCACTTCGTCGCGTTCGGGCGGTTCGGGATATAGCGAATGGCCCCTGCCAGCGTGCCCACGCCATAGAGCGTGCCTTGCGGGCCCAGCAGCGTTTCCACGCGGGCGATGTCGAGCAGCTTGAAGTCTTGATAGAGCGGAACTTCACCCAGATAGAGGGCTACGGCGTTATCGGTGTTGTTGCCGGTCGTCCCGGTATCGCCCGCGGAAAGGCCGCGCATCACGATGGTGCCGGTTGAACGCGGGCCGGTATCCAGAATGGTGATGCCAGGCGTAAACGCTGCAAGCCCACGCACATCGTCAATGCGCTTTTCGGTAAGATCAGCACCCGAAACGGCAGTAATGTTGATCGGCACATCCTGCAGCGATACCGCGCGGCGCGTTGCCGTGACCACGATTTCGGAACCGGGCTCTTCGGCGGTTTCGGCCTGAGGAGCATCCTGCGCAAAGGCAGGTAGAGAAGCCACGCCAACTAGGGCCGTGGCAGACAGCAGTGCTGCGCGTGTGAAGGAAATGTGCATTGCAACCCTCATTGTTTTGTATGTCGTTATCAAGCGCAGGCTGTCCCTGCTTTCGGCTTTTCATGACTGAGCCTGACAACAGCCTCAGCCGCTATGCTGGTTCTTGGTCCCCGCTAATTCTTTCGTCCGGTTGGGGAATAGGCAGTTGCAAAAAGCGGCACATGCGCAATTTGGCGTAGGCGCTCGCCAATCCTGCGGGTTTGGCCCGAACGGGCATACGTAAATCGGCCCATCCTCGGCAGGCCGTTGCAAGCGCACTATTGCTGCATGAGGAGGTCATGGGTCATCGCGATCTGTCGCTGTGCAGCGTCACCCGTAACGAACGGTTGGCCAGCTGTGGTACTTGTTGCAGATAGCGCACCCCGCTGCGCCGCAGGGCTTGCTTAGCCATGGCTCGCGCGGCCTCTGTGCTTCCTGAACGCCGGTCTTACGGGCAATGGGTTTCCACCCAAACGCGCAATGATCCCGCATTGCGCTACACGCCAGACGATGCACGCCGATGGAGCGCGACGACGGTGCTCCAGACAGCACTGGGCGGTACTGCGTTTCTGGCTTGCGAGGCAGCCGGGGCATCGATCACGCTGTTGCATGGGGTCCCGGTTGCTATTTCCGCAATTGCAACGGCGTGCGTGTTGATGTTCTTTACCGGCCTGCCGATTGCCATCCATGCGGCGCGGCGGGGTTTGGATATCGATCTGCTGACGCGCGGCGCGGGTTTCGGCTATCTCGGGTCCACGCTGACATCGTTGATCTATGCAGCCTTCACTTTCCTGTTCTTTGCGGTTGAGGCGGGGATTATGGCAGTCGCCTTGCGCGCTGCCACCGGCCTACCCCTGCCGTTGGGCTATATCGTCAGCGCCTTGATTGTCATTCCGGTCGCGAAATACGGCCTGTCTGCAATGGCGCGGTTCCAGGTATGGACGCAGCCCTTGTGGATTGTGCTGCAATTGCTGCCAGTGGCCTATCTGTTGGTGCGCGGCGATGTCGTCCTGGAACAATGGGGTGAATTCACCGGCATCTATGCCACGCGGCCACCATTGATTGCGTTCGGTCTTGCTCTGTCTTTGCTGCTTTCTCTGCTTCCGCGCATCGGCGTGCAGGCAGAGTTTTTGCGCTTTCTGCCAAGGCCAGAGGTTATCGGCGCGCGCCGGTGGTGGACTGCTGTCGTGCTGGGCGGACCGGGTTGGGTGATGGTTGGCGGCGCAAAGATGCTGCTAGGCTCGATGCTTGCGGCATGGGCTGTATCGTCTGGCGTTTCGCCGATCCTTTCGGAATCCCCTACCGGCATGTTCCGCCACGCTTATGAACCGCTGGTCGGCAGCCCACGCGCGGCGCTGCTTGTGGCCGCCCTGCTGATCGTGGTGTGCCAGACCAAGGCCAATGTCGCCAATGCCTATGCCGGGTCTGTGGCATGGTCGAGCTTCTTCTCGCGCCTCACGCAGAGCCATTCGGGCAGGGTGGTGTGGCTGCTGTTCAATGCCGGCCTTGTCACCATCATGCTGCTGTTCGGCATCACGCAATCGATGGAAGCGATCTTGCTGTTCTACGCCAGCCTTGCCGCAGGCTGGATCGGGGCGCTTTCGGCCGATCTGATGATCTCGAAGCCGCTTGGCTTGCGCCCGGCAGAGCTCGAATTTCAGCGAGCCTATCTTTACGATATCAATCCAGTGGGCATCGGTGCGATGCTGCTGTCGATAACGGCCTCTGCCCTGTGCCAACTTCACCTGTTCGGCCCTGTGGCACAGGCGCTGGCGCCTCTCATTGGCCTTGGCGTTGCATTTACCGCTGCCCCGCTGATCGCCGCCATCACGCGCGGGCGCTTCTATCTGGCTCGCAAGCGCGAAGCAGGCGAAACCGTCCAGCCCAGATGCGCCGTCTGCAAATGCAATTTCGAACCGTCTGATATTGCTCATTGTCCGCTTTATGCAGGTCCTATCTGTTCGACCTGCTGCTCACTGGAAACGCGCTGCCACGATATGTGCAAGCAGGGCAGTCGCGCCACGCAGCA
>JBEQBV010000071.1:0-14982 GCA_041639635.1 Novosphingobium sp.
GGAATCACCGGCACGCCCAACGCCGATTCCAGCGCGGCGGGATCGAGCGTCAGCCCATCGCGCTCGGCCAGATCGACCATGTTGAGCGCGACCACAGTGGGGCGGCCCAGTTCAATCACTTCCTGCGCAAACACAAGATGCTGTTCAAGGTTGGAGCTATCCAGCACCAGCACGATCACGTCGGGCTGCGCCTGTCCTTCCTGCTCACCCATGATGACCTTGCGGGTCACTTCCTCGTCCGGGCTTGTCGCAGAAAGGCTGTAGGAGCCGGGCAGATCGACCAGTTCCACCGGCTCACCCGAAGGCAGCAGCAGGCGGCCCGCCTTGCGCTCCACCGTGACGCCCGGATAATTGGCAATCTTCTGCCGCGCCCCGGTCAGCGCATTGAACAGCGCGCTCTTGCCCGCATTGGGATTGCCGACCAGCGCGGCAACTGTCGGCATCCTGCTCATGCTATGGCCTCAACCGTCATCGCGCGGGCATGAACGCGGCGCAGCGCAATGGTCATGCGGCCAATCTCCACCGCCAGCGGATCACGCCCGGCAAACACGCCGCGATAGGCAAGGCTCACCCGCGCGCCTTCATCCAGCCCCAACGCCTGCAGGCGCTGCGCCTCTTCGGCCACGAGCGAAGACCAATCCACTGCAGCGATTCGCGCAGGCGTGTTCAGGGGAAGCTGATCGAGTGTCACCCTGTCCCGCTGCCATAGCGCAAGGGTGATTGCAAGTCATTCGCAATAGAATTGCGAATGAGGTGGCCAATGGATGAAAAAGGCATGTTGCCCAGACGCTACCGAACCACCACTTCGTCATCCTGAACTTGTTTCAGGATCCATTTCTGCGCACGAAAGGCAGTCTGACCGGCACAATGGATCCCGAGCCGAAGGCCAGCGAAGCTAAACAAGTTCAGGATGACAGGACTTTTAGGAATGGGACCGGAGCCTCCGCAAACCAACTCGCCCTCAAGCCGCCGGATACCGCAACCGCCCCAGCATCCGCATCAGCGAAAAGCCTTCACCCGCGCGCGGCTTCATCACCTTGGCTTTCACCTTTTCAAACTGCATCACATTCTCGATCCTCCGATCAAGGAACGCGCGCGTATCGTCGTGCCCGTCGCTGGTGTCCTGCGCGAAATAGGCCAGCGTGGCGGCATAGATCGATCCCAGCGTCATGCGCTTGGTATAGTGGTTGTAATCGGTGGCCGTATCGCCCGCCAGCCGCCACATGGCATCCGCGCTTGACCAGCCCATCCGCGCCGAAGCTGCCACGTTCTGCGGCATCGCCATGATCGCCAGCGCGCGGCGCAGCGCCTCTTCCTTGCCAGTCAGCGCATCGAGCCGGAACTGTACCAGCGTGCGGATGCGTTCGCGGATCGGCAGCGTAGCGAGGTGTTCGTGCGGCAGAGTCTCAGCCATATCGGCATCAATCCGTGCCACCCACGCGGTGATCATCTGCATCGGCCCATCCTGAAACGCGAACGCAGCCAGCGCCGGATCAACGCCTTCCATTTCGGCAGCCGCTGTTACAGCAGCAGGCTTCCAGCCATCAAAAGCAGCCGCTTCGGCAATAGACGGGGCAAGGCGAAGGCGCAGGGCTTCAAGCGAAGTATCTTCGGTCATGGCGTTACAATGCCTGTATCAGAAGGAAGGTCCATAGGTCTTCTTGGGCGCACTGCCCTTGGCTTCCACGGTTGACCGCTCAATTTCGCCCAGCACGGCACTGCCCTTGTCCAGCGCAGCGTAATCGCGGGCAGAGCGGCCCGAATTGTCAGGCCGGTCAGGGTTCGCGCCTGCCTTGATCAGCATGCGCACCAGCGCCAGATCCTTGCGATGCACGGCGCTGATCAGCGGGGTTTCGCCGGTATTGTTGGCCTCATCAATCCGCGCGCCGGATTTGATCAGCTCGTCCACCCCTTCCAGAAAACCCATTTCCGATGCCAGCACCAGCGGCGTCACCCCGCGATTGTCGCGCGCGTTCACATTGGCGCCCTTGGCCAGCAGGAACTGCACCCACGTCAGGTCACGCCGCGCCACGACGATGTGCAGCGCGGTCTGGCCGGAATTGAAATCCTTGGTGTTGATGATCTGGGTGCCCGGCTCGTTCAAAGCCTCGGTCACCTTGTCGCCCTCTTTCTTGCGCACGGCTTCAAGGAATTTGTAGCTGTCCGAGAACTGGGCCTGCGCAGGGATCGCGGTGGCGGCGGCCAGCAGGATCGCCAGTGCAGCGATTGGCCTGCGGAATATGGCCTGCGACTTCGAAAACATCGATTCCTCCTGTTGCGCGCCCAACTCAGCTTATATGGTGCTGCGGACTCAGCCCTTGCAAGGGCACGGTTAGCAGAGCATGAACCGCCGCGCCATGACCCGCATGATCCGATCTCTCGCCATCGCGCTTGCCGCATCCGCCACCTTCACGCTTGCCGCCTGCGGCAGTGCGCCCAGCGAAAGCCCGCCGCTGGAAGGCGCGGCCATCGGCGGCGATTTCACGCTGACCGGCAAGGACGGCAAGCCGGTGAAGTGGAGCGATTTCGACGGCAAGTACCGCATCGTCTATTTCGGCTACACGTTCTGCCCGGATGTGTGCCCGATCGACATGCAGAACATCGGCCAGGGCGTGCGCCTCTTTGCGAAGGACCACGCCGAGCTTGCTGCAAAGGTCGTGCCGCTGTTCATCACCATTGATCCTGCGCGCGATACGCCGCAAGTGGTCGGCGCGTTTGCGGCAAACTTCGGGCCATCGGTCGTCGGCCTCACCGGCACGCAGGCGCAGATCGATGCCGTGGCGAAGAAGTGGGCCGTGTTCCATTCCCGGCGCGAAGGCTCCAGCCCGACCGACTATCTGATGGATCACAGTCGCGGCGTGTTCCTGATGGGGCCAAAGGGCGAACCGATTGCTCTGCTCCCTGCGGAAAAGGATGGGAAAGCCGTCGCCGCCGAACTCGCCAAGTGGGTGCATTAAGCTGACCGGGGACCGCTTCTGGGAAAAGCCGGTAGAGGCGCTCACCCGCGAACAGTGGGAGGCGCTGTGCGATGGCTGCGGCAAATGCTGCCTGCACAAGCTGGAGGATGATGCCACCGGCGATGTCTATCACACCAATGTCGCCTGCAAATTGCTCAACCTCAAGACTGGCCAGTGCAGCGATTACAAGCACCGCCGCGCCTATGTACCCGATTGCCTGCGGTTGACGCCAAAACTCGCCCGCACCCTGCCGTGGCTGCCCGATACTTGCGCTTATCGTCTGCGCGCCGATGGCAATCCCCTGCCCGATTGGCACTACCTGATTTCGGGCGACCGCGATGCCGTGCACAAGGCCGGGCAATCGATGATTGGCAAAGCCATCAGCGAAGTTCTGGCCGGGCCGCTGGAAGAGCATATCGTGCCATCGGACTATTTCGATGGGTGAAGGGCGCGGAATGCTCGACTGGCTGCGACGGGCCGATCCCAAAGCCAAGGAGGCCCCCGCCCCGCGCAGTGCCTCGCCTCGCACGGTGTCACGGCGGATAATCGTTGTGGGCAGTCGCGAACTGCCGCTCGTGATTCGCAAGCTGGGCCATGCCCGGCGGATGACCCTGCGGCTTGCCCCCGATGGCAGCGAAGCGCGTGTCTCAATTCCCGCATGGGGCCGTGTGGGCGATGCCGAAGCCTTTGCGCGGGATCGGGCAGACTGGCTGGCCGGGCAACTCGCCCGCGTGCCCGAAGCCGCAACAATCGCGCCAGATTCCACCATCATGGTACGCGGGGAAACCTTGCGCATCGATTGGCAACCCGCCGCGCGCCGCAAACCAGCGGTCGTCGATGACCGCGTCGTGGTTGGCGGTCCCGCAGAAGGCCTTTCCACCCGGTTGAAACGTTGGCTGGAGGCTGAGGCGCTGGCGCTATGCGCCGTTGATCTGGCACACTACTGTGCCAGCGCCGGGGAAGCCCTGCCCCGCCTTTCGCTCTCGCGCGCGCAACGGCGCTGGGGCAGTTGCGCCAGCGATGGCACGATCCGCATCAACTGGCGGCTGATCATGGCCCCCGATTTCGTGCGCCGCTCGGTCGTGGCGCACGAGGTGGCGCACATGCGGCACTTCGATCACAGCCCGGCCTTCCACGCCCATCTGGCCGGTCTGTTCGAAGGCGAGGTCGATGCGGCCAATCGCTGGCTGAAGCGGTCTGGCCGGACGCTCTATGCGCCTTTTGGGTAGAGCTAGCGCAATCGCCTGCAAGCCACTATCTATGCGCGCATGAAAGGCTTTTTCCGCAATGTCTCCCCGCGCCGCGCCGCCATCGATCTGTGGGAAGTGCTTGGTGCGCCCAGCGAATACCGCTTCGTCGGGCTGGTCATGGCCGCCGCTGTCACTGGCGGGATTTTCTATGTGATGAACCAGCAGGGCGGGCGAGATCTGCCGCATCCGCCCAAGATTGTCTATTTCCCCAGCTTCCTCGAAGGCCGCACCGACGCTGAAATCCTTGCCGAAAATCGCAAGGCTACGGCCGAAGCCCGCGCGCGTGAGGCCGAAGAAGAAGCCAGTGCCGAACGTGTGCGCCAGATGTATCGCGCCGTGGGCAATGCCACCGGCGTCGATGCCGACAAGGCCTATGCCGAGGGCAATAAGGAACGTGAAGCGATCAAGGCCAAGATCGATGCCGAGCGCAAGGCGATCCTAGACCGCAATCTGGTGCGCAATCCGGTATTCGAGGCTGAGCAGAAGAAGCTGCAGGAAAAGTCTGAAAATTCTGACGAATGAGCGCATCGGATGACCAGCGCTGGCTGAAGGCGGCCGCTGCGCTGGCCGCGCGCGGACGTCCTTTGAGCAGGCCCAATCCTGCGGTTGGCGCGGTGATCGTGCGCGATGGCATAGTCGTCGGGCGCGGGTGGACGCAGGCAGGCGGACGGCCCCACGCCGAAGCAGGCGCGCTGGCCCAAGCAGGCGCTGCTGCACAGGGCGCGACGCTTTACGTAACGCTGGAACCTTGCGCCCATGCCAGCGCGCGCGGCCCTTCGTGCACGTCGCTGGTGCTTCAAAGCGGCTTGGCGCGCGTGGTGATCGGCGTCGAAGACCCAGACCCGCGCACCGCAGGCAACGGCATTGCGGCGATGCAGGCTGCGGGCATTACCGCCGAACTTGTCCCCTCCCCTACCGCGCAGAACTCACTGGCTGGATACCTCACTCGGACAGCGCTGGGACGCCCCCACGTGACTCTGAAACTGGCAACCTCACTTGATGGCCGCATCGCCCTGGCCGATGGATCGAGCCAATGGATCACCGGACCGGAAGCGCGGAGGCATTGTCATGTTGAGCGCGCCTGCGCCGAAGCCATCCTTGTCGGCGGCGGCACATTCCGGGCCGACGCCCCTCGGCTCGATGTGCGTCTGCCGGGGCTGGAGCACCGCAGCCCGCAGCGCATGGTGCTGACACGCGGTGAAGCACCCGATAGCTGGACGGCGGTGGCAGACATCACCGCTCCGGGGGCGTTTGGTGATGCGCAATATCTCTTCGTCGAAGGCGGCGCGCAAGCCGCAGCAGCCTTTCTCGCCGCCGACATGGTGGACCGCCTGCTGCTCTACCGCGCGCCGATCATCGTGGGCGCTGGCGTGCCCTGCATCGGTGACATCGGCCTTGGTTCGCTGGCTGATGCTCACGGGCGCTGGCGCAATGTGGACCGGCGGACGCTTGGCAGCGATGCTTTGGACGTTTACGAGCGGCTGCGCTGAAGGAGATTTGCATGTTCACCGGGATCGTCACCGAAGTCGGAAATATCCTCTCGATCGAGGACAAGGGTGACCATCACATCACCATTTCCTGCGCGATGGACCCGGCGAAGATCGCCATCGGTGCCTCCATCGCATGTTCGGGCGTGTGCCTGACCGTGGTGGACAAGGGCGGCGTGGCCGGTGAAGGCTGGTTCGCGGTCGATGTTTCGGGCGAAACCATCAAGCGCACCGCGCCCGAACAATGGCAGGCCGGTGCGCCGCTCAATCTTGAACCGGCATTGAAGCTGGGCGATGAACTGGGCGGGCATATCGTGACGGGGCACGTCGATGCGGTGGGCGAGGTCGTCAGCGTTACCCAAGTCGGCGGATCGTGGCAGTACATCGTCGCCGCGCCCAAGGAGCTTGCACCCTACATCGCGGCCAAGGGTTCGATCACTGTCGATGGAGTGTCGCTGACGGTCAACGAAGTGGCCGACCAGGCCGACGGCGCGTGTCACTTCATGCTGAACATCATCCCGCACACCTGGCAGGTGACGACGCTGGGCAAGTTGGCGGCAGGCCACAAGGTCAACCTCGAAATCGACGTTCTGGCGCGCTATCTGAAGCGGATGCAGAGCCTTGCGGCACAGGGGTGAGAACGGTTTTCTGAAGTGCACCTAGATGCACCTAGCTGCACCTAGATGCCCAGAACCCTGCCTGAACCCCCTGAAATCAGGCGCAATCCAGCATGATTTGCAGCAACTGTTCCGGCTGGTCACCCATCACGTTGTGGCTGGCTTTTGCCTCATGGTATTCCCAAGCCGGATCGCCCTTCACCGCACTTGCAAACTTCGCAAAGGGCGTCGGCTGCCAATCCGTGGCAAAGACATAAACCCGGCGCCCGATCTTCGCTTCCTCGCCGGTAAAGCGCACCGCCTCCAACAACGTGAGCAGCGGGTGATCGGACAGCACCGGACTTTCCAAGCCCGGCAAAGGCGAAACCGCGCCGGGTTTGTGCTTCTGGCTGTCGATGTAGTGTTTGTGCTCCCAATCACCGGTCAGGTCCCACAGCGACTGGCCGTCTTGCGGCAGGAAAGCATCAACATAGACAATGGCTTCGATCCGCGCACCCAAGCGTGTGGCGACACCGGTGATGACCATGCCGCCCCATGAATGACCCACCAAAACAAAGCGATCAAATCCCGCGTCGCCAATCTGAGTGCAGACATCGTCGATGTGATCCTTCAACGTGATGCCGGGGTGGAATTCGGCTTTCCGCCTGCCTAACCCTCTGAGATCACAAGCAAGCACGCGGTGGCCAGCGGCGGTGAGTTCGGCTTTCAGCCGGTCCCACGCAAAGCTGCCGCCCCATGCGCCGTGGACGAGGACGAAGTCGGTCACTGGTTGATCCCGTGCTTCTTGTTGTAACCGTGCAGCCATTCGAGCGTTTTTGTGAGGCCGCCAAAGGGGTAGAAGTGCAGGCGCACTTTGCCGTGTTCGGGGCCAAGCCCGCGTGCAAAAGCATCGACCAGCTTGTCCGGCCCGGCGGTGCCGAGCAGGTTCGTGACTGAAATGCCGTATTTCTTGAGCACCGAAGTGGACGCCCCCACGCCGCAGCGCGCGGCAAAGGCCAGCAGGCGCTTGATCCCGGCGGGACCGGGCACGCCGATGCGCACCGGCGCATCAATGCCGCGTGCGCGCAGCTCTTTGAGCCAGCTCAGGAAAGCATCGGGATCGAAGCCAAACTGGGTAACAATCAGCGGAGCCATGCCGCGCGCGGTGATTTCTGCCACCTTCTTTTCGAGCACAGCCCAGCATTCGGCCTCGGTCATGTTGGGGTGCCCTTCCGGGTGCCCGCCGATGCCGATGGCCTTGATGCCGGAGCGTTCAAACGCGCCGGTGGCGATCAGGGCGGATGTATCGAAATAGGGGCCAACCGGCTCAGGCGGATCGCCGGCAACGATGAAGCAGCGTTCCACGCCGGCCTGTTCGACCACGGCGCGAAGGTAGCCTTCGAAATCGTCTTCGGACGTGATCCGGCGGGCGGAGAAATGGGGCATCGGCTCAAAGCCGAGTTCGCGGACGGCGACCGTGGCGGCCACGCGGGCGGCGACATCTTCACCGGGGAGGAAGGTGATGGCGACTGGAGTTTCAGCGGGAATGAGCGGCGCGGCATCGCGCAGCGAGGCTTCGTCCTTCGCGGTCATTTCCAGGCTGAAGCCATCGGTGATCCCGTCGGGCGCCTTGTCCCAGTTGGGATGAATCAGGGGTGTTGCCATCTCGGGATCCTCTCAGGGTTTGGAGGCAAACCGCCCGGTTGCCTTTGCAGCAATCCGGGCGGTGCCAGTTCTGGTGTGGCTCAGCGCGCCGTGCGCCAGCCTTCAGCATAGTTTTCACGCGCAACGCGGCTGTACGGGACCGGCGAGACGATCACGCGGACGTTCAGCTGCTTGTGCGGTTCGACGGTGGTCTTGCGGGTGCCGCCGTTTTCTTCGCCCCACACCACGTTCAGTTCAGTGCCGAACGGGATTTCCGGGTCGATAGTGGCCAGCGAAAGCGCCTGCTTTTCGTTGTAGGAGAAGCCGGTGAACATCGAGAGGCCAACGGTCTTGCCGCCAGCATCGACCACGCGGTCGTAGTTCGACGAGGCATAGTTCGCCAGCGGCACGTCGAAGAACTTGTAGGCTTCGCCATCGGGGTTGAACATCGAAGCCATGATCTTGGCCATGTCTTCAGGATGCCAAGCCAGCGTCACCTTCTTGCGCTGGTCGGCAGGGTTCAGCGCTTCGAGTGCTTCACGGCCATGGAAATCATGGTCGAACTTCACGAAGTTGCCGTAACCCAGTTCCCACGGGTTCAGGTAATAGTCTTCGATGTTTTCCGAAACGAACGAGCCGCCGATTGAGCCGGTGGCTTCATAGCTGTCAGCGGCCAGCCACTCACGGAAGCCCTTCAGCTTTTCGCCGGTGTATATGGCGGGCAGCGGCGATGGGATCCAGCCCGATTCCAGCGTGTTCGAAGGATAGGCGCGGCTGCCGCAAGCGATCAGGCCGAATTCCTTGCCGGCTTCGAGAATGGCGGCGCGGATTTCTTCCTGCTCGGCATAAGGGCCCCAGATTTCAAGGCCCGGTGCACCCGACATGCCATGGCGCAGCGTGCGCACGGTCTTGCCTGCGATGTTCATCGTCGACATATTGAAGAACTTGAGCTGTTCCAGCGGACCGCCGTGCAACTTTTCGATCACGGCCCAGGCGTTCGGCCCCTGAATCTGGAAGCGCCATTCCTTGCGCGTGACGGGCTTGCCCATCGGGCGCATCGGCGAACGATCATCCAGCTCGATTTCGCAATCGTAGCCACCAGTGGCAGCATGATAGCGTAGCCAGTTGGAAGCAGGTGCGCGGCCGACGTAGGTGAAGCTTTCTTCTTCTTCCCAGAAGATGATGCCGTCACCGATCACGTGGCCATAGGGCGTGGTAGGCACGTACTGCTTGGCCTTGTTGACCGTCCAGCCTTTGGGGCTGTTGATCATGGTATCCGACAGCAGCTTCAGCGCGTCCTTGCCACGGATATAGAGGTTCACCATGTGGTGCGACTGGTCGAACAGGACGGCGCTGTGCTGCCATGCCCACTGTTCGCTGCGCCAGTTGGAAAATTCCGGTGCAACAACCGGATAGACATAAGCGCCCAGCTGCGAATTGCGCAGCATTTCGACGACATTGCCGTTCTCGTTGATTACCTCTTCGAGGTTCTTTGCCATGGTAACTCTCCCGACTTGAAAAATGGCAGGTTGAAAAACTTGTATGCAACACATACAATCTCACCAGAGATTCGCAATGGGAAATGTTGCGCCCTATGAGCGCATCCCAAGTGCGAAGGATCGACGGGAGAGATTTTGATGAGTGCATCGCTGATTTTGACGCTGTCATGCGAAGACAAGCCAGGCATTGTGGCCCGCGTTACCGGCAACCTGTTTGAAGCAGGCGGCAACATCAGCGAAGCTCAGCAGTTTGACGATTCGCTAAGCGGCAACTTTTTCATGCGCGTGGTGTTCGATCCGGGCGAACGCACGGTCGAAGATTTCCGCGCAGCATTTGCACCTGTGGCGCAGCAATATGCGATGCAGTGGAACCTGCGTGACACCACGGTGAAGCGCAAGGTCATCCTGATGGTCAGCAAGTTTGACCACTGCCTGGGTGACCTGCTCTATCGCACGCGCATTGGCGAACTGCCGATGGATGTGGTGGCGATCTTGGGCAACCACCCAAAGGAAGCGCTGTCGATCTCGCTGATGGGTGACATTCCCTATTACCACCTGCCGATCACCAAGGACACCAAGCCGCAGCAGGAGGCAGAGGTGAAGCGGATCGTGACCGAAACGGGCGCAGAACTGGTGGTGCTGGCGCGCTACATGCAGATTCTGTCAGACGATCTGGCATCGTTCCTCAATGGCCGCTGCATCAATATTCACCACTCGTTCTTGCCGAGCTTCAAGGGTGCCAAGCCCTATCATCAGGCGCACGCACGCGGCGTGAAGATGATCGGCGCAACCGGGCACTATGTGACGACCGACCTTGATGAAGGCCCGATCATCCATCAGGATGTGGAAAGCGTGACTCATGCCGACAGCCCCGACGATCTGGTGCGCAAGGGCCGCGATGTGGAACGCCGCGTGCTGGCCGAAGCGGTGCGCCTGCATCTGGAAGACCGCGCGCTGCTGAACGGCACCAAGACGGTGGTGTTCAAGAGCTGACGTTTGCACGTGCTCTCTCCCCTGAAGGGCAGAGCTAGTGGAAACTTGTTCCGCTCGATTAGGGTCCAAACTCAATCAGGTCACGTTCGAGGCGTCCAAATGGCGAACATATCGGGCGAAGTGGCCCGCTGCGAAGGCTGGTTGCCTTTGCAAGGGCCGGTTTGGCCGAGATGGAAGCCATTTGGACGCCCCGCAGGGGTTCGACCAGAATGGCCCATCGCTGCGTCGGCAGGACTTGCAATATCGACATATTCCTGCGCCCTGCCTCCTTGCGCTGAGCCATTCTGCCTCGAACCTCGAACGCGACCTGATTGAGTTTGGACCCTAGTTAATTCTCAATCACCGTCATGCTGAACTTGTTTCAGCATCCATTTCTGACCACCAGCAACTGTTTGTGCGGAGAAATGGACCCTGAAACAAGTTCAGGGTGACAGGTGAAATTGTCCGTAACGAAGCATATAGTTACCAAGCTTTTGCGGTCGGAGAGAACAGATATGCACGTCAACGCGCTGGATCACGTCAACATCATTACCGACCGGCTGAACGAGACGGCGGAGTTCTACAGCGCGCTGCTCGGACTGGAACGGCGCGATGGTCCGCCTCCCCTCACCCCGCAGAACGCGCAGTGGATGTATGATGCTGGCGGCAAGGCCATCATTCACATCAACGCGGTGGATTGCCCGCGCACGTATGACCGCGCGGTTGAGCCGGGATCGCTGACAGGCGCGATCCACCATGTGGCGCTGAACTGTTCCGGCTATGATGAAACGCTTGGTCGCATCGGTGCGATGGGGCTGGATTGCCAGACGAATTTCGTCACGGCCATTGGGCTGCGGCAGATCTTTACGGCTGATCCGAACAATGTGCTGCTGGAACTGAACTTTTTCGGGGATTGAGGCTGGTCCGGATGTGCAAAACCGACATCCCCAACCCCGCTCACCCTGAGCCTGTCGAAGGGTGCTGACGCTGAGGTCTGCCCAACATGCTTCGACAGGCTCAGCATGAGCGGGTTTGTTGGTTATGGCTTCGCGGCGAGGGTCTGACCTCAGCCCGGAATCGCAGCTTCCAGCGCGTCGGCCAGATCCTGCGGCTTTGACAGGTAGGGGCTGTGATCGGCCTCAAGCGTCACCACATTTGCGCCGGGCGACATGGCGATCATGCGGCGCTGGCTTTCGATCGGGATCGTTCGGTCCAGCGTGCATTCGACGTAGGTGCGCGGCAGGCTGCCCCAGCGTTCGGGTGTAACCATGATCTTTTCGGAACGCGGCGCATGCGGTTCGGCCATAAGCCGCGCCATGGCCGCTTCGACCAGATCAGGGGGCGAGACTTGCGCAAAGACCGGTGCAGCATTTGCCGCATCAATCACTGTGGCAACGCCGCCGTGGACTTTGAAAATGATCGCGTCGAAAGCGGGGTTCGGGCCTTCGGTTTCCTTGAACTCGGCACGGCTCATTCCGGCAGGCAGCATCATCGCGCAGATATAGACGAGGGCGTCCATTGCCGATGGGTCGCGCTCGGCCGCAGTGGAGACGACAAGGCCCCCGCGCGAGTGCCCACCCAGCACCACAGGGCCAACGCCTTGCGCCTTAAGGTCGCGGCAATGCTGCGCAGCAAATTCACCCCAGCCACCCAGCGTAACAGCGGCCATTTCCTCTGCCGTGCCGCCCATGCCGGGCAGCGTTGGTGCAGCAACGATGTGGCCGCGCGCACGCAGGATATCAGCCACCGGATCAAAGCACCAACCGCCGTGCCACGATCCATGAATCAGAACGAAACCAGCCACTAACGCACTTCTCCTGACCAGACGCGCAAACCCGGTGCGGTCCTGTCTTCACTTTTCAGCGCTTCGGCCACGGCCGGGCGCGCAGCCACGCGATCGCGCCATTCGCAGAGCCGGGGCGCGCGTTTGGCAACCTCCATCTCGGGGAACATGCGTTCGACCATGGCGCCGCAATGCGAATAAAAGTTGATGTCGGCAAGAGTGTACGTGTCGCCTGCCAACCACTTTGTTTCGCCCAACTGCTTTTCGATCTTGTCGAGCGCGTATTCAATCTTGGCGGTCGCGTTCGCGAGGTCGCTTTCCGAAAAGCCGGAGCGCGCAGTCGCCCATTTCTTGCGCTGATCGGGCAAGGGAATGCTTTCCAGCAGCTTTTCAAAATCACCGCTTTCGATGTTGCGGGCGATCACGCCGACCATGCGGTGCCAGCCGTGCATCGAGACGTAATTCATCACGTGCTCGTCGATGAACTTGTTCCAGTACCGCATCCGCGCCGCGCCCACCGGATCGCGCGGACGCAGCGGAGCGTCGGCGGGCTGGGCATCGGGGAAGGCATCTTCGAGGTATTCGTTGATCACCGTGGTGTGGGTGATGATCGTGCCATCATGGTCGAGAACCGGCACCTGGCCTTCGGGGTTGATCGCGGTGAACCACGGCTGGTGCTGTTCGAACTTGTGCAGATCGACGTAGATGCTCTCGTAAGCGAGGCCCTTTTCCTTGAGCGGGACCATCGATTTGAGCGAATTCGCCAGCGGTTCGGCGTGGTAATACTTTAAAGCCATAAGTTCATACTCGCATGGTGCCAAGCATGCCTCCGTCCACGGCCCAGCTTTGGGCGGTGACGTGGCTGGCGGCGTCGGACAGGAGGAAGGCGGCTACCTGCGCCACTTCGTCGGCAGAGCCGGTGCGGCCCTGCGGCACGGCCTTGGCCATTTGCGAGGCAGCTTCGGGCGGCAGGCCATCGAGCATTGGGGTTTCGATCAGGCCGGGCAGGATGCAGTTGCAGCGCACGCCGAATTCCGCCGCTTCATTGGCCACGGCGCGCGAGAGGCCAAGGACCGCGTGCTTGCTGGCGACATAGCCCGCGTTCATCGGCAAGCCGCGCTCACTGGCGAGGCTGCCAGTGACGAGGATCGCGCCGGTGCGGCGTTCCTTCATGGCGGGCAGGACGTGCTGGATGGCCCAGAACACCGACTTGAGATTGACCGCCATGACTGCGTCGAAAGCGGCGTCGGTGTAGTCTTCCACCGGGGCGAACATGCCGCCGATCCCAGCGTTGAGAAACAGGCCATCAACCGCGCCATGGGTGGCGATGGCATGATCGAGTGCGGCCTTGAGCGCTGCCTTATCGGCCACATCGGCGGCGGCGAAGGTCGTTACGCCGCCAAGCTCTTGCGCCGCCTGTTGCAGCAAGTCGGCGCGGCGGGCGATCAGGGTGAGGCTGGCTCCGGCCTTGGCGCAGGCATTGGCCGTGGCGCGGCCAATGCCGGTGGACGCGCCGGTGATCACGATGTGCTTGCCCGCAAGATTCGTCACGCAGGCCTCGGCGCGATGAATTCGGCCCAGATGCGGGCTTCCTTGCTGTCATGTCCATCAGGCGACCATTGCCGCTCCATCAGGGCGCGGGCTTCTGCCTCAGGCAAGCCGCGATGATCGCGGTTGTAGCGGTAGAAGAAAGCCGAGACGCGCCAGTTCATGATGCAATGGACGTGGACCGGCGTTGGCCCCTGTTCGAGTGCCGTGACGAAGGCAGCGAAGTGATCGTCGCCCGGTGCATCGAACGGGACCGGGATATGCGTGTAGGCGATGCCTTGCGCTGCGAGCTTGTCGCCTTCACCGGCAAGCGCTTCGGGATGGGTTTCCAAGGCGAGGTTAACGACGTGGCGCACGCCGAGATCGGCAAGGCGAGCGACATCGCGGTCCTCGATCCGGCCCGATGTGGTGGTTGCCGCATCGAGCCGTTGCCAGGCGCGTATGTCGTCAGGGTCTGCCACTGCTGCGCCTTCAGGCCCGGTTATCAGACCAGCCCAAGCAGGCGCGCGGCGTTGTCCTTCATGATGCCGGGCATGACTTCTTCCTTGAAGCCGACCTTGAGAGCGGCGTCGATCCACTTTTGCGGGTGGATCAACGGGAAATCCGAACCGAACAGCATCTTCTTGCGCAGCTGTGTGTTGGCATACTGGATGATCTGCGGGGCGAAGTATTTGGGGCTCCAGCCCGACAGATCGATGAACACGTTGTCCTTGTGCAGCGCCATCGACAGGCTTTCATCCACCCACGGCCATGACGGATGCGCGAGGATGATCTTCATGTCGGGGAAATCGACCGCGACATCATCGACCAGCATGGGCTGGCCATACTTCAGCCGCATCCCGCCGCCGCCGCGCATCCCCGTACCCATGCCGGAATGGCCGGTGTGGAAGATGGCGGGCAGGCCGTATTCTGCGATCACTTCATAGATCGGGTAGCCGACCCGGTCAGCCGGGTGGCAGTTCTGGGCGATGCTGTGGAACTTGAAGCCTTTGACGCCATAGTTTTCGATCAGATCGCGGGCCTCGCGTGCGCCCAGCTTGCCCTTGTGCGGATCAATTGAGGCGAAGGCGATGCAGATATCGTCGTTCTTGAGCGCCATTTCGGCGACTTCGTAGTTCGACACGCGCTTTGCGCCCATGCCGCATTCAGCATCGACCGTGAACATGCAGAACGCGATCTGTTCCTGCCGGTAGATCTCCACGATTTCAGGCATCTTGGGCCGTTCGCGCGGGGCCTTGAAATAGGC
>JBEQBV010000072.1:0-14865 GCA_041639635.1 Novosphingobium sp.
ACGGATGCGGCGCATGTTGTCGGCATAATCGACCACGACCAGCGAGTTGCCCGATTTGTTGGCGGTGATTGCGCCATCCTTGCTGACTAGTGGGCGCAGCGTTTCCACCGCTTGCACCGCATCGATTGCGCGCAGGCGGATCACTTCGGTCACCATCTGGCTTTGCATCGCGCCCCGGCTGCCAATGCGGCTGGGGTTGCTGGCTGCGCCGTCGGCCGGCTGGATGCGGAATGCGCCGTTGCCGGTGGGCACGGCGACAAGACCGTTGGCGCGCAAGGTCGACAGGAACACTTCGAAGTATTCGGAACGGCTCAACGGCCGGTCAGACACGACGCTGACTTTGGTTTGCACCCGGCTATCAACGATGAATGTGCGCCCGGTAACTTCGGCAGCATCGGCCACGAAGGCGCGAATATCCGCCTCACGCACATTCAGCGTATACTGCGCCAGTGCAGCCTCCGGCACGGCAAAGGCCAGCGCGGCGGCACCCAGAAGCATCTTGTAGCCGGTAAGTCTGCGCAATTTCATGTTTCCGACATTCATGGAGCAAGCGTGATCGCAAGGGGAAGTTGCCGGTCACCGCGTTTGACCGTGACGAATAATGAAGCGCCGGGCCGCAAGGCGGCAGAGAGCGTGGCCGCATCGGGCGCACCGGTTACGGGCTTGCCATCGATGGCCTGAATTATGTCTCCAGGCTGGAACCCGGCGGCACGAAATGTGGAGCCATCGCCCGAGGCAATCACTTCAAGGCCAACCACCCGGCCACCTTCAGCACGAGGACCGAAATTCACGCCGCTGCGCAGAGCCTCTACGCTGATAGGCCGACCGGCAGGTCCTACACCGGGCGGTGCGCCCACGGGATTGGCCGCAACGACTTTGGCCGCATCGGGGGCAGCGCCGGACTGATCAAGATAGAGCAGTTCCCTTGCGCCATTGTGCGACAGTTCAACATGATCGAACGCCACTGCAGTCAGCGTGACACCGCCCTGGACTTCGGCGCCGACGCGATAGACCTGCTGAACCCCGTCTGCCCCGGCAATAATGGCAGTGCCGCCGCCACCCGGTGTGGCGCGAGTAGCAAACAGGGTAAGCGCAAGTGAGGTAACCGCGCCTGCCGATTCGGTCTGCGCGGCAGGTGCCGCATTACGATTGAACGGATCGACGCTGGCAAAAAGCGCTGCGCGCGCCGCAGGTGACATGATCCGAACGCCTTGCGGGTGCCACTGGCCAACCGGCGACACCGGCGTGATAATGGCCCAGAACAGCGCCGCACCAAGCAGGGCGATCGTGATGGCGAGCAACCACCAGAGCACCGCGTTGAGCGCCGTGTACAGCGATGGCAGACCCGACGCATTGCCCGGCTTTACCAGCGTGTTACCCCCGATTCTCAAATGCATCTTCCCTTCCGATGGGACAGGCATAGCTGCATGGCCCCGATTCACAAACGCCCGCCGCCAATCGATCCACCCAACCGATCCGGATCATGCCAGAAGCAGCAATTTGCTACGGTGGTATGACAATGGCATGGCAATTTGGACAAGGCGCAACAAGCACTGAAGGCAGGTCGGATGACAACCCTTCTGCAATAGGCCAGACTGACGGTGATGCTTTCTTTCCTGCCCGGCCCAGTCCACCGCGTGGCACTCCGTATTGCCCATGCATTGCGCCTGCACTGGTGGCGGCTGACCAAGCGGACGGTGCGCGGCTGCAACGTGATCGCCGCCAATGCACGAGGCGAGGTCCTGCTGGTCCGCCACAGCTACCACGCCCGCGATACATGGATGCTGCCAGGCGGCGGCATCGACCGCGCGGAGGGCCTGCTCGACGGTGCGGTACGCGAGCTGGCCGAAGAAACGGGCTGCACCCTGCGCCGTCCTGCGCACATTTGCACGGTGACACTGGACCGCAAGGGCTGGACCAATCTGATTGAACTGGTTTGTGGCTTGGCCGAGGGCGTTCCAATGGCGGACGGGCGCGAGATTGAAGAAGCGCGCTTCTTTGCGACCAGTGCCCTGCCACAGCGGACCAGCGGCCCGACGCGCCAGATGATCGCGAAGTGGCAGGATCACCAGACAGGGCTTCAAAACGGCAATTCGGCCTGAAGCACTGGCATAGCGGCACCCTGAACATCATCATCGCGATCTTCGCCTTCGAGGGCGGACAGCGTGAGCCCCATCAGCCGGATCGGTTTGGGCAGGGGCAATTGCGCATCGAGCAGATCGCGCGCGAGTGCGGCAAACTCCGCTTTGTCAGCAATGATGCGCGGCAGCGATCTGGCCCGGGTGCAGGGCGTGAAATCGTTGAACTTCATCTTGAGCGTGACTGTGCGGCCCTTTGCACCGCTGCGCTCGATCCGCTCCCAGACGATTTCGATGATGTGATCGAGCGTTTCGCGCAGGGCCGCGCCTGAGGAAATGTCGCGCTCGAACGTGCGTTCACCACCCACCGATTTGCGGGCACGGTCCGCTTTCACCTGCCGCAAATCAATGCCCCGTACTGCGCGATAGAGGTAATCCGCCAAGCTGCCAAAGTTTTCGCGCAGAAAGGCAAGATCCTTTGCTCTGAGGTCCGCCCCGGTCACTATGCCCAGTCTTGCCATCTTTTCTGCCCCTCGCGGGCCGATGCCGTGAAAGCGGCGGACGGGCAGAGCCGCAACGAAGCTTGCCCCTTCGCCGGGACGGATGACACACAAGCCATCGGGCTTATTCTGGTCACTGGCGATCTTGGCCAGAAACTTGTTGTAGGAAACGCCCGCGCTGGCGGTCAGGCCAGTTTCAGCGTGGATGCGCTGTCGGATCAGTTCGGCAATGCGCGTGGCAGAGCCAATGCCGCGAATATCATCGGTGACATCGAGATAGGCTTCGTCGAGCGAGAGCGGTTCGACATGCGGAGTGAAGTGCAGGAACACTGCACGAATTTGCTGCGAAACCGCCTTGTAAACATCGAAGCGCGGCCTTCTGAAAATCAGATCGGGGCAAAGTTGAACAGCGCGTGCCGAGGGCATGGCCGAGCGCACGCCAAATTTGCGCGCCTCGTAACTGGCCGCAGCCACCACGCCGCGACCCGATGACCCGCCAACCGCCACGGGCAAACCGCGCAACGAAGGCTCGTCCCGCTGCTCCACGCTGGCAAAGAACGCATCCATATCGACATGAATGATCTTGCGGATGCCCGTGGCTGTCCGGTCAGGTTCAAGATCAGCGGGCGTCAACTCCATGCGTGCACGATACGCTGTTTTGCAACGCAACATAAAGGGTAGGAATCAGGCGCGATCTGGGCCACTAGATCGTTATGCTTTCGAACAATAATCCCGAAATTGCGCGCACCATGGGTGGGCGTGAGACCATTGCGATGATGGCGCTGGTCATGGCGCTGCAGGCGTTGGCCGTGGACGCGATGCTGCCTGCGCTTGGCTTTATCGCGGGTGACCTTGGCGTGACCGATCCAAACCGGCGCCAGTTGGTGATCGGTGCGTTCATGCTGGCGTCAGGCTTTGCCTCACTGTTTCCCGGATCGCTGGCAGACCGTTACGGGCGCAGACCGGTGCTGCTTTCGTGCATCGGGCTGTACATCGTGTTCTCGATCGGCTGTGCACTCGTGACCTCATTCGATGCGCTGCTGGTGATGCGCGTGCTGCAGGCGATTGGCTGCGGTGGCCTTGCTGTTCTGCCGGGTGCCATCATCCGGGACCGCTTCTCGGGCGACCAGATGGCCAAGCAGATGTCGATCATATCGGTGGTGTTCCTTGTCGTGCCAATGCTGGCCCCCAGCATCGGGCAGATCGTGCTGCTGTTCGCCGGGTGGCGCTGGATATTTGTCTTTCTGGCAGCAATGGCCGTGATCATGGGGACTTGGGTGTTCATCCGTTTGCCCGAAACGCTGAATCCTGAATACAGGCAGCCGATCCGCCCGATGGCGATTGCGGTAAACATGGCGGGTGCCGCCACAAATCGTTCGGCGATTGGCTATGTGCTGGGTGGCGCGATGACGTTTGGCGGGCTGATCGGCTACGTCAACTGTTCGCAACAGCTGGTGGCTGAGCATTTCGGCGCGGGCGAGACGTTCCCGCTGCTATTCGGGCTTTCGGCATTGATGATGGCAATGGCGAATTTTTCGAACTCGCGCATTGTGGAGCGGTTTGGCGCGCGGCGCGTATCGCACACGGCCGTGCTGGCGTTCATTGCTGTCAGCGCAGTGCAAGTGTGGTTTGCCAGCGGCACGGGCCAGACCTTGTGGCAGTTCATGCCGCTGATGATCATGAACATGGTCCTGATCGGGTTCATCGGTGCAAACTTCGGATCGATTGCGCTGCAGCCCTTTGCCAGCACGGCGGGATCGGCCAGTTCGATGCATGCCTTTCTGCGCATGGTCATCGGATCGGTTATCGGGATTGCCGTGGGCCAGGCTTATAACGACACCGCGCTGCCGCTCGCCATCGCCCTGCTGGTGTCGGGTTTGCTCAGCCTGTCATTGGTGCTGTTCAGCGAGAAGGGAAAGCTGTTCCGCCGCATCCACCCGCCGGGCACGCCGCGCCCGATCGTGCTGGAGCACTGAGCGAGAGCTTCAACCGCGCCCGTTCATGGCCTTTTGCCGACTGCCCGATTGCGCGGTGCAGACTTGCATGGCCGCCATGGCCGCCATGGCCGCTTCGGCAGTGTCCGGTCGGCCAAAATGAAAGCCCTGAACCAGCCGGATGCCGAGCGCGCGGGCGGTTTGCGCCTGCGTTTCGTCCTCGACGCCTTCGATCGTACAATCGATGCCAAGTTGCCATGACAGCGAAATGATCGTGCCGACAAGCGCTCGGGCGCCCGGATCGGCAGCAAGAGCACGCGACAGTTCCTGATCGATCTTGATCATGTCCAGCGGCAGCCGGTGGACCTGACTGAGGCTGGACCAGCCTGCGCCGAAATCATCGAGCGCGATGCGAAAGCCTTTGGCACGGAAGGTCTGCAATTGCGCGTCGGCGCGTTTTGCATCTGCAAGCAGGGCGCGCTCGGTCACTTCAAGAATGATGGAGCCGGGGGGCGCACCTGCCTCTTGCGCCAGCCGCCACAAGGCATCGGCAGTGCCGGACCGCATGACATCGCGCGGGGCGAGATTGATCGAAAGCGTGCGGCCATAATCCCAGGCACGGCATTCGCGCAGGGCGCGGGCCATGATCATGCGGGTCAACTCGCCGGTACGGCCAGTGGCCTCTGCCAGCGCCATGAACTGGCCGGGCGCAAGCCAGCGTTCGCCATCCGGGCTCCATCGGGCGAAAGCTTCGTACCCCGAAATCGCACCGGACTGGCCATCGATGATGGGCTGATAGAGCAGGCGCAAGCGGTTGGTCAGGTCGCTGTCGTTGAACAGGCGGGTGACGGCGGCGCGATCTTGCAGTTCGGCTTCGTCATCCGGGCTGAACACTACAACGGTGCCATCAGACTGCTCCTTGGCCTTGTAAAGCGCGGCGTCTGCGCGTTCGAGGCAATCGCCGGCATTGGCCCCATCCATCCGATGCACGCCGACCGATCCCGACAGGCGCAGGATGACCCCACCGTGAAGAATGGGTGAGCGCAAGGCTTCAGAGAGATCAGTGGCCAGGGCGCGGACCGATTCCTGATCGAGATCGGCATCGAATATGGCCGCAAACTCGTCTCCGCCAAGGCGACCGAAGCAGCGGATACGTTCGAACGTGGCCAGACGTTTTGCCACCGAGGCGAGAACCGTGTCACCCGCGGCGTGGCCGTACGTGTCGTTGACGTGTTTGAAGCCATCCAGATCGATAAGGGCAAGCCACGCCTTGCCCGCAGCGTGCGACGGAGCAGCAAGCTCCTTCTCCAGCAGGCCAAGGATCGCCCGACGGTTTAACGCGCCGGTCAGAGGGTCGATCGTCGCCTGCTGCATATTTTCATGCGCCAGTTGTGCGGCTTCCCGTTCGCGGCGGAAAAGCTGCTGGCGGGAGAGTTCGAGGCGGACGAAATCACGGTGATGACCATTGGTCACGAGCAGCAGAATAGAGGTGATAACCACCTGAACCAACAGCACCATGAGTGTATTCGGGTGACCACTGAACAGGATCTGCCCAGTCGTCGGAATCGAAATCGCGATGGCAATGCGCAGGGCCGTCAATGGGGAGTGACCAAGCCCCAAAATGCCCGAAAACAACGTAATCGCAGTGACATAATGGATGAAGGACTGCTGCGCTGCATCGCCATGGGCGTAGAGCGCCATGGTCCAGAGGACGAATACAAATGCGGAAAGTGCACCGACCCAGCTCATGGCCCGCAAATCACGGCGCAGAGTGGCCAGGGAACGCTGCTCTACGGCCCCAGGTCGCCAGTAGATCGCTCTCCAGACGGCAAAGCTGCCAATGACCATCGGCCCGAAAAACGTGAGCCAGGCCGGAGCATGGCCATGGAACTTCAGCGCGGTCAAAACCGTGATGAATACCACCACCGTGTAAAGCAATGGCAGGCGATGAGACAGGCTTCTGGCATAGGCGAGCGTGAAACTGTCGCCTTCGTGCATGCTCCAACGACTGAAGAATCCCCGCCCAAGCCGTGCCCTCCAGTCAGGCAGGACCGATGAAGCAGGGCTGGAGAGGGCAGAAGGAGTGCTTGGCCGCGTGGACATTGCCGCGCGGTTTAGCAGAGGCTGGTTAACAGCGCGTAAGGGACAACCACTTGGAAAAAGGGGAGTCTATTGCGACAAGGCTTCGACCAGTGCCTTTACCTTTTTCTGGCGCCACTGCGGCAGTGGGGCGACCAGCCAGTATCCGCGCCGTGAACGTTCTGGCTCACCAATTGTCACGACCCGACCCGAATTGATCGCGCCTTCGGCCAGTTGCAACGGCACGTGAGCACGGCCCAACCCGGCGCGCGCGGCACTGATAGCAGTGCCGGCATCACCAACCGAAAACCCGACATCGCCGTCACCGGGCGCAGGATCACCGGGCCAGCCGATCCACGGGCAATCCACAGCAGCATCGGGGGCGCAAACCGTGACCATCACGGGTTCACCAAGGGCAATGCCTTCAAGATCGCCGGGGCCTTCGGACCAGCGGACGGCCAGATCGAGATTTGCCTCGGTAAAGTCGATATCGGCATCGCCACCAACCAGCGCAAAGCGCATCTGCGGATTGCCTGCGCGGAATTCTGCAAGCCGGGGGGAAAGCCATGCAGAAAAGAAATCGCGCGGGCAGGCAATGGTGTAGACGTGGCTGGACTGCCCCGCCTGCATTGCTTGCACGCCTTCCTCGAAGCGTAAAAAGCCCTCACGAATGGCATCAAGTCCGGCAATCGCCTCGTCCGTCAGTTCCAGCCCCTTGGACGTGCGGCGGAACAGGACCACCCCCAGCAGATCTTCCAATGCGCGGATTTGTTGACCGACAGCAGCGGGCGTGACCGCCAGTTCATCGGCCGCGCGCGTGAACGACAGATGGCGCGCCGCTGCATCCAGCACGCGCAAGCCATTGAGGGGAAGGTGAGTCCGCTTCATTGCGAACTGGCTTTAGTTGGCAGGAGCCGGTGCTGCCAGCGGAAAGAATGGGATCGCTACATCAAACAGCGAGCCATCGGCGCGCTGCATCGTGTAATGGCCTTCCATGCTGCCATGATGCGTGCCGAGCGGACAGCCAGATACGTAATCATGGCTTTGCCCCGGCTGCAGCACCGGCTGTTCTCCGACCACACCATCGCCATCGACAAAGTTGACCATGCCGCGCCCATCGGTGATGCGCCAATGGCGCGACAACAGATGCACGGGCTGATCCGAATCGTTTTCGATCCGGATGTGATAGACCCAGAACCACTTGCCGGCTTCTACCCGTGACTGTTCAGGCAGAAAGTTGACGGCGACTCGCACCGTGACCCCTTCGGTCATCGCGGCATGCTGAAAAAGCTGCTTCATGCCTTTTAAACTATCGCAGAATGGCCTGCGTTCCAATGCGGTTGTGCAACTTTGTGCCGCTTGCCCAAAAAGGCATTGCGGCGCAGAGCAAGGCCCATGCTGATCCGCGCCCCTGCCATTGTCTGTTCGGTCCGCCCGCATGGAGAACATGGCGCAATCGTGCGCGTTATGACTGCCGATCACGGCTTGGCGGCGGCCTTTGTGTCCGGCGCGCGCGGGCGGGAACTGCGCCCGGTGCTGATCCCCGGAAACCTTGTAACCATCGAAGTGCGCGCGCGGGTGGGATCGCAATTGCCTTCAGCCCGAGTCGAACTCGTCTCCAGCCGCGGGCCATGGCTTTCCGAGCCGCTGCCCAGCGCAGGAATCGCCTGGGCATGCGCGCTCACCGCCGCCACCTTGCCCGAAGGCCATGCCTATCCGTTGTTGCATGATTCGTTGGCGGCGCTGCTCGATGCCATTTGCCACGCTCCCTCTGCACGGGGCTGGGCGCGGGTGCTGGCCGGATATGAAGTGCTGTTGTTGCGCGAGGTAGGATATGGTGCCACCCCGGCCCCACCGCCTGAGGAAGATTGGGAGAGCCTGCTCGCGCGGTTGGAGCGACAGGGCAAGGCCATTGCCAACCGCCTGCTTGCCGAACGGGCGCGCGATGTTATGGGGGCGCGCACGATTCTGCTCGAACGCTTGCGGCGTATCGGCAGCGGTTGACGGGAACGACAAAAGGGGTCGATGATGAAAATTGCGGTTCTGCCAGGCGATGGCATTGGCCCCGAAGTGACTCGCGAAGCCGTGCGCGTGATCGAAGCGCTCGGCATAACCGGGATCGAAATGACGCAAGCCTTGGTCGGCGGCGCGGCCTACAAGGCCAGCGGCCATCCCCTGCCACCTGAAACACTCGACATCGCCCGTGCGGCCGATGCCATCCTGTTTGGCGCGGTGGGTGATCCCGATTGCGATGCGCTGGAACGCCACTTGCGCCCTGAACAGGCGATCCTTGGCCTGCGCAAGGAATTGACGCTGTTTGCCAACTTGCGCCCGGCCAAGGTCTTTGCAGGCCTTGAAGGCCACTCTGCGCTGCGCCCCGAAGTTGCTGGTGCCATTGACATGGTCATCGTGCGCGAACTGAACGGCGACGTCTACTTCGGCGAGAAGGGCTTCCGTACCGCTGCCAATGGCGACCGTGAAGGATATGACGTCATGTCCTATTCGGAAAGCGAAGTGCGCCGCATCGCGCATATCGGTTTCCGCACCGCGATGGGCCGCGCCAGGCGGCTGTGCTCGGTAGACAAGGCCAATGTGCTCGAAACCAGCCAGCTGTGGCGCGATGTGGTGATCGAGGTGGCGAAGGAATACCCCGAAGTCGCGCTTGAACACATGTATGTCGACAATGCCGCGATGCAGCTGGTTCGCGCACCGGGCAAGTTCGACGTGGTGCTGACCGGCAATCTGTTTGGCGATATCCTGTCGGATCAGGCGTCAATGTGCGTCGGCTCGATCGGCCTGCTCGCCTCAGCCTCGCTGGGTGAACGCCAGACCGAATACGGCACTTTCGGCCTGTATGAACCAATCCACGGTTCCGCCCCGGACATCGCCGGACAGGGACTCGCCAATCCGATGGCAACGATCCTTTCAGCTGCCATGCTGCTGCGCCATTCGCTGGGCCTTGCGGCCGAAGCTGACCGGATTGAAGCTGCTGTCGCCAGCACTTTGGCCGATGGCGTGCTGGGCCGGGATCTTGGCGGAACGGCGGGCACCACAGAAGTTGGTGACGCGGTGCTTGCAAGGCTCTAAGGGCCGCGCACCATGCTACAGCTCGCCGTTATACTCCCCACCTATCGTGAACGCGCCAATATCGCGCCGATGGTCGCACGTCTTGATGCCGCACTGCAGGGCGTGGCATGGGAAGCGATCTTCGTCGATGACAACAGCCCCGATGGCACGGCCGAGGAAGCGCGCCGCATCAGCCTGTCCGATCCGCGCATCCGCGTGATTGAACGCATCGGGCGGCGTGGCCTAGCTTCGGCTGCAATCGAAGGCATGTGCGCCACTGCCGCACCGATCGTGGCGGTGATGGATGCCGACCAGCAGCACGATCCCGAACTGCTGCCCAAGATGCTTTCTGCCATCGAAGGCGGCGAATACGACATCGCCTACGCTTCGCGCTTTGCCGAAGGGGCCAGCACCGAGGAATGGGGCCGCCCGGACCGGGTGAAGGCATCGGGCCTGGCCAACCGCATCGCCAACAAGGTGACCGGCGTGGAATTGTCCGACCCGATGAGCGGCTATTTCATGCTGCGCGCCGAAACGCTGCGGGCCGATGCGCACCGCCTTTCCGGCGTCGGCTTCAAGATTCTGCTCGACATTCTGGCCACCGTGGACAAGCCGCTCAGGGTCAAGGAATTCCCCCTCAATTTCGTCGCCCGGACCGAGGGTGAGAGCAAGCTGGACCAGACCGTGATCTTCGAATTCCTTGTAGGTCTTTACGACAAATGGCTGGGCCGCATCATCCCGACGCGCTTTGCGCTGTTCGGCACAGTCGGCGCAATGGGCGTGGCAGTGCAGCTTGGCGCGCTGTGGGTGCTGCTCAAACTCGTGGCGGGCGAACGCTTCGTCTATGGCAACTGGTCGGAAAGCGCGACGTTCAACACCGCGAACACGCTGGCGGCGATCATCGCGATGACATTCAATTTCGTTCTGAACAACGAACTGACCTATTCCGACAAGCGCCTGCGCGGCTTTGGCCCGCTGCTGCGCGGCTGGGCGCAGTTTGCGCTCACCTGCTCGCTCGGCCTGCTGACCAACGTGGGTTCGGCTGCCGTGCTGAAGACCATCGGCTTCCCGGCCGTGATCGCGGTTATCGTGGGGATCGTGCTGGGCTCGGTCTGGAACTTTGCGCTGTCGTCACGCTTCGTCTGGGGCAAGTACTGAGCTTCACACGAAGCTTCCGCATCTTCTCACACGCCGTCATCCTGAACTTGGTTCAGGATCCATCGTGCCGATCAAACTGCCGCTGGTGACGAGAAATGGACCCTGAAACAAGTTCAGGGTGACGAGGGTTCAAAGGCTCCGTGCCTACTTCCAGCTATCGAGCCAGGTGTAGTCCCGGTACGAATCCTTGCGCGGCAGTTCGGCGGCAGAGATGATCGGGTAGAAGCCGATGAACAAGCCAAAGGCGAGGACCAGCGTCACCTTGGCGGGCCAGCGCAGGCCAATGTCCCACCACTCGGCAAGCACCAGCGCCAGCGCGGCATAGAGGAAGCAACTGGCCAGCATGTAGTGGTAGTAGAATTGCACCGGCTTGCCGTTGACTGCCCAGAAGCCGACGAGCAGCGCATAAGCGGCGAACACCAGCAGCCGCAGGCGGTCCCCTTTGAAGCCGTCCCATGCGCAGAACAGAAGTGCAGGCAGGCCCGCCAGCATCGTGAACGGATTGCCCAGCATCAGCACGCCCCGCTGCGCGCCATCGACATCTTCATAAAGGAACCAGATCGGCCGAATGTTGGCCATCCACTGCCACCACACGCTCATGTAAGTGTGCGGTTTGACCACGCTGTCCTGCAATTGGAGCATGTATTGCTGCCATTCGATCAGGCGGCCCACCGTCAACGGGTCCTTGTCATAGAAGAATGCCGGCAGGAACGTCGCGAAATAGACCAGCAGCGGCAGTACGCCCAGCCACAGTGCCGCCTCGATCAACGACACGCCGGGAATTGGCCCTGCTTGCCGTGACGCCCAGAGCAGTCCGATACGGCGGCCCTGCAGTGCCTCCCAGCGGTTCAGGGCAAAGATCAGCCCCGGCAGCGGCACAAGCAGCGCGCCGTTCCACTTGGCCCCAAGCGACAGGCCCAGGAACAGGCCGGTGAGCATCAGATGCATCCGCGCGCGGCCCGGCTTGCCCGAAGGATTGCGCCATGCCAGCGCCCATTGCCACACGGCCAGCGCCATGAACCCGCCCATCGCCATGTCGAGCAAGGCAATCCGCGCCATCATGAACCAGATGAAATTGGTGGCCAGCAACAGCCCGAACCCGATCGTGGCGGTGCGCGAAAGGCTGGCCCACCACAGCGCCCGCATCATCGCCCACAGGCCGATCACGCCAAGCACAGCCGACGGAAAGCGCCAGCCGAACGCGGTATCGCCGATCAGTTGCATCGACCACGCAATCAATTGCTTGGCCAGCAGCGGATGTTCGGGATTGAGCCGCTCTGTCAGCTCGATCAACCGCCGCGCCGCTGGAAGATAGTGAATCTCGTCGAACATCATCGTCGACGGGATGGCGATGCGGTGCATAACCACGACGAAGAATACGGCGGCAATAGCACCGCACCACAGGGCAGGGTCCTTGTCGCGCGGACGATCGTTAACTGAGAGCCTCATCTGCGCGATGGAATAGGGCCATGCCCCCAAGTTCGCAATCCTGCTGCTTGCGCGTTGGCCAGCGCAAAACTAAGGCAGGCCCATGAAACGCACCACCGGCCAGAACCGTTCGATCACGCAAAAGTGGCGTCCCGCAACGCAAGCAATCCGTGGCGGCACGTGGCGTTCGGAAATGGGCGAAACGTCTGAAGCGCTGTTCCTGACCTCTGGCTTCACTTACGACGATGCCGCCACCGTCGCCGCACGCTTTGCCGGCGAGGCTGAGGGCATGACGTATTCACGCCTGCAGAATCCCACCGTGCAGATGCTGGAAGAACGCATTGCCCTGATGGAAGGGGCAGAGGCCTGCCGCACGCAGGCCACCGGCATGGCCGCGATGACCACGGCACTGCTGTGCCAGCTTTCGGCAGGCGATCATATCGTTGCCGCCAAGGCCGCGTTCGGATCATGCCGCTGGCTGGTCGACAACCTTCTGCCGCGCTTCGGCATCACTGGCACGACCATTGATGCGTCTGACAATTCCGCATGGGAAGCTGCGATCCAGCCCAACACAAAGGTGTTCTTCTTCGAAAGCCCGGCCAACCCGACGATGGACGTGGTCGATCTCGAGTTCGTCTGCGGTCTTGCCAAGCGCCATGGCATCACCTCAGTGGTGGACAACGCCTTTGCCACTGCAGCGCTGCAGCGCCCGATGGACTTTGGCGCCGATGTCGTCGCCTATTCCGCCACCAAGATGATGGACGGACAGGGCCGCGTCATGGCGGGCGCGGTTTGCGGATCGGCTGACTGGATCAACAACGTATTGCTGCCTTTCCAGCGCAACACCGGGCCGAACATTGCTGCATTCAATGCGTGGGTGGTGCTCAAGGGCCTCGAAACGCTTGATCTGCGCATTCATCGCCAGAGCGAGAATGCGCTGAAAGTGGCCAGCTTTGTGGAAGGCCGCGTGCCGCGCCTGCTTTATCCGCACCTGCCCAGCCATCCGCAGTATGATCTGGCGAAAAAGCAGATGAAAGCCGGTGGCACGATCTTCTCGTTCCACCTCGACGGTGGTCTAAAGCAGGCTCACGCGCTGCTTGATGCGCTGGAGTTGATCGATATCTCGAACAACATCGGCGATTCACGTTCGCTGATGTGCCATCCGGCATCAACCACGCACTATGGGGTTGGTCCGGAGACCCGCGCCGACATGGGTGTGGGCGAGGGGATGTTGCGTTTGAACGTCGGTCTTGAAGACCCGGACGACCTGATCGAGGATCTGGATCAGGCGTTGCGCAAAGCGGGGTTGTGATCATCAACCGCTGATCGTTGTTCCGGAACAGCTGGGTTTCGCACGCTTTCATCAATGCGCGCCGCGGAAACTTCGAGCTTATCCTGCGTGATCAAACGGTTCTCTGCTCTGCCCATCGTCCAGTTCTTCCCCAGACGAACCTTGGCGTTGGGGGCACACCAGATCTCGCCGGATTCATCCAGTGCGGTGACCCAGATCAGGTTATGCTCCTGCCCATAGTCTATCATGCCTATGGCATAGCCATCCCCCTTGCCCAGCACGTGCAAGGGGATCGTAGGGTTGAGTTGCGTGAACACGGATTGCTCCTGACAGTCCGGGACAGGCTGTCTTTGCTGGATCAATCCACAAAATCGGTCGGAAGTTCCCGCCGCGTTGAAATCACTCGCTTTTCGCGGCAGCTTCCAAAGCTTCAATGCGGGCTTTCAACAATTCCACTTCCTCGCGCGCCGTGGCAGCGAGTTCCTTGACCGCATCGAATTCCTCGCGGCTCACCAAATCAAGACCGCCAAAGATTTCGCGGGCCTTTTCGCGCGCGTTCTCGCCCGCTTCGCGTCCCATGCCCGCAATCGTCCCGGCGGCGCTGTTCAGCAGCTTGACGAAATCGGCGATCACGGGGTTTTCACTTTGCATCGGGCTTTGATCCTGCTTGGCGTTATGCATGCTATGTGGGCAGGAAGACCGCGCGTCGCAAGTGCCAATCGGTGCAATCAGATTTCCACACGCACCGTGCTGGATGGTCCGAATTTTCCATCAGCATCAGGGTTCAATTGCAGGAACTGATAGGTCAGGACTGCCGCAAAGCAGACCCATGCCAGATAAGGGAGCATCATCATCCCTGCGATGGGTCGAATCCGCCAGAACAGCCCGATCGTGATGACGATTGCTACTGCCATCGCAACGGTGATCCAGAACGCCCCGGTAATCTGATGCAGAGCAAAGAACGTGGGCGACCACGACAGGTTGATGATCAGTTGCACCACGAAAGCTGCCGCCGCCAGTGCCCGGCCCCGCGCGCCGCGCGCCGACAAGATCATCGCCAACGAGATGCCGATCATGACGTAGAGAATCGACCAGACGATCCCGAACGCCGCCGGTGGGGGATAGATGGACGGCTTTTGCAACGCATCGAACCACGGGTTGCCCGGCCCGCTGCCGGCTGCCTGACCGGACAGGAAACCAAGGGCAACAACGAGCGGCACTGTGAACAAGGACCAGCGCAGCAGGCTGGCACGAATTTGGCCGGAAGAAGCGAGGTAGTTCATGTCACCCGTTGGTTATGCGCCTGTTCAACATCGTTAGGCGCGATTCGC
>JBEQBV010000073.1:0-14655 GCA_041639635.1 Novosphingobium sp.
GCCGATCCGCGCCAGCGCAATCTGAAGGACATCCGGCAAAATCCGGCTCCGGTCATCACGGTGCATCACGGCGGGGCAGAAGCCTCACGCCTCGATCTGCCGGTGGCCAAGTAATTACGAAGTGCCGTTTGAATTTTGGGGAAGTGGAAGCCGCGTCTGACGGCTCAGGGAAGGAGCAATGAACATGAAGGGCAATTTCGACAGGTCTGCCAAAGCCATACTGGGCATCAGCTGCAGCGTTCTCGCACTGGCATTGCCGGTGGCAGCACAGGCACAGGATGTGCCGCAGGAAGCTGCAGAGGAAGCCGCAGAGCAAGCCGCATCTGGCAATGATGCGATCATCGTGACCGGCAGCCGTGTGCGCGGCACCGCGCCAGTGGGTGCTGCAGTGACGGCGCTGGGCCGCAAGGACATTGAAACATCAAGCGCGGTCACCGTGGACCGCATGATCCGAGAGATTCCGCAGGTCTTCGATCTGGGCGTGTCGGAAAACTCGCGCGGGCAATCCGGCGGTAGCGGCAACATCACGTATGGCAACTCGGTCAACCTGCGCGGGATCGGACCTTATGCCACGCTGATTATCGTCGATGGCCACCGCGTGACCAACAACAGCCGCTCGATTGATCCTTCGACCATCCCATCGCTGGGTGTGGAGCGGGTTGAAATCATCGCCGATGGCGCTTCGGCCATCTATGGTTCGGATGCCGTCGCTGGCGTGGTCAACATCATCCCGCGCCGTTCATTGGATGGCGGTGAACTGCTGGCGCGTCAGGGCATCAGCAGCCGTGGCGATTTTCACGAGACCACGCTGGGCGCAGCGCTGGGCAAAGTGTTTGATCGCGGCCAGATCATGGTTGCCTATGAACATATCGAACGCTCGAACCTTTCGGGCGATGATCGCGATTTCTTCACCAGCGATCAGCGCCGCTTTGGCGGAACGGACTATCGCATCGTCCGTTGCGATCCGGGCAATATCAACGCCAATGGCACGACCTATGCCATCCCAGCCGCAGGGCTGACACAGGCAGGCGCAGCCGGGCTGGTCGCAGGATCGCTCAACAAGTGCGATGAACTGACCAATCAGGACCTGATCCCTGAACAGCGCTATGATTCGGTCAACAGCACTGGGCGCTTCGAAGTGACCGACTGGCTCGAAGTGTTCTACGACGGCTTCTATTCCAAGCGCTCGTTCTATCGCAAATCGGCGTTTGCAAACGCGCGGTTGACGGTGCCGCAGACCAACGCGTTCTTCGTGCGGCCAGCAGGCTTTACCGGCTCCAGCTATACGCTCGATTACAATTTCCGCGATGATCTGCCGACCAACGATTCCTCGGGCTTTGCCAAATCGTGGCAGATCACGCCGGGGGTAAAGGTCAAACTGCCCGGTGACTGGGAAGCCGAAGCCCTGTTCGGCTATGGCAAGACCAACGATTTTTCGGGATCGTATTTCGCCACCAACAACGCTGCGCTGAATGCGGCCTTGGCCAGCAGCAATCCCGACACCGCGTTTGATCCCTATGGGCTTGGTCGCACCAGCCAGGCCGTGCTGAACGGCATTGCCAACCAGATCTTCCTCGCCCCCACCAATGGCCGGTTGCGCACTTATGAAGGCCGCCTCAATGGCAGCCTGTTTGCCGCACCGGGCGGCGATGTGAAACTGGCCGCAGGGTACGAACGGCAGGACTTCACCGTGGCGCTCGGCTCTGCCCGTGGCGCGCCGACCACACCGATCACCTTCCGCAACTTCGGGCGCAAGGTCGATTCGTTCTACGCCGAACTCTATGTGCCGGTGTTCGGCCCTGAAAACGCGATGGGCGGCTTCCAACGTCTGGAATTCAACGCTGCTGTGCGCCACGACAAGTATTCGGACGTGGGCGGCACCACCAATCCCAAGTTTGGCGTAAACTGGGTGCCGTTCGATGGTGTGAAGCTGCGCGGCAGCTATGGTACATCGTTCCGCGCGCCGACGATCCCTGAAATCTATGGCAATTCCAACAACATCTTCGGCCAATCGTACCAGAACCCGGCCGGCGGCGCGCCGCTGCAGGGCTATGCGCTGTCGGGCCCCAACCTTGATCTTGAACCGGAAACGGCCACGTCATGGTCGGTTGGCATCGATTTCGATCCCACGCCCAACCTGCATTTCGGCCTGACGTACTGGGATGTGAACTACAAGAATCAGGTGCTCGCCAACCTTTCGAACCTCGCTATTCTGGGCACAGAGGCGCAATATGCCGGGACCGGGATCATCCTGCGCGGCACGGCTGCAGCCACGCGCGTGCAACAATTGCTGGCTCAGGGTGTAACGCTGGCAGGCGGCTCCTTCCCCGGCGGCAGTGCGGCCAATGTCACGCTGTTCGTTGATGGACGCAGCCAGAACCTTGGCGTTTCGGTCACACGCGGCATCGATTTCATTGGCAGCTGGCGGGCCGAACTGGGCGGCGAAGATGCGCTGACATTCAGTGCGTCGGGCACCTATCTGACCAAGTACCGCGTGGCGCTCACCCCCACCGCTCCGCTGATTGACCGGCTGAACTTCATCTTCAACCCGCTGAAATTCCGTGCGCGCGGCAGCGTCACGTGGGATCACGGCGCGTTCAGCGCGCGCGTGCTGGCCAACCACGTCAACGGCTATTTCAACAACCTGACCGCCGCAGGGCAACAGGTGAAAAGCTACACGCCGATCGAACTGAACCTGACCTATCGGATCGGGGACCGCAACGCGACGGGCTTCTTCGACAAGGGCATGACGCTCAGCCTTGAGGTGCGCAACCTGTTCGATATCGATCCGCCTTATGTGAACCTTGCGCCCAGCGGCAACGGCAGTGGCGGCTATGACGCCAGCGCCAGCGACCCAATTGGTCGCCTGTTCGCCGTGTCCTTGCGCAAGTCGTTCTGACCCGATGCAGGATGGAGCGATCTCGATTGTGCTGGCAGGCGATCTCGTGCTCGATGAGCCGGACGCGCCCCACTGGCTGGCCGGGATCGCTCCGGCACTGCAAGCGGCTGACCTAGCGGTTGGCCATCTGGAAGTGCCGCATTCGGCGCGCGGGGTGGAGCTGAAAGGCGATGTCCCCGCGCCCGCCGCGCCGCCCGAAAATGTGGCGGCAATTGCAGGGGCGGGGTTTCACATGCTCAGTTTGGCCGGAAACCACATTGCCGACTGCGGGGCTGATGGCATTGCCGATACCTTGGCGCTGATGACAGCAGCGGGGCTGAAAGGTACCGGGGCCGGGCTTACGTTAGCAGAGGCAAGAGCACCGGCAGTGGTGGAGCGGGACGGACGCAAGATCGGCCTGCTCAGCTACAATTGCGTCGGGCCAGAGATTGCGTGGGCATCCGAAACCCGCGCCGGTTGCGCCTATTTGCGCATCGAAACGGCAGATGGCTCCCCCATCGCGCCCGCCGCCAATCTTGAACTCGTCACCCATGAAGCAGTAGCAACCCTGCAGACCGACATTGCAGCGCTGCGCCAACAGGCCGATTTCGTGATGGTCGCGCTGCACAAGGGCATCGTCCACACACCCGCACGCCTTGCCCCCTATGAACGCGCGATTAGCCACGCCGCCATCGATGTGGGCGCCGATGCGGTAATCGGCCACCACGCCCACATCGTGCGCGGGATCGAATTTCATCGCGGCAAGCCGATCTTCCATGGCCTTGGCAACGGCTGCGTCGTCACCAGCGCCCTCAGCCCCGCGCAGGACCATCCTGCCCGCCGCGAATGGGCAGAGCGGCGCAAGGTGCTTTTCGGTTTTGAACCAGACCCAGCCTACACGCTCGCCCCGTTCCATCCTGAAGCGGTCAATGCCATGCTGGGGCGGCTGACCTTGCACGTAGACGGGCAGGTGCAAGTCGCCATCATTCCGGTGGATGTGCTGGCACCGGGCAGGCCCGTGCTGGCCGCAGGAGAGCGAAAAGAGGCCGTGGCGCGCTATATCGAACACATCACCGTGGCCGCAGGTCTGCCCGCCATCACCATTGCGGCAGACGGGACGGTTTCGGCATGAGTGCCTTGCGCAAATCCGTCACGCTCATTGGCGGCATCGCCCTGCTGGCTGCAACCGGCATCGATGCGATTGCGGTCATTGGCCGCAATCTGGGCCTGCCGCTGCGTGGCTCCATCGAACTGGTGCAGGTGGCGGTGCTGGTTGCAGGATCGCTGGCGCTGCTAGTGGCCACGGTGGACAATTCGCATGCAAAGGTACACCTGCTGGTTGACCGGATGAGCGATGCGGCACGCGCCATGCTCGATCGCATATCGGCCCTGCTCGGCGCGCTGTTCTTTGCCGCGCTTCTGATCGGATCACTGTGGCTGATGGCCGATCTTTGGACTGGGCACGAACAGAGCGAAATTGTCGGCGTCTCATGGCGTGCCATGCGTCTGTTCGCCAACATCGTTTTCGCCGCGATTGTCGTTGCTCTGCTGGGCCAGGCTATCCGGGGCAAGCGCCCATGATGCTGGCAACCCCCGAAACCGGCCTGATCGGTGTGCTGATCCTGTTCGCATTGCTGCTGGCAGGCCTGCCCATCGGCGTGGCGCTGGGCCTTGTCGGTATGAGCGGGTTGGTACTTGTCCTCGGCCTCGAACCCGCGCTGATCAAAGGCGGCGTGGTGCTGGTCGATACGCTCACCCGCTATGAACTGGGCACGCTGCCGCTGTTCATGTTCATGGCGCACCTGTTTTTCTCGTCAAACGCCAGCCGCGATCTGTTCGATGCGGCGGCCAAGATGGTGGGCCACCGGCGCGGGGGCTTGGCCTATGCCTCGGTCGGCGGCTGTGCGGGCTTTGGCGCAATCAACGGGTCGAGCCTTGCCACAGCGGCCACCATCGGCCTTGTCGCCCTGCCCGAAATGCGCAAACGCGGCTATTCCGACGCGCTGGCCACCGGCACTGTGGCCGCAGGCGGCACGCTCGGCCAGATGATCCCGCCATCGGGCGCGCTGATCGTGTTCGGGATCATTGCCGAACAGTCCATCGGCAAGCTCTTCACCGCTGCCATTGTGCCCGGCATAACGCAGGCGCTGCTTTACTGTCTGGTGATCTGGATCGTCGTGCGTCTGCGCCCCAACGCCGCCCCTGCCAGCGAACGCGCCACTTGGGCAGAACGCCGCGCCGCACTCGGCAAGATTGCCGATATGGTGCTGCTGATTGCGCTGGTCATCGGCGGCATTGCCTTGGGCTGGTTCAGCCCTTCGGAAGCTGCCTCCATCGGCGCTGCGGGCGCGCTCGCCATCGCCGCATGGCGCAAGCGATTGAACCGCGACATGCTGATGAAGGCGTTTGAAGAAACGCTGCGCACCAGCGGCCTGATCCTGATGGTCATCATCGGCGCGCTGGTATTCTCGGTGTTCATCTCCGTCACCGGCGTTACCGATGCGGTGGGCGCTTGGGTCACCGGCCTTGCTTTGGGCACGGTACCCACGCTGTTGCTGGTGGCGCTGATCCTGCTGCTGCTCGGTTCAGTCCTCGATGGCCTCGCACTCATGTTGCTGACCACGCCAATCCTGCTGCCGGTGGTGGAAAGCGTGGGCATGTCGGCCATCTGGTTCGGCATCTTCCTGTGCCGCGCGATGGAAATCGGCTTCGTCCACCCGCCATTGGGCATGAACCTCTATGTCATTCAAGGCGTGGCCAAGGACGTTTCGATCAACCGCATCTTCAAAGGCGTGATGCCGTTCCTTGCCAGCGATCTGTTCCACCTGCTGATCATTATCCTGTTCCCTGCGCTTGCGCTGGGCCTGCCAGAATTGCTTGGAAATTGAAGATGTTTGCTTACGCCGGACCAAACCTGCCGCACGATCTGTTCGATGCCACCGGCCGCAGTGCCGGGCCGCTCACCTGGAACATCGACCGCGCCATGCCCGCTGCCGACCGCTGGCTGGAAAGCAAGTTCGCGCCGTGGACGCGCTCGGTGGTGCAGGATTGGGCCGATGGCGCGCTCGATCATCTGGAGGCCGTAGTATTCACCCGCGCCGACGATAGCGCGCAGCGGCTTTACTACTACTTGTGCGAACTGCGCCGCGCCGGATCAATCAAGGGGCCGGAGCCGCTGATGCTCGACATCGCCAAGATCGCGCGCAGCAGCAGCGTGGCGCGGGGCGAAGCCGCCTTGCGCAAATTGGGCGAAAGGCTGGGCGTTGATGCCACAGCGCTCTCTGCCGCTATCGCCAGCGGCAATGTGGCGCGGCGCGAAGCTACGCCTGCTGCATCTGCAACCGCGCAAGTCTGCCTGATCGCCGGAAGCCCGCTGCCCGATGACCGGATGCACGTGATGATCGCGCAGGCCGGTTGGGCCGCCGCAGGCCGTACCCTCGCGGATGAATGGGCAGATCGCGGCCCGGAAGTGGACGAAGCCGACGACCCTTTCACCGCACTCGCGCGGCAGCTTCACACCCGCCACCTCGATACGCGCGGGTTCTATGACCGGTCAGCCGCACTGGCCGAACAGGCGCGCAGCATTGGCGCGAAAGCCGCGGTGCTGTGGCTGATCGAAGAGGACGATACCACCGTCTGGCACTTGCCCGCGATGCGCACGGTGCTCGAAGGGCTTGGCCTGCCTGTGCTGGTGGCCACGCGCCGCGATTGGTCCTGCCGTGACGGGATCGACCTCGAAATCGGTGCCTTTCTCGCAGGAGTTTCCGCATGAAGCCGCTTTCCGGCCACCGCGTTGCCGTGCTGGGCAGCATGGCAGACCGCGCTCTCGCCCGCTTCCTCGCCTCATTGGGCGCTGAGCTGGGCGGCCCGGTTGAAGGCGCGTCGTTCGTGATCGACGATCTTGGCCTTGAAGAGCTTGAAGGCGTGACGATCCCCGAAAGCGCGGTCCACGTTTCGGTCACCGCCTTTGGCTCAGGCGGCCCGCGCTCGGCTTGGAAAGGCGGAGAACTCGTCGCCTCGGCGATGGGCGGAGCCTTGCGCGTAACCGGAGAACCCGGCCTGCCGCCGGTCAAGGAAGCGGGCGATGCCTGCACATTCCACGCCGATATGGTCGCTGCATCGGGCGCGCTGGCAGCCCATTATGCGCGGGGCACCCATGGTAAGGGTCAACACGTTGACGTGTCGATCCAGCAGGTCGCGTTCAGCCGCAATTTCAACGGCGTGCTGGTGTGGCAGTTCGATCAGCGCAAGCTGGTCCGTGTCGGTGGCGCGCTCGCCTATGGCAAGGCCACGGTCCGCGCGATCTGGCGGCTTGCCGATGGCTGGTGCTTCCATTCGCTGATGACCGGACGCCTCGGCGCGCCCGCCAATCAGGCGCTGTCTGACTGGATGGACGAAGCGGGCGTGCCCAATCCGCTGGCAGGCACCGACTGGCTTTCCTACAACCGCTCCACCCTTCCGGCGGAAACCCGCGCCGTGTGGGAAGCCGCCATCGCGGCGTTCTTCCTGTCCCGCACCAAGCACGAAATCGCCACCGAAGGTCTGCGGCGCGGCATCAACGCCTGCGTGGCGAACGAACCGGCAGACGTGCTGGCCGACCCGCATCTGGCCGCGCGCGGCTTCTTCGATACGGCAGACGGGTTGCCCGAACGCTTCGCCAGCTTTCGCGAGGGCACGGCACAAGTGGCGGCCCCAGCAATCTACACCGGCACCCGTCCGGGGCCGTTGTCGGGCGTCAAAGTGCTGGATTTCGCATGGGCGCTGGTGGGTTCCATCACCACCAAGACGCTGGGCGATCTGGGCGCGGAAATCGTCAAGATCGAAAGCCGCACCCGGCCCGATCTTGCCCGGCTCGATGTGCAGGTTTCAGCCTCGAAGCCCGGAAACTGGGACGATAAGCCTTGGTTTTCGCACCTCAACACCTCAAAGCGCAGTGTCTCGCTCAACATGAAAAAGCCAGAGGCGCGCGAACTGATCGATCCGCTGATCGATTGGGCCGATGTGGTGGTGGAGAACTTCTCCCCCGGCACGATGGCCAAGCTGGGACTGGATTATGACAGCCTTGCCGCGCGCAACCCCGGCATCGTCATGGTATCGGGCAGCGTCTTCGGCCAGACCGGGCCGATGGCGCAGGAATGGGGCGTCGATGGCACCGGCGGCGCGCTGTCGGGACGCACGTTCCTGACCGGATGGGCGGATCGTGATCCGGTCATTCCCGGCGCTGTTCCGTTCGGTGATGTGATCGTGCCCTATGTCATGGCGGCAGGCGTCGCAGGCGCACTTCAGCACCGGCGCGAAACCGGGCGCGGCTGCCATATCGATGCCTCGATGTATGAAATCTGCGTGCAGCAGATGCGCGACTACTTGGAGCAAGCCAAGCGCGGCGAACGTCCGCAGCGCATGGGCAATGCCGATGCGCGCGTGTTCTGGCAGGACGTTCTGCCCGCTGCTGGTGATGATCGTTGGGTAGCCATTTCCTGCCCGACTGAGACGGATCACGCAAAGCTGCTGGCGCTGACCGGCCCGGATGTGGCGGCGTGGACTTCCGTGCGCGAAGATCACGCCATTGCGGCTGAACTGCAAGCCCACGGCATCGCCTGCGGCGTGGTGCAGGATTGCGAGGACATGATCGAGCGCGATGCGCAACTCATCGGGCGCGGCGCGCTGGCCACGCTGGACCATCCGCTGCTCGGCCCCTTCGGCCACATCGCCACGCCGATCCAGTTTTCGCGCGATGCGTTCCAACCCTTCCGCGCGCCCGGCATGGGTGAGCATGTGCATGAAATCGCCCGCAATCTGTGCGGCCTGACCGAGGCCCGGATTGCCGAACTAGACCAGGCAGGAGTTTTCCAGTGAGCGACGCCGCAACTGCACCATCGGGCCAGCGCAGCCGCAAGGATCTTGCCTGCACATCTGCCGCCAACGCCTATCAGAAGCAGTTCGGCGCAGACCTGAAGCGCCGCGTAGTGGACGAGGGCGAGCCTTTCGCCATCGTGCAGGCCGACACCCCGCACGAGATTTTCCACGTGATGGGCATCCCGATCATCACCAACCAGTGGTGGTCGGCCTATATCTCGGCCAAGCAGCTTTCGAACCACTATTTCGAAGTGATGGCGCAGGCCGGTTACCCCAAGAACAGCTGCAAGTACTGCTCCTTGGGCCTTGCCTGCACGTTGGCCAACGACCCCAAGACTGCGCCGTGGGGCGGCTTGCCCAAACCCACCGTGCTGGTGGCCCGCATGACCTGCGATTGCATCCAGCACGTATTCGGCCAATGGGCCGATGCGCTGGGCAGCGAATTCTTCCCGATGGAAGCACCCGCATGGGAACACAAGGACCCGCGCTGGTTCGCCCATTCGAAGGACCAGTGGGAACAGGTCTATGATCCAGACCGCATCGCGCTGGCGGTGTCGGAAATGCGCGATCTGATCACGTTGTTGGAGAACCGCACCGGCCGCAAGTTCGATGAGGCCAAACTCCAGTACCTGATGGAGCGGATCAACGAGCAGGAAGGTTACATCTGGGAAGCGGCACAAGCCATTGGCACGGCGCGGCCTTGTCCGGTTTCCATCGCCGAACAGATGCCCAACACGATGATTCCCCAGTGGCACCGCGGTTCCGACTGGGCGGTAAACCACGCCAAGCGCTTCCGCGATGAAGTGATGGAGCGCGTGGCATCCGGCGCAGGATGCGCTACGCAGGAGAAGATCCGCCTGATGTGGATCGGCGCGGGTGTGTGGCACGATCCCGGGTTTTATCAGGCACTTGAAGAGCGCATGGGCGCGGTGTTCGTCTGGTCGATGTACATGCCCTTTGCCGGACCGCAGTACATCCGCGAGTTGCAGGGCCGCCCGATGGAAGCGCTGGCCAGCCGCGTCTGTTCGATGAACGAGGTGCTGCACTTGCCGCCGTGGATGAACGGGTGGATGACCAGCGAGGCGGAGCGCTGCGGGGTCGATGCCTGCGTTGTGCTGCTGCCGCCCGAAAACCGTCTGTCGCAATCGGGCACCAAGATCACCGCCGAGGCGTTGGAAAAGGTGGGCGTGCCGGTGCTGATGATCGATGCCGACATGGTTGATGCGGGCAACTGGGATCATGACCGCATGGTTGGCCTTGTGGCGGACTTTCTGGTGCAGCGGGGGCTGGCTTGAGGCGCTTTGGTGTCATCTTGGTGCTTCTAGGTGCACTTCAGACGCTGATGCTGTCTGGCTGCGCGCGCCCGGTGGAAACAGGCGTGACCGAGCTGGTCTTTGCCTCGCCCTACAGCCCCAACCACCCCTTTTCGAAGGCTGATCAGGAATGGATGGCGTTCGTTGAAAAGCGCTCCGAAGGGCGGCTGAAGATCAAGCCGGTATGGTCGGGCGCGCTGCTTTCGTCCGATATGTCGATGGAGGAACTGCGCCACGGTGTGGCCGATATCGGGCTGATCACGCCGATCTATGTGCGTGGCGGCACGCACCTGATCCGCATCCAGTCGGGCTTCTATCAGGGCGCGGACAGCGTTGAATCGCAAGTGAAACTCTACCGCTGCATCGATGCTTCGAACCCGCAGGTCGGGCGCGAACTGGCGGGGCTGAAAGTGCTGGCGGTGCAAGGGGGAACGCTTCCCGGCCTGATCACCGTCAACCGCCCGGTCAAGAGCCTTTCCGACATCAAGGGCCTGCGCATCCGCGCGCCGACCGAATTGTTGAGCGTGCTGGATTCGCTGGGCGCCGACCCGGTGAACATGCCGATGGGCGAAGTTTATTCCGCGATGGCCAAGGGCGTGATCGATGGCGTGATCGCGCCGGAAGATACCTTCAAATCGCTGCATTTTGCCGAGATTTCAAAGCACTTCTACCAGATCGCCGTGCCGCGCGGGGCCTATCCCGCCCGCGCGATGAGCGCCAAGCGGTGGAACACGCTGTCGGCGCAGGACCGCGCTGTGCTGGAGGACGGCATCGCCGTTTGGGAAGCGGCGCTGGCGCGACAGGTGCGCGCGGCGGTGGATAAGGGCAAGGAGGAAGCGGCGGCCTACAAGGTCACGTTCAACCCCGCCACAGCGGCGGACCAGCAGCGCTTTGATGCGATCTATCTGCGCGATTCCGAAGCCAACGCGCGCGGTCTTTCAGCCTTTGGCATTGATGGCGAAGCGGCGTTCCGGTCGGCCCGTGCGGCGGTGCAGGGGCGGGACAAGATTTCCTGTGGGAGTGGAACATGAAACATCTGACAGCCCTCGCGCTTTCAGCGGCGCTGAGCGCCGCACCGCTTGCCGCCAGCGCGCAAGTGATTGGCCAACCTGCCGGAACCGGCGGATCACCTGCCGTGGCAGAGGCCCGCGCCGATGCTCCGGGCTATACCATATATCGGCCCGCCAACTGGCCGAAGGAGGCGCTGCCGCTGGTGCTGTGGGGCAATGGCGGGTGCCGGAACAACGGCCTGTCGGCCAGCCACTTCCTGCGCGAGATTGCCAGCCATGGCTATCTGGTGATCGCCAATGGCGCACCCAAGGAAGAGCGCCCGGTGCTGGCCACGCTGCCGCCAGCCAACGGCCCACGGCCTGCCGGAGCGCCGCCACCGCGCGCCACACCAGATGAAACGCAAGTCAGCCAGCTGCTAGGCGCGATTGACTGGGTGGCAAAGAGCGACCTTGCCCCGCATGTCGACACTTCGCGGATTGCGGTGATGGGCCATTCCTGCGGCGGATTGCAGGCGCTGGCCGCCGGAGCCGATCCGCGCATCGATGCGGTGGTGGCGTTCAACAGCGGAGTCTATGTGCGCGCCGGATCGGGCTTAAGCGGCGTGGGCATCACCAAGGACGATCTGACCAAGCTGCACACGCCGGTGGCCTACATTCTCGGCGGGCCGGATGACATTGCCTATCCCAACGGGTCTGATGATGTGGCGCGGATTGCGCATGTGCCGGTGTTCTATGCCAATTCGCCGGTAGGCCATGGCGGCACCTTCGGCCTTGCCAATGGCGGCGATTATGGCCGCATCGGCGCGGCCTGGCTCGATTGGCAACTGAAGGGCAGCAAGACAGCAGGCGCGATGTTTGCAGGCGCCGATTGCGGCCTGTGCAACGACAAGACGTGGACGATCGTCCGCAAGCAGTTTCCGGAGAATCCATGACTCAACCTTTGTCCGGCATCCGCATTGCCGATTTCAGCCACGTAATGGCGGGGCCTTATGCCTCGCACTTGCTGCGGCTGATGGGCGCGGAGGTTATCAAGATCGAGCCGAAGGGCGGCGATGGTTTCCGCAATTATGGCGCAGACCGGCGCTATGACGGGATGTCGCCTGCGTTCATCGCCGCCAACGCGGGCAAGAAGTCCATCGCGCTCGACCTGAAGGACAAGGGCGATCTAGGCATCGCGCGCGATATCATTGCACGCAGCGATGTGGTGCTGGAGAATTTTCGCCCCGGCGTGATGGCGCGGCTTGGGCTGGGGTATGAAGCGGTGTGCGAACTGCGCGCCGACATCATCTATTGCTCGGTGTCCGGCTATGGACAGGAAGGCCCGCTGCGCGATTGGCCGGCCATCGACAACATCGTGCAGGCCACCAGCGGCATGATGATGCTGAGCGGGGAAGAAGGCGATCCGCCAGTGCGGGTGGGCTTCCCGATTGTGGATACCCTGACCGGGCAGACTGCGGCGATGGCGATCCTTGGCGCGCTGATGCAGCGGGAGCGCCACGGCACCGGCAGCAAGCTGGATGTGTCGATGCTCGATGCCAGCCTTGCCTTCATGACATCGGCGCTGACGCCGTTCATGGTGACCGGAAAACCGATGAGCCGCATGGGGAACACCGGATATAGCGGGTTGCCCACCGCATCGCTGTTTACGGCAAGCGACGGGCGGCAGGTATCGCTGGGCGTGGTGCAACCACCGCAGTTTGCCGCGCTGGCCCGCGCGATGGGGCGCGAAGACTGGCTGAGCGATCCCGCCTATGCCACGCCCGATGCGCGCCGGGCCAATTTCGATGCGATGCATGCGGAACTTTCTGCCGAGTTCGTGAAGGACACGGCCGCCGCTTGGGAGAAGCGTCTGAGCGATAGCGGCATTCCGTGCGGCATGGTGCGCCGGGTGGATGAGGCGGCTGATCTTGCCAGTGCCACGGCGTTGATCGACATTGCCATTGCGGGCCTGCCGCAAGAGAATGTGCGCATTCCCGGCGCGGGATATCGCGTGGAAGGGCAGGAACCGGTGGCGCTCGATGCTCCGCCGCGTCTTGATGCGGATCGGGAGAACATTCTGGCTTGGCTGGCTGGGGAGCGTGCAGCGTGAAGCGCGTCGTGGCGTTTTGCACGATCTTGCTGGCATCGCCCGGCGTGGCACAAGAAGCGTCCGTACGGACCGTGGAAGGCACATTGCCCGGCGGCGCGCAGTGGCAGGCGGTAGTGCCGCAGAAATTCAATGGCACGTTGCTGCTGTACAGCCACGGCTATTCCCCGCGCAAGGACGCGCCCGAACCTGCGCCGAAGGAATACCGCGACCTGTTGTTGCGCAAAGGTTATGCGCTGATTGCCTCGGACTTTGGCGCGGGTGGCTGGTCGCTGGAACAGGCGGTTCCGGCGCAGCGTGGTGCGGTGGTGGCCTTTGCCGAAAGGGAGGGCCGCCCGCGCCGCGTGCTGGCGTGGGGATCATCGATGGGCGGGCTGATTTCCACGGCGCTTGCTGAACAGGGTGCGCCCGCGATTGACGGGGCGCTGGCGATGTGTCCGTCCATCGGCGGGGCAGTGGGCATGATGAACATGGGGCTGGACGGGGCCTTTGCTATCGCCACGCTGATCGCGCCCAATTCCGGCCTCTCGCTAGTGAACGTGGCCGATGATATGGCCAACGGGCGCAAGGCGATGGCGGCGGTGGCAGCCGCAGCGCAGACACGCGAGGGGCGGGCGCGGATTGCGCTGGCAGGCGTGCTGGGCGGCATTCCGGGCTGGACCCGCAGCGACCGGGCGCAACCGGCGGCGGAGGATTTTGAAGGTCAGGTCAGTGAAATGGCCGCAACGCTGGTCTTCGGCACGCTGATGCCGCGCAACGATCAGGAGAGCCGCGCGGGCGGAGCCTTTTCGTGGAATGCAGGCGTGGATTACGCGAAGGTGCTGGACCGTACGGGCCGCCGTGCACTGGTCGAGGCGATATATCGCAAGGCGGGTCTTAGCCTGTCGCACGATCTGGCCGCACTGGCACGCGCCCCGCGCATTGCCGCCAAGCCGGCAGCGGTGCGGTACATGATGGAGAATTATACGCCGACCGCGCAGCCGAAAGTGCCAATCGTGTCGCTGCAGGCGGTGGGGGATGGCGTGACTTCGCCTTCGCTGCAACGCGCCTATATCGAGGCTGCGCCGCCTGCGATGGCCAGCGGCCTGTGGTCAAACAGTGCAGGCCATTGCCGTTTTCCGGCCGAGCAGATCATGGCGGCGCTGGGCCATCTGGAAGCGCGGCTTGATGGTGGGACATGGCAGCCACGGCCCGCAGCGTTCATCGATCACATGCCTGCGCCGATGGTGCGCTCTTGCATCCGCCGGACCGGCAAGACTGGCCCGGCGTGCAAGTAAGTGGCGATGTCAGTCGATCCCCTTCTTTTCAATCGTCCAGCCCGGAACGACGCACAAACGGCAGTTCATGCCCTTGAAACTGCGCGCGGCAGATTTGTCACCACGCAGTTGCCATTCGAGCCAATCGAGCGACAGCGCGGCGACCGCGCCGCCGTTGGCGGTGCGGAATGTGCCGCCATGGCCAACGGGAAGCTGCACCAGTGCGGCGGGGACGTGGGCAATGCGTTTGTAATCG
>JBEQBV010000074.1:0-14544 GCA_041639635.1 Novosphingobium sp.
TCCAAAAACCGCCACTTCGGCGTCGGCTCGGCTCGAAAATATCGACATATTCCTTCACCTCGCCTTCTTGAACTGGCGGTTTTTGACTCCGGCCGTGACCGCGTGGAATTTGTCCACGCTGCCTAGCGGCTCTGCGCCCGCCAGCGCTGGACCGTGCGCTCGACTGCGCGCTCTTCGCCACCGCTCTTGCTCCACAATTCGTAGAACGACGGGTCGTTCGATGCCGGCCGCTTCATCGCTTCCAGTTCATCGAACGAGACGCGCATCGGGATCGAAACGCCCTCGCCCGAGATAATGCACTCGCGGTTGCGCAGGGCTGGAATGGTATCCACAAAGCCACGCGCGCCTTCCGGCATCGCGGCCTTCACGAAGGCCTGATCGCGATCGTTGTTCAGGCGCATCGAAATGATCGTGCCGCACTGCGAAAGCACACCTTCGGCAAGATCGGATGGACGCTGGGTGATCAGGCCCAGCGAAATGCCGTACTTGCGCCCTTCCTTGGCAATGCGAGAAAGGATGCGGCCAACCGAGGAGCCATCGGAATTGCGCTCGTTGGGCACATATCGGTGGGCTTCCTCGCACACCAGCAGCACAGGCCGTGTCTCTTCCTCGCGCGCCCAGATGGCGTAGTCGAAGACAAGGCGGCTGAGCACAGCCACCACCGTCGTGGTGATTTCCGAAGGCACGCCCGACACATCGATGATCGAGATCGGCTTGCCGTTGGCAGGCATGCGGAAGATGCGCGAAATGAATTCGGCCATCGTATCGCCCACCAGCATGCCCGAGAACATGAACTGGTAGCGCGGATCGCTGCGGATCTCGTCGATCTTGGCCTTCAGCCGCATATAGGGAATCGAATTGGTCCCCTTGTCCAATCGGCCCATTTCGTTCTGCAGGATGATCAGCAGGTCCGAAAGCAGATAGGGAATGGGTGAATCCACCGTGATCCTGCCGATCTGCTCGGCCAGCCGGTTCTTGCTGCGGGCGGCGAGCAGACATTTGGCCAGAATATCGGAATCGAGCTGACGTTCCTGCCCGGTGGTAGTGATGAACACTTCACAGTGTTCCTCGAAGTTCATCAACCAATAAGGCATCTGCAAGTTCGAAACGTCGAGCAACTGCCCCGTCGTCTTGAACGCACTGCCATATTCCCCGTGGGGATCGATCATCACGATATGGCCCGATGGAGCCATCTCGCAAATCCGGTGCAGGATCAGCGCGGCCGCTGTCGATTTGCCGGTGCCGGTCGATCCCAGCAAAGCGAAATGCTTGCCCAGCAAGGCATCGACATAGATCCCGGCGCGGATATCACGCGTGGGAAACACCGTGCCAATCGATATGTTGGTGCGCCCGTCACTCGCATAGATTTGGCGCAAATCGCTGGATGTGGCCGGATAGACCAGCGCGCCCGGCACCGGAAATCGCGTGATGCCGCGGCGGAACCCATAGATGCGCCCGGTCAGCCGTTCTTCCTCGCCCTCGCCCAGAAAATCGATCATCGCGACAATGCCGCCTTCGACCGATGTGTCCTGTCGCTGGGTGCGCACGCTGGCCAGCAGCCACGAATTGCCAACGCGAATCTTGATCTGGCTGCCAACCTTGCCCGACAGTGCAATCGACGGATCGGTATCAGTAGAACACTGTTCCAACCGCGAAAGATCAAGCGCTATGGCCGAGCTTGACCCGGCAATCTCGCGCACGTGGCCAATCGGAATGCGCGCATTTTCCGATATCGGAGCATCGTTTGGCAAGATGCGCGGGGCACGCGCATCTTCGCGCTCGGTGCCCATGTCATCGCGCGCTGCAAACCCCTGCATCCCCATGTCGGACATTATGCGTCAAACCTCTTGGCCGAAACTGATACAGCCGCCGGGTGTAACGCCGCAGAGTTAATATCGGCTAAACCTTAGATAGTGTGTCAGACAATCAGACCAGCGCGAAGAGCCGACCGGCAATCCAACCCATGCCCACCGATAGGAGCACGGCGAACAGGCCGTAGATCCATCCGTTGCGGTCAGCCGCAACCGCGACGAAGCGTTCGAAACCCTGTTTGCGTACCTCCACCCGGGTGATGGCCGAAGCCACGACCTTGCCCCCGCGAATGGCAAAGGTTTCGGCGGTATAGGTCCCGGTCTGCACGCTGGATGGCAGGCTGATCCGCGCCTGATACAATACCTGACCGCTGATCTTAACGCCGCCCTCCTCCTCGCGATAGAGCCCTTGCCGACGCATCAGATCGACCAATCCTTCGGAAAAGCGTCGCTGCTCCTTGGGGTCGATGACGCCGATCGGGGAAAGCTGCAGCCATTTGAGGCCAAGTTCGTAAATGGCGGCGGTCTTGTCATCCACGATCTGGGCAATGGGCCGGGATGAAGCCACCGCGAAATAGGCTGGAGCGGAGCGGAATTCGAGCGAATCGGCATTGATCCAGATCCCGGCGAGCTTCTGCTTTTCACGCAAGACGATCGATTGCACCGGCCCTTCAAGCACGACCACGATATCGTATTCCTGCGCCGCACGGCTTCCTTCCGGGCTGAGGATCGCGCCGAAAAGCAGCAGATCTGCCCCGGTAAAGCCTTGGCGGACCTGAATTTCGTGCTGGGAGATTTCCGGCACCAGAATCGGGTCGCGCGCGCCCAGCAGGAACATGCAGACCAGCAACGCGATTAACCGCAGGCGGCCATCAGCCTTCATGCCTGCGATCATAGCGGCACCACTGAGTAAATCTCATCCGGGCGATAACCAAGGCGCAGCGCCATCTGCATTGCCACCAGCAGCACAATGGCCGCCAGGATCAACCGCAGATGTTCGGGCTTGGCCTTCTGCGCGAACTGTGCGCCGACTTGCGCGCCCGTGACAGAACCTATCAGCAGCATGACAGCGAGCACGATGTCCACCGCGCGCGTGGTCAGCGCGTGCATCATCGTGGTAGCCATGGTCACGAACAGGATCTGGAACAGCGATGTCCCCACCACCACGTTCACCCCCATGCCGAGGATATAGAGCAGCGCGGGGACGAGAATAAATCCGCCGCCGATGCCCATCAGCATGGTCAGAATGCCGGTCAACATGCCCAGCAGCAGCGGCGCAAGAGGCGAGATGTAAAGCCCCGAGCGATAGAACCGCCAGCGCAATGGCAGGCTCGCCACCAAGGGATGATGCCGTCGCTTGCGCGCAGGCATCGGCAGGCCGGATTTCTGCGCGCGCAGGGTCGTGATGCTTTCATGCGCCATAAGGCCACCGATGCTGCCCAGCATGATCACATAAAGAATATTGATGACCGTATCGATCTGGCCCAGCGATTGCAGCAGGCGGAACAACAACGAACCAAGGCCCGTGCCGATCACGCCGCCTGCCACCAGCACCGCGCCGATATGGTAATCGATCCCGCCGCGCCGGGCATGTGCAAAAGCGCCTGAAACGCTGGCACCCGTCACCTGGCTTGCTGCGGATGCAGCTGCCACGGTGGGGGGCACACCATAAAAGATCAGCAGAGGCGTGGTCAGAAAGCCGCCACCGACACCGAACATGCCGGACAGTAGTCCCGTCAACGCGCCCAGACCAATGATCACCAGCCCGTTGACCGAAAGGTTCGCGATCGGAAGATAGACATCCATTGCAAGGTGGACGCTAGGCCCGGCGCGCGCTGCCAGCAACCCCGCGAGGCTGGTTTTGCGGCAAAAAGCTGTAATTGAATGCGCGTCAGAACGATGATGCCACTGTCAGCGCAGGGCCACTGCCGGGCCGCGCATTTCCGGCAAGGCGGAACCGCCAGTCAATCGCGATCCTTGCAGGGTTCGTATCGCCCAGATCCAGCCGGAACGAGGCGCGCGGCCCCGCATCGAGCCGCACGGCCCCCTCCTGCCCGCCCGACCACACCCCTGCGCCCACGCGCAGATCACGCTTGCGGCCACCGATTTCGGCAAATGCACGCTCCACAACCAGTTGCGCGTCATAGAACGGCGTTGCTCCCCGCCCTCCGGCATAGCCTGCCTGCCCATAGGCTTCGGCCGCAAAGCCCAGCGGCAGTGCCTGTGGGGGCAGTTCCGTGATAACGGTCGCCACAGGGCGCACCTGCATCGGGCTGGCTCTGGTGTCCTGAAGCCGGGCCTCTGCCAGCACCCGCAGCGGTAGCCGCGCCATGGGCCGGAAGCCGAAACCCAGCGTGATTTCCCGGTCCCTCCCCGGCGCATTGATCGCCAGCGACGTGCGCAGATAGCCATAGCTCTCGTGCTGGTCCCCCCGCCCCAGCCGATAGCGCACGATCGCCCCTGCCTGGCTCGCACCATAGGACGCCGCCCCCGGCGCCTGCGCCGCCGCCCCGCTGCCCGCGCGCATCAGCAGCCAGTTATCTCCACTCCAGCGCGGATCGTCCTTCGCCGGTGCTGCGGCTGTTTCTGGCAGAGGCAGCATCTCAGGCTCAGGCATTTCAGCGCCAGAGGGTTGCCGCCTGCGGGGTGTAGGCCATGCGAGGGCTGGGTTGAAATCCGTCAGCGCGCTGTTCTGGAACAATGGCGAAAGCTCAGGCCCGGGGCGGACAGCAGCACCGGATAAGACCCGGGGCAAGACCACCTCAGGCACGCGCGTCACCCCTGCCGCAAGGTCAAACGGCGCTGTTTCAACAACGGGAGCCGTTCGGCGCGGCACCTTGCCTGCCTGCACACGCGGCGACAGTTGCGGGGTCGGACCCATAGCCCCGACCTTCAAGGGCATCCTGTCATCATGCGGCCCGGCACCCTCCCAAATGGTCAGCCTCGCGCCTGTCCAGACCGCCATGATCAGCACCAGCGCCATGACCGGCTGGCCCTGCCATCGGCGCCCGAGGTTTGCCATCACATGCCCGTCACTGTGCAGGCAGCAAGGCAGCTACCGGTTCGGCTCCACCTGCGCAAACTTGCGCCACATGAACGCTGTGCACCGTATGCTCCCAGCGCAACCGGCCTCCGGCAAGTACGCGCATGTAGGCCACGATCGCACGGCGGGTGGCGATGATCGCGATGACATTGCCAATCGGGAACCGCAGCATCGCGCGCAGCCCTTCAGACCAGCCGTATTCGCGCCCGGAATAGAACCCACGCATCCCCAGCCGCCAGATCAGGCTGATGATGTTGAACACCAGCAAACCTTCCAGAAAATCGCCCGTTGGCAGTGGGGTGATCAGTCCCAGAGCTTCCAGAAGAAGCAGCAGCGGCCACAGCACGATCAGCAGATAAGCAACGGCCAACACCATAGCCACCAGCGGCCCACGGCGGTCGCGCAGCCGCATCCATATATCAGTTGGCCGGGCATTCCAGCCCAGCCTGTCCCAACCTTGAAACGCTATCCCGTGAATCCACCGTGCCTTCTGCCGCACGGATGTGGCAAGCGTGGCGGGAAAGTACTCGCGCGTTGCGATCAGCGCGCCATGCTCATCGCGCATGCGCAAAAAGACAGAGCGTCCCCCCGTCTCGTTTACCAGCAACCCGCACTCGTAATCCTCGGTCAGGCAATCGGCCGCGAATGGTTCTGTGCTCGCCCGGCTAAGCAGGATGCGATCGATTGCTGCCCGCGAAAATGCGCATCCAACCCCTGCCGCGGGCAATGCCGCCCCGATCGAATCGCGCACCACCATGTCCCGCGCATGCGCCTCGGCAAATTCGTCGCAGTAATGCCCCCCCACCCAGCGCGATTGCGATTCAGGTTCCGGACGGACCGGAAGCTGCACAAAATCCGCACGCTCCAGCGCCTGATCCATCAGCGCCAACGCAGAGGGATGAACCATGTCTTCGGCATCGTGCAGGATCATCGCCCGCACCCGTTGCCCACAGCGCCGCTCATCCTCGCAAATCGCGCGATAGAGCCGGTTCAGGCAATCCGCCTTGGTGGTGGGGCCATCGCAATCGTGCACCACTACCCGTAACCGTTGATCCCCTCCAGTCGCCACCAATGCCGCCAGAGTCGCCTCATCATTGCGATAACACCCGACATAGATACGCAAGTTGCGCTGCGGCCACGATCGGAACGAATGGCGCACCATCTCGCCAATCACGCCATATTCCTGCCAGGCTGGCACAAGCACCGCCACCATCCCGCGCAATTCGGCCAATGCTGGCTTGGCAAGACGCCCAGTGCGGAGGTTTCCGGTCAATCGCAACCGTAACCACACGATATCGACGAGCAACTCGTCGACCGCGAAAACAGCAAACCAGATTGCCGCGAACAACAGCAGTTCATGCTGGGCAACAGCAAGCCACTGCCAAGCCGATGGACACGGTCCAAAAACGGACGGCCCTGATATGGACGGACACGCCAGCAAGACTCCGACCCCGTGTGACGCGCCGCCACTCTGTCGGCACAAAATCAACGGTATGCCCGCTTGGCCCGTTTCGGGAACCAAGGGATGGTTCGAAAATGGCAGGATCAGCAAGCCTGCAAGACTGCTTCTGCCAGCCAGATTCAGCGAAACCGTCTACTAGGACCGAGGAAATAATCGCTTTTATCGATCAATCTTTCCGCAACAATGCGTGAAACCTTTCGTCGTTTGCAGAGTATGAAGGGCATAGCCAATCACCACTCCACGCAAGGGGAACACCATGCCGGGCGACAATGCCAAAAAAGCCCTGATCGACAGCCTGAACGGGCTTCTGGCCGATTACTTCACGCTCTATCTGAAGACGAAGAACTATCACTGGCATGTTGCCGGACCGCAGTTCCGCGATCTTCATCTGCTGTTTGACGAGCAAGCGACCGAGCTTTTCGCATTGACCGACATTATTGCCGAACGGGTGCGCAAAAACGGCGGCGATACACTTACCGGCATTGGCGCGATTGCAGACAAAGCCAGCATCAAGGATGATGACAGGGCCAAGGTTGATTCGATGGACATGGTGAAGGCCCTGCGTGATGACAACGTGGCGCTGGTGAAAGCCATCCGCGCGGTCAAGGACGCCGCAACGCAAGCCGGTGACAATGCCACCGAAGGCATGGCCGACGACTGGACCGATCAGGCCGAACAGCGCGCCTGGTTCCTGACCCAGATCGCAGCTTGAAGCTCTCCCGCGCAGGCGGGACTTTGTGGTTGTTCCTAAACGTCAGCGGAAATTGCCTCAGCCCCCGCCTGCGCGGGGGCTCGGGATTAAAAGTTAGAACGCCCCGCTCGTGGCTATCCCGATGCCACCAGGCCGCGTGTCAAACCCACCGGCACGCAAAGCATCGGCTGTTTCCTGCGGCAGCCCGGAAAGTGTCAGATCGGCCCGCCAGCGGCCATCTGCGCTAAGGCGCAGGTTCAATTGCTCCATGCCCTGCGCGCCGCGCATCGGGACAACCAAAGCCCCCTTTTCACACCGTGCCTTTCCCGAAACCGTGATCGCATCAGGCAGCATCGGCCCCAATGACGCCAACGTCAGACCCAGCGTGCCCTCGCCTTGCGCGCAGGTGCCATTGTCAAATCCGGCTGAAAAATCGGCAAAGCTGATTGCCGTTACCGGCAGCCCGCCAAGACCGTCTGGCAGAGCAAGGCTGCCATTTGCCCGGGAAACCCCGCCTCCGGCATAGGCCTTGGCCGAAAACCCATCGCGCTCCACGGCAATCTGCGCTCGCCCGATCAGCAAAGGCAGCGGTTCCAGCCCTGCCTCCACCGTGCCCAGCGGCAATGGCCCCAGATTGAGTTCGGCAATCCGCCCATCCCAGACAGAGCCTTCGACGCTGCGCGCCGTAACGATGTCGGGTGCGACCAGCCCGAACACCAGCCGCAAGGGCAGGAGTGCAATCAGCGCGACCATCGCCACCCCAACCAAAGCCAACCTGTTCCGGCGGCTGCCCGGCCCTCGCAGCGATGCTTCACACACAAAGATCCAGCGCCCGATCATGATCCGGCCCGCCTCGACATTTGGCCAGCAATGCGCCGCAGCGTGACATTGACCGAAACTGTGCCATCCGGCGCGGGCGTCATCGTCAATTGCTCCACCGCCAGCCCCTGAGTGCCCAACCCATCAAGCCACGCCAGTGCTGCCGTCGCGCGGGCTGTCGGTATGGTCAAAACCACGCTATCGCTGCCCTGCCGCTGGCTGGACTGAACGACGAAGCCTGCCGCCTGCGCGCTTGCGCCAGCAATCTGATCGACCGGCCCGCTAAGCACGGCCCCTTTGGCGACAGGCACACGCTTCAAGCTTTCCAGCCCTGCCGTGATCCGCCCGGCGCGCATCGTTGCTTCGCGGTGGCGCACAGCCGCTTCATCCAAAGCCATGCCCAGCGGCAGGATAATGCCATAGACCAGCACGACCAGCGCAGTCAGCCCGCCCGCCACGCCCACCAGCCAGCGTTCACGCGCGGTGAGGCCGATGAACCATGCGGAGACCCGGCCCATCATGGCGCTCTCACCGTTATCGCCGCAACCGTGGCACCCGTTGGATCGGGGGCAAGGGATGGTGGCACCGTCACCTTCCAGCCCTGATTTTGCAGCGCGATCAGCACCGCGTTCACATCATCAGCGCGCGGCGCGGCGGCCGTGAACCGCAAGGTTCCATCAGCGCCATAGCCCAGATCTCTCAAGCTAACCGCAGGAACGCCACGCAAGACATCCAGCAGCGCTGCAGCGGGTGCAGCAAAGCTAGCCCCGCCCTCGCCGCGCTGGGCAAGCTCGGCATTCAACAACCGCTCTGCCGAATCGAGATCAGTCGCAGCCGGGAACCGCTGCTGTGCCAATGCCAGTACGCGCGCCTCTTCGGCACTGCTGTCCAGGTTCCACTTCACCACCCACACCAGCATCAGCAACAACGCCAGCAGCGCGGCAATGGCCGCCATACGGGCAAGGCCGATCCAGTTGGCGCTGCGGAACACCGAAACCCGGCGCGACGCATATTGCCCCTGCCGCAGGTTGAGCGGGGGGGCCGCGTGGATTGCGGCAAGGCGTGCCAGCAGTTCATCACCGGACAGCGCCGATTGCTCCTGCCCCTCTGCCAGAATGGCCACGAGTCCCGGCTCTGCCGCAAAGGCCGCTTCTGCCGTGCGCGCCAGCAATTGTCCGCCCAGATCGGCAAGCATCAGCCCGCGCTCCGGTCTTGGCAGCACCAGCGCTGCAGGCACCACCGCCTGCGGATCGATCCCCCGGCCTTCCAGCAAAGCCAGCCAGCGGTCCATCGCTGCGGGCGCAACCCGGCAAGCCAGCAATCGCCCTTCATCGCCCGAAGCGGCTATGTGTTGCGCCACCTCCAGTCCGCCCTGCGACAGACCCAGCCGTTCTGCCGCCAATGCCTGCGCCACGGGCATGTCCGGCAAGGGTTTGTCGATCACTGGGGCGTCTGCTGCCGGAACCAGCACAGTCACGGTCCCAGCCTCGCCCCAAGGCGCACTTTCGGCCGGCGCATCGAAGACCGCTTCATGGACCGTGCCGCTCTCGCCCACACGCCACCAGCGCCAAGGCGCATCGGCGTGTGCGGGCAGGAGAACAACCAGCCCATCAGCAAAAGGCACGGCAGCAGCCATCAGTCGTCAGTTCTGCCCGGCATAGATATCGGCGTTCAGATCGGTCCCGCCCGGTTGGCCATCAGCCCCCAGCGAGAAGATCTCGAACGGCTTCCCGTCGCGCCCCGGCACCTGATACTGATAGGGGCGGCCCCACGGATCGTTCGGCACATCCTTCACATAACCGCCAGAGCGATAGTTCTGAGGCATCGCCAGATTGGCAGGCGGCGTCTTCAGCGCGTTCAGCCCCTCACCCAGCCCCGGATAGGTCGACAGATCGAGCCGGTACATCTCCATGCCCTGCTCCAGCGTGGCAATATCACTGCGCGCCTTCACCACCATCGCCTTGTCCTGGCTGGGCAGCACATTGATCAGCACCACCGTGGCCAGCAGGCCGATGATGAAGATCACCACCATCAGTTCAACAAGGCTGAAGCCGTTGCGGCGACGCTTGTCTTCGGTTTCGGGCGTTTGGTTTGGAGTTTCGTTGGTCATCATCAAAGTCCGGTAAGGTTCTGAAGTTGCAGGATCGGCAGCAGGATGGCGAGGATGATCAACGCTACGGCCGTGCCCATTACCACGATGATAGCGGGTTCGAGCAGCGCCATCGCCGCTGCGGTAAAAGCCTCGAATTCGCGCTCAAGGTAATCGGCGGCGCGTTCCAGCATCGGCCCCAATTGGCCCGCAGCCTCACCACTCGCCGCAAGATAGACCAGCAGGGGCGGAAACGTGCCTGCCTCACGCAATGCGGTGGAAAGCGATCCCCCTGCACGCACTTTCTCGCTGATACCGGCCAGCGATTGTGCCTGCACCGCGTTGGAAACGGTGCGGGTGGAAAGGCGCAGTCCATCGACCAGCGGCAGCCGCGCCTCGATCATCGTGGCCAATGTGCGGGCCAACGATGCAGCGTGAACATCGCGGATCAGCTTGCCGATGAATGGCAGGCGCAGCAGCCCGGCATCAAACCGCAGCTTGAACGCCGGTTGGCGCAATCCGCGCACAATCCCCAGCACGCCCAATGCCAGCACCAGCAGCAGCGCCCACCACCAAACACTGAGGAACTGCGAAATCCCGATCACCACCCGCGTCAGCATCGGCAATTGCCGTGCGGCATTGTCAAACTGCTCGACCACGCGCGGCACCACGGAAACCATCAGCCCCACTACCACCGCGATGGCGACAAGCGACAGAACAATGGGATAGGCCAGCGCCGCAATGATCTTGCCGCGCACTTGCGCCTGTTTTTCCAGCATGTCGGCCAGCCGGTCGGCAATGGCGGGCAGGCTGCCCGAGTTCTCGCCTGCCGCAATCATCGCACGATAAATCGGCGGAAAGCTCGGCTCCTCCCGCCGCATCGCCTCGGCCAGCGGCAGGCCCTCGGTCACTCCGGCGTGGACGTTGGACAAGATGGCCTGCGCCTTGGGCTTTTCGGTCTGCCGCGCAATCGTGCGCAGCGTTTCCTCCAGCGGGCTGACCACCATCAGCGATGACAATTGCCGCGTGAACAGCGCCAGCTGCTTGGCCGAAAGCTTCGTGGCGAACCACGCAATGCCGCTCGTGCTGGTCGCAGCCCGCCGGACCGATGTGGCCGCATCCGCGCTGACACTGACAACGTAAAAGTCCCGCGCCGCCAGCTTCTCGCGCGCCGCCGCCTCGCTCGCCGCCTCAATCGCGCCGCGCCGTTCGGCCCCTTTGGGATCGATCGCGTGGTAGGCAAAGCGCGCCATCAGCCGTCCCGCCGCATGATGCGCGCCGCCTCTTCCGCGCTGGTCACGCCATCGCGCACCATGCGCCGCACCGCTTTGGCCAACGTGGGCGAATCGGCAAAGGCATGGCGCGCAATCGCGGCTTCATCGGCATTGTCGTGGATCATCTGGCGGATCGTATCATCAACGCGCACCGCCTCGAACACGCCCACGCGGCCCTGATACCCGGTCTGCGCGCATTGGTCACAACCTTTAGCCGTCCAAACCGTGCGCACTTTTTTCAGGCCCAGCGCATCGGCCATCCCAGCATCGATCTCGCGGGCTTCGCGGCAATGCGGACACAGCCGCCGCACCAGCCGCTGCGCAATCACCGCGCGCAGGGTGGAGGCCAGCAGAAACGGCTCCACCCCCATATCGCGCATCCGCGTGATCGCGCCCGCCGCATCGTTGGTGTGGACGGTGGACAGCACTAGGTGCCCGGTCAGCGATGCCTGCACCGCGATGTCTGCCGTCTCCTTGTCACGGATTTCGCCGACCATCACCACGTCCGGGTCCTGCCGCAGGATCGCGCGCAAACCGGCGGCAAAGGTCAGCCCCACCTTGGAATTGACCTGCGTCTGCCCCACGCCATCCACAGCGTATTCCACAGGGTCTTCCACAGTCAGGATATTGCGCTGCCCATCGTTCAACCCGCGCAACGCGGCGTAGAGCGTCGTCGTTTTCCCTGAACCGGTTGGCCCGGTGACGAGCACGATACCGTTGGGTTCGGCCACCGCGCGGCGCAGTGTGTCTTCGGCCTTGGGATCAAGGCCAAGCTGGACCAGATCGATCCCGGCGTTGTCCTTGTCCAGCAGGCGCATCACCACCCGCTCGCCCGCGCGGTTGGGCAGGGTGGAGACGCGCACGTCGACCAGTTTTCCGCCCAGGCTCAATGATATGCGCCCATCCTGCGGCACCCGGCGTTCGGCAATATCGAGCCGCGCCATAACCTTGATGCGGCTGACCAGCACCGGCGCGACATGCGGCGGCATCCGCAATTTCTCGGTCAGCACGCCATCGACGCGCATCCGCACCACCAGCGCGGTTTCATAGGGCTCGATGTGGATGTCCGACACGCCCTGGCGCAGGCTCTCGGCGATCAACCCGTTGATCAGGCGGATCGCGGGCGCATCGTCGGCACTGTCCAACAGGTCTTCGGCGGACGGCAGACCGAGTGCGAGCGGGTCCAGCCCATCGCCTGCAATGCCCATGTCACCGGCCACTGCAGCAGCGGCACCATCGACCGCATAAACCTCTGACAACAGTCGCTCAAAGTCGGCTTGGTGCACTTTATGTGCAGTTAGGTGTCGTTCAGAAACGCGCCTGATTTCGAGCAGGGCCAGCGGATCCCCACCCTCGCGCAAGGCAACCACCACCTCGGTGTCGGTCACGCTTTGCACCAGCACCCCACGGTCCCGCGCAAAGGCATAAGGCACCATTGGCACCACACTGGTCGCCGCATCCGGCACCAGCACAGTCATGCCTGCGATGTCGGGCGCGTCCTCCACCAGATCAGTTCTGCGCGCCGCTCGGCGGAAGTTCGGTTTGCTCCAGCGGCGCAGGCGTTGCGCGCGGGCGGATCAGCGTATCGCCCGGAGCCACCACCGCCACTTGCGCGCTGGGCGCAGCGGGCAGCGCTGCGCCCATATAGTCGACAATCAATTCGTCGATGCTCGGCTCCCGCTTGGGTTCGAACTGCACTTGCGCATCGCGCACCGTGCCATAGCGCCGTGCGGCAAGGTTCTGACGATCGGCGGCATTGCGCAAAATGGTGGGGCGGATGAACACCATCAGGTTCGTCTTCACCCGGCTGCGCGCACGCGATTTGAAAGCCTCGCCCAGGATCGGAATATCGCCCAGAAACGGCACCTTTTGCAGCGTGCGCTGTTCGTTATCGTCCAGCAACCCGCCGAGCGCCACGATCTCGCGGTCTCCCACGGTCACCGTCGTCTTGATTTCGCGCTTGTTGATGATCAGTTCGTTCGAGGTGCGCGATACAGTGCCCGCGATCGAGCTGACTTCTTGCCGCAGGTCCAGCCGCACCAGATTTCCGGCATTGATCTGCGGCGTCACGTCAAGCTCTATGCCCACGTTCTGGCGCTGGATGGTGCGGAAGGTATCGCTGAAATTCCCGCCCGAGAGCGCTTCTCCAGTGGTGATCGGCACGTCCTGCCCGAACAGGATCGAGGCGGGCACATTGTTGTTGGTGGTAATGTGCGGGGTGGACAGGATGTTGGAATTCCGGTCGGTCTGCACCGCGTTGATCAGAGCGCCAAGGTAGGTGTCCTTGCTCAGTTCGGTGAGGAACCCGGTATAGCCGCCGCTGGCCGAAAGCGCCTTGGTGGCGGCGTTTTCGCGCAGCAGATCACCGGCGGTGCTGTTGGTGGTGGTCGTCACCGTCGCGCCATTCACAACGGTGGTGGTCTGGTTCAGATTGTCAGCCAGCAGCCCGCCCGCCAGATCGATGATATTGGGCGAGGAATTGGAGAAATTGGTGACGGCAAAGGGCTTGTCCTTGCCGCCGAACAGCAGCTGGACACCCAGTTCACGGGCCACGTTGTTCGAGATTTCGACGATGATCGCCTCGACCAGCACCTGCTGCTGCGGGATATCAAGCTGGCGGATCACTTCGGAAATGCGGCGCTGATCATCGGCAGGCGCGGCGATGATGATGGCGTTGGCTCCCGGGTAGCGCGTGATCGTGGCGCTGCCGCGCCCGTTGGCGAGCTTTATCGGCCCGCTGCCAAGGCCACCCGCTGTTGCCCCGATGGGACTGGTAGTGGTGCCACCAGTCGCCGCTGCAGGGCCAGTGGAGCCTTGCGTTCCAGCAGACGAGGTGCCGCTGCCACCGACGCCGCCAAGCGAGATCGGCGCGGCGCTGGCCGAGGCGACTTCGCCGCCGCCCTGCCCGCCCAGCAGGCGTTCGAGCACCGGCACCAGTGCCGCCGAATCGGCATGTTCTAGCCACACGACCTTGATTTCGCCACCGGTTGCCGCCTTGGCATCAAGCTGCCGCGCCATCGCCGCCATCTTCGCCAGCGTGGCAGGTTCGCCGCGCATCAGCACCGCATTGGCGCTGTCCACCGCAACGACGGTGGCCAGCGAACGCCCACCTTCGCCGCCCGCAGGCACAAGTTGCGTGAGCGCCGTGGCAATCTCGCGCGCACCGGCGTGTTCCAGCATTACGGTCTGCGTGGCGGCATTATCGCGATCAATATCGGCAAGCAGCGTACGGATGCGGCGCATGTTGTCGGCATAATCGACCACGACCAGCGAGTTGCCCGATTTGTTGGCGGTGATTGCGCCATCCTTGCTGACTAGTGGGCGCAGCGTTTCCACCGCTTGCACCGCATCGATT
>JBEQBV010000075.1:0-14422 GCA_041639635.1 Novosphingobium sp.
CAGGCACGCTTTCGACCACGATGTACTTCTATAACAGCTACGCCCGCGAAGGCCGCGATCCGCTGTTCGACAAGCAGGTGCCGATCCTGAAACCGCTGGATCAATCGCCGTTCGTGGCCCTCGAACTGAATTTCGAGACCAGCTATTTCAGCTTCTTCACGCTTGGCGGGCTGAAGACATCGGAAGACGCGCAAGTGCTGGATCGCGGTGGCAGCCCCATTCCCGGCCTTTATGCTGCTGGCCGCTGCACTTCGGGACTGCCCGCATGGGGCCACGGCTATTCCTCGGGCCTCAGCCTTGCCGATTGCACCTTCTTCGGGCGTCAGGCTGGCAAACACGCCGCAGCTTAGAGCCACCCGTCATCGCCAGCAGTCTTCGAGCACAAAGCAGGACGTTCGGCAATATGTTCATGATGTGTTTCCCCGGGGAAACACGCTTCCCGAATAAACTGCATCACCGCGATTGGTGAAAGAAGCAGAGGGCGCCATGCCGGCGCCCTCTGCAGATTTCATAAAACTCGGTTGCGGTTTACCAGTTGAACTTGAGCGTTGCGCCGAATTCGCGTGGGTTGGTCATGCTGACCTGACGGAAGCCCGAGTTGAAAGTGCCCGCAATCAGGGTATCGACAGTACCATTGCCAAGTCCCAGGTTCGTAATGCGGCGCTGGTCGAGCAGATTGCGGGCGAATATGTCGAACTCCCACTTTCCGTCATCAGTGCGGACCCCGAGGAACATGTTGAGAAGTTCACGCGACTGATACGTGAACTGTGCGCGCTCGGAATCAAAGCCGGGACGATAGGTAAACAGTGCGCGCACAAAGGGAGTGACCGAACCAAGCGGCAGGCGAATTTCGGTGTTGGCGGTCAAGCTGAAGTCCGGAACTTCGGCAAGGCGTCCATTGACGACGCAGTAGCTGACGTTGCCCGTGCCGGTAACTCCCGGTGCACCGTTGCGATTTGGCAGGCCCGTTCCGGCAAAGTCGGTGCACGGCACGCGGGCATTGTTGAAGCGCGCCTCCGTATAAGCGGCTGACACGCCAAGGTCCCAGTTGTCCGAAACCCGCCCGTCGAATGCGGCCTCGACACCCTTGATAGTCGCATCCGTATTGTAGTTGAAATCGAAGAACCCAGTAGCCGGCTGTGCGGCCGGTGCGTTGTAATAGATGTCGGTGAAGCGCGACAGGAAGTTGTCGATCTTCTGATAGTAACCCGACACCGAATAGTTTACGCGGCGGTCGAACAGCGTTCCCTTGATCCCTGCCTCGACAGAATCGCTCTTTTCGGGATTGGTGCGGATCAGATCGTTGGAGATACCGTCCGGCACTGACACGCCCGTGCTGCCGCTGCGGAAGGAATGACCATAGGCAGCAAAGATGTTGAGATTGGGCGTGACCTCGTAGGAAATGTTAAGACCGCCCGTCCAGGGCTTGTCGGTGTTACGCTGCAGTGCAGCCGGGATGATTTCGCGCGGGCCATCCTGAACCGCACCGCTGAGCGTGAGCTGCGTGGTCTGCACGGACTTGATAATCGAGTAACGCACGCCGCCCTCGATCGAAAGCGGTCCCGAACGGTAGCGCAAGTTGGCGTTGAACGACCAAGTCTGGTTGTTGACCGGAACGTTGACCAGTGTGGCAATGCCAAGGGTGTTCGGAAGCGTGAAGGGGGTGAAGCCCGGTGCATTCACGCCAATGGCAGCAAACGGCAGGTTAACCTGAGCGTTCGGGCTCACTGCATACCAGAATTGCGAAGCATCCTGCCGAACAACCGTTGTGCCGGTCTGCTTCGTGTAGAAGGCCCCTACGCCCCAGCCCAAGCCTTCGGTGTTGTTCGAGGTCAGACGAAGTTCGCCAGTGGCGACCTTGTAGGGCGTATCGACATTGGAATACTGGACATAGCCCGGCAGGGCGTTGGTCACATCCAGATCGCGCTGGATGCTCAGCTGACTGCTCTGATACGCCCCGACAAATGCAACAGTCGCCGCGCCAAGATCATAATCCATATTGAGATTGACGATGTGCGACCGGTTGATGTTGCGGAACGCGCCATCCTGCACTGAAGCATAATCCCCCGTGGTCAGGGCAGGGCCGGACCTTGCCGAAGTATCGGGAACGAAGACGCCCGCAAGCGGTGCGGGAAGATCGCCTACCCCCTGCACCGGAATGGTGAAGTATTGACTGTAAGGATTGTTGCCTGCACCGAAAACCTGCTGGAACTGGCGGTTGTCTGCTTCAAGGTATTGATACGTCAGATAGCTGGTAAAGTTGTCGGTCGGCTTCCAGCCCAGCGTGACACGTGCGCTCTGCGTCGTGCTCTTCGAACGCTCGCCACGTGTCACATTGGTGACGTTGTTGAGACGGTTGCCGTCAACCAGCGCCGCCACGCGGATTGCGAACTTGTCGGAGAAAGGCAACGATGCCCCCATCTGCGCGTTGTATCCCGCGAGGGTGGTGCCGGAAATCTGAGCATAGCCTTCCGGCTCGTCGAAGTTCGGACGACGGGTGGCGATCGTGATTGCCCCGGCAGGCGCTGACAGGCCGCGAAGCAGGCCCTGCGGCCCACGCAGCACTTCGATCTGCTGGATATCATAGATTGCAGTGTAGACGGTTTGAGCGTCGGACGGGATTTCGTTGAAATAGACCTGCACTGCAGGCGATGTGCCCTGATCAGGGTCAAACGAAATGCCTCGCAGCGTTGTGGTGTTGTTGCGACCGCTGACGTTGGTCAGTTCAAGACCCGGCGCGAGTTGCTGCACGTCCTTGACATCGAAGATCTTGAACTTCTCGAGCTGCTCGCCCGTGGCGACGTTGACCGTCATGGCCACGTCTTGCAGCTTTTGCGACTGGCGCGTGGCCGTGACGATGATTTCGCTGCCGGCGGGCTCATCTGCGGCTTGCGGTTGCACAGCGGCCTCTTCGGCGGCGAACGCCGAGACAGGCGCGACCATGACCAAAAGGCTGCTGCTTACCAGTAGCGAAAGTTTAAGAGTACCGAAGTTCATGTATCCTCCCCTTGATTCTGCATTTCGACAAAGCTGGATTGTCGAGCGTGGAAACTCATTTCAGGCTGCCTGCCCGGATGAGAACGGGGAACGGAATCCGTGCGCACGGTTGAGAGACTGGCACTGCAACTTTGCCCGGGGAAATCGCCGAGCCGATTGGCAAGTATGGCATTTCTGCATCCATCTCTCTCCGATCACGGATGCTCCATCCCTGCCGAAGTGAGTCATAACTAACCGATGCCGCGCTCTGCGTCAAATCGCCTATGATCATAAATGATCATTTGTGATCTAATCGTAAATTTTTTCCGGCATTTGCGTAGGACTGTCTCCCTTTCGCAACGCATGTTGCAAGCCAAAGCCGCTTTCATGCGCTGCGAATCTTGCATCTCGCGCTCTTGACGCGTTTAAAATTAAATATAAGTGTTTACTTACTAATGCGGGAGAGACTTATGAATGCGATTTCCTCAGCTTCTGGTCCAGTTTTGCCGATAGCGGACAGGGAAGGGCTTTTGGCCGCACTGCAGGATGCCAATCTACCCACACTGCTAATGGTGCTGACGACATTTACGCAGGACCGGGAATACCTTCAGAGCTTTGCTCCATATCTGACGGCGGCCTATGCTGCGAATGCCCCCAGCACTGTGCCTGACGCAAAGGCGCAGGATCTGCGGGATCGTTTGTTTGCGGTGTTGACCCAAACGCCCCCTCCCATCGAAAAGCCGATTGCGCCCGAACTGCTGCGCTTGATGATGAGCGTCAGCGTAGGTGAAAACGTCGATCCGGACCTGATCCCCGTCCTGTATGATCAAATGGGCTTCGAACAGGCAGCCAAGCGCAAGGATATGACGAGCCGACGCAGCCCGCCCACAGACTTCGATGTCATTGTCATCGGTGGCGGGATGAGCGGGATCGCTGCAGGGATCAAGCTTTCAGAAGCGGGATATTCCTACACGATCGTCGAGAAGAACGAGGAGCTCGGAGGCACCTGGTGGGAAAACCGGTATCCGGGCGTCGGCGTGGACACGCCCAGCCACTTCTACAGCTATTCGTTCGAACTGAACCCGGAATGGAGCCACTACCACCCCAAGGGACAGGAGATTCAGGACTACCTAGTGAGCGTGGCGGGCAGGCACGGCGTACGCAGCAACGTGGTATTCAATACGCGCGTCACCGGTGCGACGTGGAACGAAGCAACCGCAAAGTGGCACGTTCATCTGGTGCACAAGGACGGAACCACCAGCGAGAAGGTGGTCAGCGCGGTCCTGCTGGCGCATGGGGTGCTCAATCGCTGGTCAATGCCGAAGATCCGCGGACTTGAAACTTTTGCCGGCCCCAAGATGCACACGGCTGGGTGGGACACGTCGGTCGACCTGAAGGGCAAGCGCGTGGCGGTGATCGGCACTGGCGCAAGCGCGGCGCAACTGGCCCCGGCAATCGCTGACGAAGTCTCGCAGCTCACGATTTTCCAGCGCTCGAAGCACTGGGTGTTGAACAATCCCGACATCAACGTGAACGTCAACGACAACGTGCGCTTCGCGCTGCGCAACATCCCGCACTACAAGGAATGGTTCCGCTTCCGCGTATACTGGTTCTCGGGCGACGGGCTGTACGGAAACGTAAAGATGGAGCCGGACTGGCCGAATCAGGACGTTTCAATCAGCGCACAGAACGATGCCGTGCGCAATTATGCGCTGCACTATATCAATACCAAGCTGGCAAGCCGCCCCGACCTGATCGAGAAGATCGTTCCCGACTACCCCATCTTCGGCAAACGCATCGTACTCGACGCCGATGGCGGATGGCTCGACACGCTGGTCAAACCCAACGTTACGCTGGAGACGCGCGGCATCGATCATATCGAGAAGGACGCCGTGGTCTTGAAAGATGGCACCCGGATCGAGGTTGACGTTCTGGCCCTCGCCACCGGCTTCGAGATCACCAAGGTTGCTGGCAATCTCGACATTGTCGGCAAGGGTGGCTGCCGCATTCAGGACGACTGGGGCGAGGATGACCCCTACAGCTACCTTGGCGTGATGACACCGGGATATCCCAACTTCTTCTTCGTACTAGGCCCCAACAGCGCGCCGAACCATGCCGCAGGGGTGAACATGGTAATCGAGGCACAGATCAACTGGATGATCGAAACACTGGACCTGATCGTTGCCGAAGGCGCGCGCAAGGTTGAGCCGACAATGGCGGCCTATGACGCCTGGAACCGGAAGGTTGCCGCGCAGATGAGCCAGATGATCTGGGCACACCCCAAGGCCAAGAGCTATTACCTGAACTCGGCGGGGCGCAACATCATCTCCTGCCCGTTCCGGCTTGCAGACTATTGGAAATGGACCCGTAAACCGGTGCGTGAGGACCTCACCCTGTCCTGATCGCTCCCAACCTGCCGGCGCGGTGGCCAAGAAGCCGCCGCGCCGTGCTTTTCTGTTCTCAATCCATATCCGGCCAGACTTGCGCGAAGAACGGATTGGCTGCCTTGTTCGCGTCGTACGTGGACTGGTCGGTCATGCAGGTCGGGCACCAGTGCCCGCCCTGAAGGTAAAGGCGTGGCGTCATCGCGAATTCGTGGCCCAGTGCGCAGCGGAACTGCGTGGGCACGTCGGGATCGGCAAATTCGCCAATCAGCGATCCACCGCGAAACTGTGCGGCGGCCGAAAGATCGGCGAATTTCCAGTCATGTTCCGATGCTTGCGTATCGTAGCCGTGCTCGAGCAAGGACACTTGCCGAGAAGGCTGGCGAAACTCGAAGTCCGCCCATTCGCGTGGCAACCTTTCCCACGCCTCGCGCGAGCCGAAATAGGCATCGATGTGCTCCCGGTCATCGTTCGCGATCCAGTTGAGCGTCCCGCCGGGACCTTTGGCAAGCTTTTCCATCCGCTTGCGCCCTGCCCCCGGAAACAGCCGTGCGATCAGCCGGACGACCGCCGGCATGCTGGCGACCATCCCTTTTGCCCAGTCTTCAAGCGTTTCCGAACGGAACGGCACCAGTTCTTCAAGCCGGTCTGAATCGGCATACCACTGCCCATGGAAATTCCGCGTGGCCGACCAGTGCGGGCGGAAGCTGGCGAAAGCGTCCTTCTGCTTCAATGCCCGTGCGGTGATCTGCGCAAACTCGTGGTTTACCACGCGCAGCTTCTCGCCCCCGCCGATGTTGTAGAATCGGTTCCAGAACGCATCGGGCACGGCCTCTTCGCAGGAATTGGCAGCAAGCCGCGCCGAATCGCCGACCGTGACCCATTCGAACACCCCGTTGAAGGGGTTGTGGAAGATGATCGGATCGAAGATTTTCCAGATATTGGGGTGAGCAATGCCAGTCTGCCGCAACGAAACCCAGTGCTTCAGTCCGCTTTGAGCCACGATTGCCTCTGCCTGTGTCTTGCTGACGGCGTATTGATCGAAGCGGCTGATCTTGATCGGATCACCGGTGCGGCCCCAGTGCACGGGCGCATTGCGATGCCCAGTCTGCGCAACAGTGCCGATGTACACGAGTTTCGTGCGATCGGCCTGCCCGGTGGCCTTGATCGCCTCGACGATGTTGCGTGCTCCGCCCACGTTCACGCGCATGGTCAGTTCCGGATGCAGATCCGCCAGGGGTGAAACCATGCCACCGATGTGCAGCACCTGATCCGCACCTGTAACGCCGCGGCGCATTTCCTCTGCGCTCGTCAGATCGCCGGGAAGCCATTCAAGGGCCGGATTTCCGTCAAACCGCTTGATCACCGGATGGTCCCGCTCTTCCGGGCGAACAAGAGCGCGGACATGGAAGCGGTCGGCGCGCGCCATCAGTTCGGCGAGCGTGGCACTACCCATGTTTCCGGTGGCCCCGGTGAGAAAGACCGTCTTCTTCGTGCTGATGGCCACCTGCCACTCCAATCCCTGTTAATAGTTCTCGTATGTTCGATTAATTCCAGCCTTACGTCAACTGCCCCGCAAGCTGCCTTCCCTGTCACAGTTTTTTGATGTAAGCACACACTTATAACGACTGGGAGACTGCAGGCATGGCCTCGATTCTTGCTGCAAAGCAAAGCACTTTCACACCTCTGGCCGACAGTTTCGACCTTGCCCGCGCACTTGACGAGGCGAACGTTCCGACCCTGCTGGCGGCCTATGTCTATCTGTCGCACGATATTGAGACTCTTGATACTTTCGCTTCGCACATCCGCCCGGCGTTTTCATACCCTCCAACTGAAATTCCCGAGGCTCTCGCCGATGATCTGCGCCTGAAGCTGCGCGCGCTCCTGACCACCGGCAAGGGCATTGCCGGGCATGAGCCTTCGGACGCACTTGTGCAGCGGATCATGTCGGTAACGGTTGGTGAGCCGGTCGAAGATGAATTCATCGAACTCGTTTACGATCAGTGCGGCTTCCGCCCTTGGATCGACCGCAGCAAGCAGCCCGATCGGCCTGCGCCCAAGGCTGGTTTCAAGGTCTTGGTTATCGGCGCCGGCATGACCGGGATGGCCGCGGCCACCAAGCTGCGCGAAGCGGGTTACGAATTCGTCGTGATCGAAAAGAACGCCGAAGTTGGCGGCACCTGGTACGAGAACCGCTACCCCGGAGTAGGCGTCGATACGCCCAGCCACTTCTACAGCTTCAGCTGGGAAATCTGGCCCGACTGGCAGCACTATCACCCGCACGGTGCCGATATGCAGCGCTACATGACCGGCGTTGCCGACAAGTACGACCTGCGTCGGGACATCCGCTTCAACACCAAGGTCGAACGGCTTGTCTGGGACGAAAAGACCTGCACCTGGACCGTTACCGTGCGCAATGCCGATGGCACCAGCGAAGACCTTGTCGTCAATGCGGTGATCAACGGCCACGGCCCGGTCAATCGCCTGAAGATGCCCGATATCGCCGGACTGGCGGACTTCGCTGGCACCGTCGTCCACACGGCCGCCTATCCCGCTGACCTTGATCTCAAGGGCAAGCGCATCGCCGTAATCGGCACCGGCGCTAGCTCGGCGCAGCTTTGCGGGGCCATTGCGCCTGATGTTGCCGAACTGACGGTCTATCAACGCACCAAGCATTGGGTGCTGTTCAACCCCGAAATTGCCCACGAGGTGAGCGAGGGGATGAAATGGGCGCTGGCCAACATCCCCACGTTCAAGGAATGGTTCCGCTTCCGCGTCTATTGGGCGGCGGCAGATGGCCTGTTCTCCAACGTGCTGAAGGACCCGGCGTGGGAAGGCAACATGTTCGCCGTGTCCGAAGGCAACGAGATGACGCGCCAGTATGCGCTGGGCTACATGCAGCAGCGCTTTGCCGACCGGCCGGATCTGATCGAGAAGCTGACGCCTGATTTCCCGATCTTTTCCAAACGCATCATCCTCGACAATGGCTGGTTCGATGCCCTTGCCCTGCCCAACGTCCACCTCGAAACGCAGGGCATTGCCCGCATCCTGCCCAACGGCATCGAGGCCAAGGATGGATCGATCTTTGAATGCGACGTGATCATCTGCGCCACCGGCTTCAATGTTGCGCAAATGGTGGGCAACCTTGTGATCAAGGGCGAAGGCGGGCGCGATCTGGGCGAGGAATGGGGGGCGGAAGATCCGCGCAGCTATCTGGGCATGTGCGTGCCGGGCTATCCGAACTATTTCCACACTGTCGGCCCGAACAGCGCACCCAATCATGCTGCAGGCCAGAACCTGATCTCCGAAGCCCAGGTCAACTGGATCATCGAGGCGCTCGACCGGATCAACGAGGTGGGGGCTCGCGCCTTCGAGGTTGAACAGGAGGCGTTCGACGCATGGAACCGCAAGGTGGACGAACGCATGCCGCAGATGATCTGGACGCACCCGCGCGCCAATTCCTATTACAACAACTCCAAGGGCCGCGTATTTCTGTCGTGGCCGTGGCGTTTGGTGGACTTTTTTAACGCAACCCGGCGGCCTGAACAGGGAAGCTATCGCCTGATTGAATGATCCGAAACGAATGTTGAACCCGGTCCTGTCGCGTCATCTTGCGCAGGATCGCGGTTTGGCTCTATTCGCACGCTTGCAATGAAGCGTACTCGCCTCCCCGCAAAAGAACGTCGGTCGATCATTCTTGAAAACGCCAGGGCAATATTTGCCCAATGCGGCTATGAGGCGGCGCGCACGCAGGATATTGCCCGGCAATCCGGCGTGTCTGAAGCCTTGATGTATCGGCATTTTCCTTCAAAGGAAGTGCTGTATCGCGCCGTCCTGCGCGAAGTTATCCGCGATCAGGATGAAAGCTATGAGAAGCTCTCGCTCCATGAATTCAATGGGCGCGCTCTGGTCCGCAACCTGCACGGCTATTTCAAGATCGTGGTGGATCCGCAGGAAATCCGGATTCGCGAAGGGTTTCGCCTGCTGCTTGCCAGCTTGGTGGGTGACACCAACTTTGCCACGCTGGTTTACCGCCGCGCGCACCGCCTGATGCACCACCGCATTTCCGCCGCGCTCGAAAATGCGCGGCTGGCAGGCGATGTTGCGGGACGACAAATTTCGGTAAGGAACACCTCGCTCTTTACGGAACATGTCGGCACCGTACTGAACGTGCTCGCCACCAAGGCAGATCGTTCTCCCTATGAAGGGAGCACTGATGAACTGGTGCGCGACGCAGTGTGGTTCTGCTGCCGCGCCGTTGGCTTTACAGACGAAGCGATCGCGCGGCATTTGCAGGACTGATGCTGCGCAGCAGAGATCGTGCGATCAGCCCCGCATCAGCGATCCGCCATTGACATCAAAAATGGCACCATTGATCCAGCGACCATCTTCGGACAGCAGCATCGCCACTACGCCTGCGTGATCTTCGGATTCACCAAGGCGGGTGTGGGGCGTGCGCTGCATGAAGTAATCGGCCCACTTCTTGGCTTCCTCGGCATTCGCCTCCATCTGCAGCTTCATTTCGCCAGTCACGGTGAAGCCAGGTGCCAGAACGTTTGCGGTCACGCCCTCCTTGCCCCAGCGCGCAGCGACGTGGCGCATCAAGGCATTAAGACCAGCCTTGGCCATCGCGTAGCACGGGCGCGTCGGCTCTGCGCCGTGGGCCGAACCTGAACTGGTATAGACGATCGCACCCTTACCGCTCTTCACCAGATGCGGCACTACGGCGCGCGTGCAGAGCAGGTGGCCGCGCAGGTTCACGGCGATCGTGCGATCAAAAGTAGACAGATCGATGGCCAGGGCATCGCTGTCTTCCATGATGACCCGCAGATCAGCCGCATTGATATGTGCGCCATCCAGCCCGCCAAAACGCTCAACGGCAGCTTGCGTGGCATTCTGGACCGAGGCTTCATCGGCGATATCGACGTGGACGGCAAAGGTATCACCCCCGGCCTGTTCGGCCACGCTGGTGGCACCTTCGATGTTGATGTCAGCCGCGCAAACACGGGCACCTTCTGCAGCAAGGCGAAGCACTGTGGCAGCGCCGATGCCGGTGGCGCTGCCGAACACGATGACACGGCGACCTGCGAGCCTTGCTTGTGTGGTCATGGGCTGTGCGTTCATGATTGTTCTCCCGGAAAAGGTGTTTCTGATTGTCGACCTGAAGGAACATAAGTTAGTAGTCACACACTATAATGCGACGGACTCATCAGCCTTTCAAGTGCCCTGTTCATAGCGCTTTGATCTCTGTCCTCTTCGCCTTGCCCCACGAAAATGCCACAATGATGCTGTGTGCCTTCCGTCAGCGTGCGCTTGCTATAGGGGGAGATACCTTCGACCTCGTTGCAAAGCGTGACAGTCGTGGGATGCTAGGCAGCGTGGACAAATTCCGCGCGGATCACGGTTGCCCTGAAAGGGGCCCCAGCGAGGCGCGAGAACGAAGGAATAGTGGGCCTATTTCGAGGCCGAGCAACGCGACTGCTCAAAGATCAAGAAGCTGCGCCGCCCTCTTGCCGAAAAAGCTCTCCTTCAGCGACAGCGGCAGGCCATCAAGCTGCTGGCCATAGATCGTATGCGCTTCCTGATGGCCCTCTATGTGCGGGAAGTCCGATGAGAACACGATCAGGCCTTCGGGCACATGTTCGATGGTGGGGCGCAACTGGTCCTGCTGGTGAACAACCGAAACGCAGACTTGCCGCGCCATGTATTCGCTGGGCTTGAGCGGAAGGTCATAGGGCGCGAAGCTGAGCATCTTGGGGCGGCTGTTGTCCGCTTCGGCATCGGCAGCCATCAGAAAATCCGGTAGCCAGTCAATGCCGAGTTCGGACACGATCACCGCGAGCTTCGGATAGCGTTCAAGCACCCCGCCAAAGATCATTGCAGCCAGCGCAAGCTGCGGCACCAGTCGGCGTGACAGCGAGGCGATGCGGTAGAACGAGGTGATATCGCCGCCATTGTTGGCCCAGGCCGGATGCATTGCCGCGCGGCCGCCGCCGACATGGAACAGGATCGCCATGCCCAGATCCTCGCACGTTGCCCAGAACGGTTCAAAATCGGGATGGTTGAGCGCCTTGTCGCCATGCGGGTCGGCCTTGACGAAGACAGCGCGGCTGCCCTTCTCCCGCCCGCTGACGACTTGCGCGATCGACCATTCGACATCCATCAGATCGACCACAACGGCAGGGATCAGCCGGTTGGTCCGGCCGTGCATCTGTTCAAGCGCCCAGTTGTTGTAGGTATCCAGCGCAGGCAGCGCGAGCGACTTGTCCAGCCGCATGGCATGTCGATAGGGATGATAGCCGTTCGAGGGCAGCAGGATTTGCACGTCGATCCCGCGCTGGTCCATCCACGCGATGCGCGGTCCGGCCTGCCACGCCGATGGTTCAAAGGCCCCGGCATCGATTGCCACCTGCGGCGGCGCGCCCCCGGCCAGAAAATCCTTGTAGGCATCGACCACATAACCAGGCAACAGGCTCATCGGATCGGGGCGCAACGCCGGAGGCACCGACGAGAAGAGATCGCCCACCACCACATCGAGCAGCGTATCGGCAACCGTCATGCGGGGCAGTTTGGCCGCCAGCTTCGGATTGGCCTTTTCGAACCAGTCGGCGGGTTCATTGAAATGGCTGTCAACGTCAATGATGCGCATTGATCTCTCCTGTCCCGGGTTGCCAATTTCAGGGCTTCAGCCGTTTCCGCCCCTGGCGTTACGGCATTGTTGGCCAGACGCTGCAGGCGATGTTGCGGCTTCGGCTGACGGCACTGACAGACGAAGGCTTGTCATCAACTGGTCCTCCGATGGATCATGATCCTGCCGGATCGGTAAGCTGGCAAGGGCTTCACCCATATGTTATGTAAGTGATCACTATCGTTTATCCAGAAACGGGTCAACGTTTGTCGGCTCACCCTGGGACATGGCCCCAAAATGAAAAGGCCGGGCAATCACGCCCGGCCTTTTCGCTTGCCTTAATTCCGCGTCCGCTCAGTTGCCGAAGCTGTAGCGCAGGCGCAGGCCAAACATGCGCGGCTCGCCATAGATCACACTCTGTGCGCCGATCGTCTGGAAGATGCCGGTGTTCGAGATGATGTAGTTCTTCTTCGTGATGTTGGTGGCAAACAGGCTGAGATCGACCGGCATGCCCATCACGCCCTTCCAGTCGATCGTGGCGTTGAGCAGGCCGTAGCTTGGCAGCAGCACGCCCGGCTCGTTGACAGTGCCATCGGGGAACGTTTCGGTTGAGAACGGTGCCGTCGGCTGCGCGTCGGTCCAGTTGTAGCTCATGAACAGGCTCAATTTGCCGACGTCTTCCGACACGGGCAGGCTGAACCGGCCATAGACCGAAACGATATTCGGCGAGAGGTACTGCAGCGGACGGCACGTCATGTCGGCACCGGCAAAGACCTGCGGCGAATTGATCGATTGCGCGGTGCAATCCCACACGCCCGAGCTGGAGTTGAAGCGGAACGACTTGTACTTGGCGTTGAGGTAGCTGTAGTTGCCGCCGATCTCGATGTTCTGCGTGGGCTGCAGCATCGCTTCCACTTCCACGCCCTTGATCTCGGCCGAAGCATTGTTCAGCGTGATCGCGCCATTGCCGCCCGTCGCGCGGTTAAAGTCCCCGGCGGCGCGCTGGATGTTCTTGTAGTCCAGCCAGAAGCCGTTGACATTGAAGCGCCCACGCATGCCGCCTGCGTTGAAGTCGGTCTTGAAGCCCGCTTCATAGTCGGTGACCGTTTCCGGGCCGAACGTGCGGGTATCTTCGAACACGGCATAGCTGTTGAAGCCACCCGCCTTGTAACCGCGCGTCACCTTGGCATAGACCATGATGTTATCGTTAGGACGGTAATCCAGCCCGATCGTCCAGTTAGGTGACGAGCTCTTCAGCTGCGCCCCGAACAAGCAGGTGCTGCGTGGATCGGCAATGGATTGTTGCGGATTTGGGTTGGACTTCCACGAACAGGCGCTGACAAACTGGCCGCCATTCGCAAGGGGCGTGTAATTCCACGATGCCGTGGTGCCGCCCACCGTATCCCAGGTGTAACGATAACCAGCGGTCAGCCGCAGCCTGTCAAGCGAGGGTGAGAACGCACCGAAATCAAGCGAACCTTGTGCATAGAGCGCCTTGGATTCGTTGGTTACGGCAATTTCGCTCTGGCCTATCGGGCAACCCGCAATCGTCTGCAGGCCGCAGACGTTCGTGGAATAGGACACCATCGTGCCGCGCGGGCTTTGCTTGAAATAGAAACCGCCCACGGTGTAGGTCAGCTTGTCATCCAGAGCCGTGCCTTGCAGCTGCAACTCCTCGGTCACCTGCTTGTACCAATCGCGCGGGGCCGTGCGGCTGAGCAGCGTGTTGCCGGTATCATAGATCGGCGCGATCGTGCCGTCCTGATCGTTCGCATAGAACGATTTGAGTTCGGAATAGCTGAAGATGTTGCGCAGCTTCAACGTGCTGGAAAGATCGATATCCGTCGTGTTGCTGATGCTCCACGTTTCCAGCTTGGCAAAGCTGTCCATGCCATGCGCTGTCTGTCGAATGCCACGGGTGTTCTGCTGATCGAGCAGGTTGGTGTAGTAACTGCAGTTGGCTGGCCCCGTGCCCGCGCCGCAGAAGTTGAACGTCGGCGCGATTGCACCCAAGGGCAACGTAACACCCCCGCCCACCGGAATGGGCCGGGTGGCAAGGCCCGTGAAATAGCGGGTGTTGAAGTTCTTGGCGATCGAACCGGTGCCATTGCTGTGCGATGTGCCGTAGTTGACGAGCGTGTAGTTTGTTACACCTTCAAACGGCTCGATCCACAGCCCTGCGCGGGCCATGCGCCAGTGTTGGTCGTCGCGGTCCTTGTTCCAGTTCACATCATAGGTAAAGCCGTCACGATCGCGCGAAGCACCGACCAGACGCAGCCGCACCTTGTCGGAAATGGGCACATTCAGCACAGCCTCGGTCTCGATCATGCTGTAATTGCCAAACCCGGCCTGAACATAGCCTTCGAACTTGTCGGTGGGCTTTGCGGGCGTGAGCAGAATGGCACCGCCGGTGGTGTTGCGGCCAAACAGTGTG